>NZ_JBEZWH010000042.1:0-68453 GCF_040703975.1 Spirillospora sp. NPDC029432
GGTCGTTGCCGTTGCCGCACTTGGGCGACTGGATGCAGGACGGGCAGCCCGACTCGCACTCGCAGGCGGCGATGACGTCGCCGAGCCTTCGCGACGGGGCGAGCGACGGGGCGAGCGAGGTGCGGCAGAAGCCTTGCAGCCCGGCGGCCCGGTTGTCACCCCGTTCAGGCGCATCTCAGATGTACGACGATGGCCGTCTGACCGGGCCGGACCGGCGGCCATGTCGTAGCGTTGGGCGCCGTCGGCCTGATCACGCCTACGTACGGAAGGTGACGGATGATCGATCCGGGGCGAGTGCTGGCGGGACGGTACCGGCTGATCGAGACGCTGGGCGCGGGCGGTTTCGGCGAGGTCTGGCGGGGCGTGGACGAGCGCCTGGAACGCGGCGTGGCGGTGAAGATCCTGCTCGGCACCGTGGACGGGGACGCGCAGGCCGTCCGGCTCTTCGAGCGCGAGGCCAAGCTCGGGGCGCGGCTGGCGCATCCGGGGATCACCGTGGTGCACGACTTCGGGATCGACTCCTCGTACCGGTACGTGGTGATGGAACTGCTCCCCGGCCGCAACCTGGCGGCGGTGCTGGCCGAGCACCCGCAGGGGCTCGACACCGCCGAGGTCGCGGAGTGGGGCGCGCAGGTGGCCGACGCGCTCGCGGCGGCGCACGGCGCGGGCATCGTCCACCGGGACATCAAGCCCGCCAACCTCATGCTCGTGGACGGCCGCCGCATCAAGGTCTGCGACTTCGGCATCGCGCGCGCCGCCGGCGCCACCGCCAGCGTGACCGCCCAGGGGTACGCCTCCCTGGCGTACGCGGCCCCCGAGCAGCTGTCGAACGAGCCGGTGGACGGCCGCGCGGACCTGTACTCGCTGGGCTGCACGCTCTACCACCTGCTCACCGGAAGCCCGCCGTTCACCGGGGAGACGCATCTGGCGGTCCTGGCGGGGCACCTGTCCAGGACGCCGGACCCGCCGAGCGCGCTGCGCGCCGGCATCCCGCCCGAGCTGGACAGAATCCTCATGGAGCTGCTGGCCAAGAGCCCCGCGCAGCGCCCGGACGACGCCGCGGCGGTCGCCGCCCGGCTGCGCGCCGCCACCTCAGGAGGGGTCCCGCCCGTGCAGCGGACGCGGCGCCTGGAGCCGGCGGACCCGCCGCCGCCCGCCGGAGACCCGGAGTCGATCTTTCTGGGCCGCGCCGGCTGGAGCGCCACGGCGGCGGCGTTCCGCGGCCGCGACCAGGAGTCGTTCACCTTCGTCCTCCCGCCCGGCGGGAGCGTCGCCGAAGCCGGGCACGTCTGGGGGGACGGCGTCTACACCGACGACTCCTCGATCGGCCTCGCCGCCGTCCACGCCGGCCTCATCACGCTCCGGCACGGCGGCCCCGTCACGTTCACGCCCCGTCCCGGGCGGCTGTACTACGGCTCGCGGGAGCGCAACGGCGTCAGGAGTGCCGGCTGGGGGCCCTGGCGGGGCAGCTTCACGTTCCCCGAACGCCAGGAGCCGGCACGGCCGGCGCCGCCGCCCGGGGAGCCGGTCTTCCTCGGCCCGGCGGACTGGAGCGCCACGGCGGCGACGTTCCGCGGCCGCGACCACGAGCGCTTCACGTTCGTCTTCCCGCCCAGGGGAAAGGCCCACGGCGCCGGCAAGGTCTGGGGGGACGGCGTCTACACCGACGACTCCTCGATCGGCCTCGCCGCCGTCCACGCCGGCCTCATCACCCTCAGGGACGGCGGCCCCGTCACCTTCGAGATCCGTCCCGGGCAGGGCGGGTACGGCTCGGCGCGGCGCAACGGCGTCAAGACCTCCAAATGGGGCCACTGGTCGGGGAGCTTCGTGTTCCCCTGATCCCCGGCCGGCCGCCGTCCTCCGTCAGAGGGCGCGGGTGGTGGTGTGGGTGGGCGTGGCGGCGCGGACGTCCTGGTAGTGGCCGGGGTGTTCGGCCAGCCAGACGTGGCCGGCGAGGATCACCGGCCGGACCTTGCGGAGGCGGGCGGGGAGCCAGGGGCGCGGCTGGAGGAACGCGACGTCCACCGGGTCGCCGCCGGTCATGCCGCAGGCCAGGGTGATCGTTCCCACGGCGGACGGGCCGAAGGGGCGGGCGAGGCGGACGTGGTGGCCGCCGAGGACGAGGCGGTCCGGGTCCGGGTCGGTCCGGCCGTGCAGGGCGTGGGTCACGGGGGTGCCGCCGCCCGGGTCCAGGACGAGCCGGGTGGGGTGGCCGTCCTGGTGGTAGAGGCGGGCGGTCCAGCCGGTGAGGGGCAGGGTGACCGTGTCGAGCAGGCCGTCATGGTGATGGTCGTGCTTGTGGTCGCGCTTGTGGTCACGGTGGTGATCGTGGTGGTCGCGGTGGGTCGCGTTACGGGTCATCGGTGTCTCCGGTCGGAGGGCGCGCGGGGTGCGGGGCGGCTGCGGCGTGATGCCCGGAATCGGCGTGTTTAAAGGTGCGCGCCGGGATGGCGGGGCCCGCGGGCGGGGCGCGGCGGACGTCGAGTCCTCCCTTGACTCTCCTCCACTATGGCCCCTTACCGAGCCTGTCACCATCGGGCCCGGCACTCATTTCCGGGCGGGCGGACGTGTACGTCCGGGCCGCCGGGCACCCCCGCCGGGCACCCCCGGGTGCCCCCGCCGCGTGCCACGGGCCGTCACCGGCCGGAGCGCCTGGTAGTGCCTGCACTACCGCGCATGGGCCACAGGCTGCATTGTCCGGCGTCGATGATCTCCATAGCGTCGGAGGCCTTCGCAGGTGACTCCCCCGGAAGGTAATTCCCCATGTCAGTGCCCGCGGCCGATAACGCCGTCAGTATCGAAGGTGTCAGCAAGACGTACGGCGGTGGCGACCAGCCGGTCGTGGCGCTGGCCGAGGTGAGCGCCTGGTTCCTGCGGGGGACGATGACGGCGGTGATGGGGCCGTCCGGCTCCGGCAAGAGCACGCTGCTGCACTGCGCGGCCGGGCTGGACCGGCCCGGCTCGGGACGGGTGCGGATCGGCTCGACCGACCTGTCCACCATGTCGGAGAAGCGGCTGACCGAGCTGCGCCGCGACCGGGTCGGGTTCATCTTCCAGGCGTTCAACCTGGTGGGCGCGCTCACCGTCGAGCAGAACATCCTGCTGCCGTCGCGGCTGTCCGGCAAGCGGCCGGATCCGGCCTGGCTGGCCGAGGTGATCGACCGGGTCGGGCTGAGCCATCGGCTCGGGCACCGGCCCGCGGAGCTGTCGGGCGGCCAGCAGCAGCGGGTGGCGATCGCCCGGGCGCTCGTCACGCGGCCCGAGGTGATCTTCTGCGACGAGCCGACCGGCGCGCTGGACACGCGGACGGCGGCGGAGGTGCTGGCGCTGCTGCGGGCGGTGGTCGACGACGCCGGGCAGACCGTGATCATGGTGACCCACGACCCGGTCGCCGCGTCGTACGCCAACCGGGTCATGGTCCTCGCCGACGGGCGGATCGTGCGGGACATGCCGCAGCCGGGCGTCCAGCGGATCGCGGAGCAGCTGGCGATGCTCGACCGCCGGCAGCCGCGGCAGCAGCAGCCCGTTCCGAACCGGGAGGGCTGACCCGTGCTGGAACTGGCCGCACGGATGCTGCGGTACCGCAAGGGAAACTTCGTCGCGACTCTGCTCGCGCTGGCCGCCGGCGTCATGATCCTCACGGTGTGCGGGATCCTCGTGGAGTCGGGGCTGCTGCACAAGGGGGAGCCGCAGCGGTACGGCGCCGCCTTCGCGGTGGTCGCACAGCGCGACCTCACCATCGAGAACGAGATGTTCGGCGAGACCGAGACCAGCACGCTGACGCTGCCCGAGCGCGGCGGCGTCCCGGAATCGCTGGTCGGCGAGGTCGCCGCCGTGCCCGGCGTGGCGAGCGCCGTGGCGGACCGGACGATCCCGGTCGCGGCGGCGGGCGCGCCGAAGGTGCCGGCCGCCGGGCACGGCTGGAGCAGCGCGGCGCTCGCCCCGTACAAGGTGGTGTCGGGCACCGCGCCGCGGCTCGACGGCGAGGTCGCCGTGGACGAGCGGCTCGCCGCTGCCGGGAGGCTGCGGCCCGGCGCCACCACGGCCGTCCTCACCGGAGGGACCGTCCGGCAACTCCGGGTGAGCGGTGTCGTGAAGGCGTCCGGCGGGGCGGGGCCGCAGGCGGCGCTGTTCTTCACCGACGCGCAGGCCGCCCGGCTCGACCCGCACCGGGGCAGGGTCGACGCCATCGGCGTGCGCACCGCGAAGGGCGCGGACGAGGCGGCCGTGACCGCCGCGCTGGAGCGGCTCGCGAAGGGCGCCGGCGCGAAGGCGTACACGGGGGACGCCCGGAGCCTGGCCGAGCGGCCCGAGACGGGCGCCGCGAAGGCCTTCGTCGTGGAGGCCGGCGGCGCGTTCGGCGGCTACGCCGCGCTGATCATCGGTTTCGTGGTCGCCGCGACGGTCGGCCTGTCGGTCCGGCACCGCCGCCGCGACTTCGCCCTGCTGCGGGCCATCGCGGCGACCCCGAACCAGGTGCGGGCGCTGATCCTCGGCGAGGTGGGCATGCTGAGCGTGCTCGGCGCGGTGATCGGCGTCCCGCTCGGCATGCTCGGCGCGCGCTGGATCTGGAGCGAGCTCGGGACCCGCGGCTTCGTCCCCGAGGGCTTCCCCATGAGCGCCGGGTTCCTGGCCGCGCCGGTCGTGGTGGTGGCGGTGGCCGCCATCGCGCTGGTCTCGGCCTGGATCGCCGCGCGGCGCACCGCCCGCATCAAGCCGACCGAGGCGCTCGGCGAGGCGGCCGTGGAGGCGGCGCTGGGCGGCCGGATCCGGGTGATGGCCGGGCTCGCCACCCTCGGCGGCGCGGTGGGCCTGATCGCGGTCGCCGGCGGCACCAACGGCCAGACCGCCATGGGCGCCGCCGTGGGCATGTTGTACACGTTCGTGCTGGCGATCGCGCTGCTCGCACCGTGGATCAACAAGGCCGCGGCGGTGGCGCTGGCCCCCGTGCTGCGGGCCGCCTTCGGCACCAGCGGCTACCTGGCCGCCGCGAACCTGCGGGCCAACGCGCGCGGCATGGTCGCCGTGCTGACCGCGCTGGTGCTCTCCGTCGGGTTCGGCGGCACCGTCTGGTTCCTCCAGGACAACGTGCAGCACCAGACGGTGGTCCAGAGCAAGGAGGGCACGATCGCCCAGCACGCGCTGGTCGGCGGCGCCGGGCTGCCCGCGGCGGCGGCCGAGCAGGCCCGCCGGATCCCGGGGGTGCTCGCCGCGACCGGCGTCCGCCGCACCTCGGTGATCGTCCCCTTCATGGGCGAAGGCATGACGGTGGTGGCGCAGGGCGTCGACGGGCCGGGCGCGAGCCGGACCATGGACCTGAAGGTGACGTCCGGCAGGCTGGACGACCTGCGGGCCGGCACCGTGGCGGTGTCCTCGTCCCAGGCGGACTCCTCGGGCTGGAAGCTCGGCGGCACCGCCGAGCTGTGGCTCGGCGACGGCACGCCGGTCGAGCTGAAGGTCGTCGCGATCTACGAGCGGAACTTCGGCTTCGGCGACGTCACGCTGAGCAACGCGACGCTGGCCGGGCACACCGCCACCGGACTCGACGACCACGTCCTGATCCGCAGCGACCCGAAGGCGAACGTCGGGCCCGCCCTGGCGAGGCTCGCGAGCGCGTACCCGTCGGCCACCGTCACCGGCACCGATCGGTTCACCGGCGAGCTGGCCAAGGACCTGGCGATCAGTTCCTGGCTGAACAAGCAGCTGGTCGCCGTGCTGGTCGGGTACGCGGTGCTCGCGGCCGCCAACACGCTGATCATGGCGGCGCTGGCCCGGACGCGTGAGCTGTCGCTGCTGCGCCTGGTCGGGGTGACCCGCCGCCAGGTGAAGCGGATGGCGAACGCCGAGCAGGCCGCCCTGCTGGGCGTGGCGCTCACCATCGGCGTCGCGATCGCGGCGGTGACGCTGTCGTCGATCGTCAACGCGATCGCGGGCCAGCCCGTACCGTACGTCCCGCCGTTGGGCTGGGTGATCATCATCGGGGGGACCGTCGCGCTGGCGCTGGTGTCCACGATCCTGCCGATCGGCCGGCTGCTGCGCACCCCGCCGGTCGAGGGCATGGGCATCCGCGAGTAGTCCCGGAGTCCATAGCGGAACGTGTGCCGCGGCGCCGCACTGCGCCGCGGCACACGTCCGTCCGGCGAGGGTCAGCGGACGCGGATCAGGCCCCACAGCCCTTCGGTCAGCGCCCACCGCCACACGCCCGTCCGGTACGCGTAGTCACCGCGCGCCCCGGCCCTGAACGTCAGCGACCGCACGGTGCCGTTGGTCAGGCCGCCGATCGCCCCGACTCGCGGCCCGTCCAGGTGCTCCTCCATGGGCCACGTCTGCCCGTGGATGTGGAACGTGTGGTTGCGCGGCCGGTCGGCCGCCACCGCCAGGTGGACGCGGACGAGGTCGCCGCGCCGGCAGCGCAGCACCGGCGTCCCCGGGTCGGGAACGGCCAGGGACGGGCTCGGCGGGAACAGGTGGGCGCTGCGGTAGTTGAACGCCTTCTGCCCCGAGTCCTCGGGCTCGTCCTCCAGATCGGTCACCGGCTGGGTCGGGTCGCCATGGTGGTACTGGCGCACCCCGTCCTGGAGCACCAGGACCAGCTCGTGGACGTCCTCACCGCCCGGGCTCCGGACGATCGCCCGGTCGCCGCTCCAGCCGTCCCCGGTGGAGTCCGCCGGGTACGGGGTGGCGCCGGCGGGCTCCACCACGAGGGCGCCGACCAGGCCGCGGTGCCGGTGGGTGCGGAGGTCGGCGCGGTCCTCCAGGACGACCACGCCCGGGGTGTCGGCGTACCAGCGGTACGTGGCCGCGTCCCCCGGCTTGACCGTGCCGTTCGCGTTGCGGCCCACGTTGGCGCCGTCGCTCGTCCGGACGTCGTAGCGCAGCGGGCCCACCGGGTGCAGCGACACCCGTGGCGACACCTCGCGGTCCGCCGGGTCGTCGAGCGCCGGCAGCGGCGGGTCGTACGGCGTCGGCTCCGGCGGCACGTCCACCTCGTTGCTGAGCGTCACCTCCACCCATTCGCCCGCCCGGCAGCGGATGACGAGCGGCCCGTCCGGGTCGTCCGTGCCGTCGAGGACGTAGGCCAGCCCGAACGGGTCGCTGCGCCGGTCGCTGTAGTGGATCTCGCGGGCGACCGCCCGGACGTGGTACCGGCGCGCCGCGCGCGGATCGAACGGCGGCGGGCCGCCCGCCGGTTCCCCGAACGCGCCGGGCAGCGGCGGCAGGTCCGCCTGCTCCTCCTCGTGCAGGCGGAACAGCCCCCAGGACCCCAGCCAGGTGTCGTCGATGGCCGAGAACGCCCACAGGTAGTCGCCGGGCCCGTGCGGCTCGTCGATGTGCAGGCTGAACGCCTCGGAGATCCCGATCGTCTGCTGCGTGCGCAGCGGTGACGCCGGGTCGTCGCGCCAGGCGCGCCAGCGCATCCCGTGCATGGTGAAGCCGTGCTGCTCCTCGTGCGAGCCCTGGTAGAGCCGTACGCGCAGCCGCTCCCCCGGGTAGCCGCGCAGCAGCGGCGTCCCCGGGTCGCCGTGCGCGGCGCTGGAGAACCAGTCGGACGGGTCGCCGGGGCGCTCGTGCAGCGGCGCGCAGCGGTAGCCGACGGCCATGGTGCCCTGGTCGTCGAGCGATCCGGGGAACGCCGGCGGGTTGATCGGGTCGCCCGTCTCGCCGGCGCCGTGCTCGAACAGCGGGACGAAGTCCGCCACCGGGACCACCTGCTCGCGGAACGCGCTCCCGTCCGGCAGCCGCACGACGGCCTGGGCCGCGTTGCGGACCTCCCGGCCGTGGTCGTGCGGATCGACCCAGACGGCGCCCTCCGGCTCGGCGATCATGGAGCCGAACAGGCCGTGCCGCTGCCGCTCGTTGGCCAGCAGGTGGTCGTGGAAGAAGACGACGCCGAACTCCTCGTCGCAGTACCACCGGTAGACCCAGGAGTTGTAGCGCGCGTTGTCCTCCTCACCCGCGTCGGGCGTGGTCGTACCGGACAGGTAGTTCCAGCCGACGCTGGCGCCGTCCGCCACCAGCGGATCGAACTTCACCAGGTGGACGTGCAGCCCGCACTCCGGCTGGAACGGCAGCACCGCGTCGAACGGGGTCTCCTCGTGGCAGCCGGGCGGCAGCTCGTTGGTCAGGGTGAGTTCGAGGATCTCCCCCTTGCGCGCGCGGATCGCGATCGGCTCAATCTTCCTGGTGCCCTCCTCCAGCTCGCGCTGGAAGTTCGCGACCCCGCCGGCGGCGTCGATCTCCTCCTTCAGCACGTAGAACACGCCGCGGTGGTCGTGCCAGGTGTCGCCGTGCCCGCCGTCGTCGCCGTGGCCGTGGCTCTCGTAGTAGTGCAGCGTCCCCTGGAGGACGACGAGGTGGTAGCGGCGCACCGGCGCGTCCCCGTCCGGGGTCACCTTCGTGAACGCCTCGCCCGGCCGCGGGTCCGCCACGAACGCGGCCCGCTCCAGCGCGGACGGCTCCCGGCCCATCCCCTCCGGCATCCCGGGCGTGCGCGGCGGCCGGGGCGACTTCTGCGGGAACGTCCCGTCCAGGAACGCCGGGAAGCCCGGCCGCTCGGCGGTGGGAGCGGGCGGAGCGGCCTGGCCGGGCAGCGGGCGGAGCGGCGCGATCGGCGTACCGTCCGGGTACGCGCCGGCGCCCTCCTGGAGGACGTCGAAGACCCGCCACATCCCCCACATCCCCGAGTGGAAGTGCGGATACAGGTGGCAGTGGAAGATGATGTCCCCGGTCGCCCGCTGCGCCGACCCGGCACCGCCGATCGGCTCGATCGTGAACGCCTGCTGCGGGCCGATGGTGATCGAGTCGATGATGGGCGACTCGTCGTGGCCCGGGACGGCCCGCCACTGGTGCAGGTGCAGGTGGAAGACATGGGTCTCCTTCACCCCGGCGTGCACCACCCTGATCTTGGCGGGGTCGCCGCGGTACGCGCGGAAGACCGGCGTCGCCGGGTCGCCGAACAGCCAGGAGCTGTGGTGCTGCTCCTCGCCGACGACCGCGTCCCGTACCGGGTCGATCGCGCCCTCCTCCAGCAGCCGCTCGTACGCGAGGGCGCGCCAGCCCATCGGCTCGGTGCGGTAGCTCATGAGCATCATCGAGGCGGCGTGCTCGTTCTCCCCGTGCTCCCCGGCCTCCCCATGCTCCCCGTGGTCGTCGTCGTGGTCGGGGAAGAAGACCGGGGCGATCCGCTCCCCGCCGGCCGCGGGCGAGTGCGTGTGCGGCCGGGGGCGCTCGCACTCGTACAGCGGGTGCGGCGGCAGGACCGGGTTGTGGTTCGGCGTCTCGTCCTGCATGAACAGCGCGTACTCGCGGAAGCTCGGCTCCCCGGGTACGTGGACGTCGGCGTAGAGCCCGTCCAGCAGCGGCGCGCCGGTCACCGGATCCGTCCAGGTGGCGCCCTCCGGCTCCACGACGAGCGCGCCGAACAGGCCGTGCGCCTGGGAGCCGTGCTCGTCGCCGCGCAGGTCGGCGAGGTCGCCGAAGAAGAAGACGCCCTCCTCCGCGGCGTCCCATTCGTAGGTGGTGCTGCCGCCCGGCTCGACCGCCGAGTCCGGGTTGCGGCCGACCGCCCCGCCGTCGGCGTCCGCGACCCGGTACCCGACCCCCTGCGTGTGGATCCCGGCGCGGCGCCGCAGCTCGTTGCGGAACCGTACGACGATCCGCTCGCCGGCGCGGGCCCGCAGGACCAGCGGGCGCACCAGCGGATGCGGCTCCGGAAGCCGCTCCGGCTCGGTCAGCGGGTCCGGAAAGGGCCGCGGGAAGCTCTCCCGGACCTCGGCCAGCGCCGCCTCGTGCGCGGCCAGCGTGAAGATCATCCCATCGCGGTCGTGGTCCCCGTGAGCGTCGTAGACGATGGGGACGTGCATCGCCACGACGTCGTACACCCTCGTTCCGGGCATGGATTTCCCCCTGGAAACTCCCGTTCTCCGGAGGCCGTCCACTCGTGACGGCCCCCCTGTCCGCGGGGTGCTCGTGCGGCGGGGTTTCGCGGGGTGCGCGGGGTGGTTCGCGCGAGGTACTCGTCAGTAAGACTTACGGGAGGTATCGCAAAGTTCCGTCCGGATCCGGACATTGAGCGAACTTTGCGGAACTGGACCCGGCACCCGGCGTGCCGCGAGCCCCGGACCGGCCGGGCGGCCGGTCCGGGGCTCGCGGCCTCGCGTTCAGGCGAGGAGGGCGGCGACCGCGCCGGCGGTCGCCGGGTGCTCGGCCAGGAGGGCCGAACCGGGGGCCGCCCCCGTCGCCTCCGCCGCGACCGGCCAGTCGGGCGGGAGCCCCAGCAGGGACGCCACCGCGCCGCAGGCGGCCGGATGCGCGGCCAGGAGGTCACCGGCCGGGCCGCCGTCCCGTACGGCATCGGACGGACCGGCGCCGGGGCCGGCGGCGGGCGGCGCGGCCGTCCAGGGCGGGGTCCAGGTGTCCAGCGCCGCCAGGGTGGCGGGGAACGTGCGGCCCGCCTCCCTGATCAGCACCGGCACCATCTCCGCCGCGTGGTCCTTCAGCCTGGTGATCAGCTTCGGCAGCCACGGGAGCAGGACCGTGTCGGGCAGCCGGGCGAACGCCTTCGACAGCACCTCCACCACCAGCGACGCGAGCGCCGGGACGGGCTCCAGGGCCTGCATGAAGCCGCTCAGGTAGAGCGGGAACGACGGGACGACCAGCGGGTTGTCCAGCAGCTCGTCGCACCGGCGCCGCAACTCGTCCAGCGGCAGCACCCCCAGCTGGGTCTGCGCCGCCCAGAGCAGGGCGACCTTGGCCGGCGACTCCGGATGCGACTGCTGGACCGCCAGCTCCAGCTGGGTGTGGTCGCAGCCGAGGGACAGCGCCAGGCTCTCCATCCCGAGCAGGAATCCCAGCATCGCCGCCACCTGCCGCACGCCGGTGTCGTCGTCGGTGAACGCGGACGGCAGCAGCGTGCAGTAGTGCGCGTACCCGGCGGTGACGAAGTCCTGGCACCATCCCGGCAGCTCGGGCTCGGTCATCTGGTAGTGGGTCAGCAGCCGCCGGACGCGGCGCAGCACCTCGGGCGCGTCGTCCACCGTGCGCTCGGCGGCGAGGAGCTCGACCGCGCGGGCGCCCAGCTCGTCGGTGAGCCGCCGGGTGCCCAGGTAGAGGATGGCGTCCTCCACCGCGGCGAGCGCGACGGCCGCGGTCGCGCGCGGCCCGTACACCGCCTTGCGCAGCCGCTGCTCCAGGACCTGCTCGACGGTGACGCCCTCGTAGCCCAGCTCGACGACCGAGCGCATGTTCCGGCCGATCGCCAGGTCCCAGCTCTCCTGGATGGAGCGCTCGCCGAGCCGCCGCGAGCCCATGATGGGCCGGACGGCGTCGCCCGGCACCAGCCGGCGCAGGATCCAGAGCAGGTCCGAGCACGGCCGCAGGCGCGGATCGGCGTCCAGGTTCAGCAGCGCCCGCTGGATCGTGCGCTTCTCCAGGTCGAGACCCAGCGGCGCCAGCCGGTCGAGGACGTCGCGGGCCAGCGGCGGCAGCGCGTCGTACCCGACCTCGCCCACCCGGTCGCCGCCGAGCAGGATCTCGCACAGCCGCGCGATGTCGCGGCGGCCCGGCACCGCGTCCTTCTCGATGCAGGTGACGGCCGCGTCCTGGAAGTCGTACGGCGTCGGCCGCCGCCGCCCGCGGACCCCGGCCAGCAGGATCGACGTCTCGTACACCGCGATGGCGTCGGCGGTGCTGGAGGCGTAGCCGTTCTTGCGGGCCAGCCGGACGATGTCGACGCACCAGCCGAGCAGCTCCTGCTCGTCCAGGCCGTCCGGCGCGGGCGCGGCCGTCAGGAAGCCCGACAGCCGGTCGGTCACCGCCGGCGCGGGCGGCACCGGCGCCGCCTTCTTCCTCGCCGGCGGCCTGCCGCCCAGCCGGAACGGCTTCAGGCCGCTGCGCCGCAGCGCCTTCGCCCACGTCGCGGCGGCGATCGACACCGAGCCCGGCGCCAGCCCGAACTGCGCCTCGATCGCCGAATGGCTGGACGGGATCAGCCCGTACTGCCACCGCGTCCCCGTACGAGGCGTGATCTCGAACGAGCCGGCCGCGCCGTGCAGCCCGAACTCCTCCACCCGGCTCGCCGCGTGGAAGGCGCCGCACACGTACAGGCACTCGGCCGGGTCCGCGCCGGAGGACGCCAGGTGCTCGCGCATCCGCGTCCACATGTAGCGCTCGCGGTCCTCGTCCACGGCGGTACGGTCCGAGCCCTCCGGCCGCAGCCGCCGGAACAGGCTGCCGATCAGCACCATGACCTGGCGGTACGTGTCGTGGTCGGCGTCGACGAGCGGCTGCTCGACGTACTGGTCCCACCACTCCGACCAGTGCCGCACCTTGCCGTGGTGGAGCAGGTGCTCCTCCAGCTCGGCGAAGCGGGGCCGCAGGTCGCCGATCTCGACGCCGACCGCGTCGCCGTGCAGCGCCGTCTCGTCGTCCTCGGCCTGGCCGCCCGCGCCGCTCTCCTGCTCCTTCTCCGCGCCGTCGGTGCCGTCGGCGCCGTCTTCGCGCGGCGCCCACTGGAAGACGTGGTCGGTCGAGCGGTCCACCAGGACCAGCTCCACGCCGGGCGTGGTGAGCGCGTACGAGATCGCCTGGTACTCCGCGGACGCCTCGGTGATCGGCGCGACCACGCTCAGCGGCGCCCACTTCGTCGGGAAGCCGTCGAGGTCGGTCGCGAACGACTGCAGCGCCACCGGCAACTTGCAGTTGTGCAGCTCGTCCAGGAGCGGCCGCATGTCCTCGCACAGCTCCAGGTAGACGACCTTCGGCCGCTTCTCCCGCAGCCGGCGGGCCATCGCCGTCGCCGAGGACGGCGAGTGGTGGCACACCGGGAAGATCTCCAGCGGCTCGCGCAGAGCCCGGTCGACGTCCTCGACCAGCCCCTCCAGGATCTCCGTCACCGGGCCGGAGCCGAACCGCTCGGCCGCGCCGAGCAGCTGCTCCCGCAGCGCCCCGAACGGCCCCGCGGCCACGCCCTCCAGTTCGGTCGCCGGGGCCGTCACGACAGCTTCGCCAGCGCTTCGCGGCCGCCCTCCAGGAAGCCCTGCCACGCGCCCTCCTCCTTCTTGCTGCGCGGCTCGACGACGCCGTGCCAGAACTTGTTCAGGATGGCCAGGTCCTCCGGGGTGCGGCGGGCCAGCGACCCGACCAGCGAGGACGCCAGCGTCTCGGCGCGCAGCTCGCGCTCGCCGAAGAACTGGCTGTGCAGGATCGCGTCCTCCAGCACGCCGATCTGCTCGGCCGTCGACAGCGCCGACTCCAGCTTCTCGTCGTCGCTGCTGGCGGACGCGGCGGCGGCGCGCAGGTCGGCGAAGCTCTGCAGCAGCACCTCCAGCAGCGACGGCGCCACCTCCAGCTCCATCTGGTGCCTCTTCAGCAGCTCCGTGGTACGGAACCGGACGATCTCCGACTCGGCCTTCTTGCTGGTCACCACCGGGATGCGGACGAAGTTGAAGCGCCGCTTGAGCGCCGAGGACAGGTCGTTCACGCCCCGGTCGCGGCTGTTGGCCGTCGCGATGATGGAGAAGCCCGGCTGGGCGAACACGGTGTTGTCGGTGTCCAGCTCGGGGATGGAGACGTACTTCTCCGACAGGATCGAGATCAGCGCGTCCTGCACGTCGCTGGTGGAACGGGTCAGCTCCTCGAACCGCCCGATCACCCCGCGCTCCATCGCGGTCATGATCGGGGACGGGATCATCGACTCCCGGGACTGCCCCTTGGCGATCACCATGGAGACGTTCCAGGAGTACTTGATGTGGTCCTCGGTGGTGCCGGCGGTGCCCTGCACGACCAGCGTCGAGTTGCGGCTGATCGCCGCCGACAGCAGCTCGGCCAGCCAGGACTTGCCGGTGCCCGGGTCGCCGATCAGCAGCAGCCCGCGGTCGGACGCGAGCGTGACGATCGCGCGCTCGACGAACGTCCGGTCGCCGAACCACTTCTGCGGGATCTCCCGGTCGAGGCCGTCGGAGCGCTCGGACCCCAGGACGAACGTGCGCACCATCCGCGGGCTCAGCCGCCACGAGAACGGCTTGGGCGCGTCGTCGATCGACTCCAGGTAGTCGAGCTCGTCGGCGTACTTGACCTCGGCCGGGGCGCGCAGCATGTCATCGGTCATGTCGGGGGAACTCCTCGATGTCCAGGGGTGTCTCAGGTGGGTTCGGGGCAGGCTGGGTCAAGGCAGTGGGCCGAGGTCAGCCAAGGAAGGTCTTGAGCTCGAAGACGAGCTTGTCGATATGGCCGGAGATGACGGGCGTGCCCATCTCCTTGAAGCGCTGCCGGAACCAGGGCTCCACGTTCTGCTGGCCGGAGCTGTTGACGGAGCCGACCGGGATGAACTTCACACCGGAGCCGTGCACGGCCTTGATCCCCTCCAGCAGCGGGCGGGACCGGTCGAACTCGTAGAAGTCCGAGATCCACACCATCGCGGTGTTGCGCGGGTCGGAGATCTTCGGGCGGGCCATGGCCATCGCGACCGGCCCGTCGTTGCCGCCGCCGAGGTTGGTGCGCAGCAGCACCTCGAACGGGTCGTTCACCCACGGGGTGAGGTCGATCGCGCGGGTGTCGTACGCGATCAGGTGGACGTCCACCTTCGGCAGCCCGGCGAAGATGGACGCCAGGATGGTGCAGTTGACCATCGAGTCGACCATCGACCCGGACTGGTCGACCACCACGATCATCCGGGCCGGCGTGCTGCGCTTCGCGGTGTGCTTGTAGAAGAGCTGGTCGACGTAGAGCCGCTGGTCGTCGGGGTTGTAGTTGACCAGGTTCTTCCAGATGGTGCGGTCGAGGTCGAGGTTGCGGTACACCCGCTTGGGCGGCACGCTCCGGTCGAGCTTCCCGGCGCTGGCGTGCTCGACGCGGGTCCGCAGCACCTCGGCGATCTCTTCCACGTACCGCCGGATGAGGCCCTTGGCGTTGGCCAGCGCCACCCCGGACAGGTTGTGCTTGTCGCGCAGGAGCTGCTCGACCAGCGACATGCTCGGGGTGAGCTGCCGGGCCAGCGCCGGATCGGCCAGCACCTCGCGCAGCCGCATCCGGGAGACCAGGTCGCCTTCGAGCTCGCCAAGGATCCGGTTGAGCTCGCCCTCGTTGACGTCGAAGCCCATCCCGGCGCCGCCGCCTTCGCCGCGCCCGGGGTCGGGCCGCCGCCGCCCGGTCGCGGGCGACCCGTCGCCCGCGCCTTCCGTCCCGCCGCCCGCCTGGCCGGTGCCCTCGCCGGGGCCGCCCGCCTGGCCGGCCCCCTCGCCGCCGGTGCCGGGGGTGCCGCCGGTGCCGCCGGGGCAGGCGCCGAGCGCGCGCCGCAGCCACTCCGCGTCGCGCTGCCACGCCGACAGCTGCGCCGCGCTGACGCTCCCCCCGCCGGTGGCGAACGCGTTCAGCAGCAGTTTCGACACCAGCGCCGTGCGCCGTACCCGGTCGCCGCCGTCGCCGTCCGCCAGCGGGTCGAGCAGCTCCGGCTCCAGCTCGGGGAACCGCTGCACGACCGTGTCGACGGACACGCCCGGGTCGAGCAGCGCCGCGGGCAGCCCGCGCTCCCGCACGACCGCCATGCTCGCCGTCTCCAGCGCGGGCTGCTCCTCGGTCTGGAACACGCGGCCCAGGAGCCGCCACAGCAGCACCTGCCGCCGGACGTCGTCGCTCTCGGTCCCGTTCCCGTTCGCGTTCCCGCTCTCGTTCTCGCTCATTTGCGCAGCAGCCTTCCCGCGCGCTCGGTCAGGACGAAGACCGCGTCACCGGCCCGGGCCTGCGCCTTCACGATCTTCGGGTCGGTGGGGCCGAGCGCCCAGTCGCCGTTGTGCGCCTCGACGGGCGCCTTCTTCACGGTGCTCTGTACGGCGAGCGGCTGGAGCGTCCAGCGCCCGGCGTCCCAGCGGAGCAGGCCGACGCACGCGGTGGACGCCTTGACGAGCTGCTCGATCAGCGGGCCGCTCGGCGGCAGCCGGTCGAGGTCGACGGCGAGGGTCTCGCCGTTCAGGTCGAACGTGCCGTCGCGCTTGGCCTGGTACCCCTCGACCAGCACCGGCTCGGCGATCCGGACCGGGTGGCGGTCGAGCGGCGGGACGGCCGGGGCCTCGGCGGCGGGCAGCCGGACGCGGGCCGTCGCGAACGGGTCGGCGGCCTCCCCCGCCGTCGCGCGCTCCTCGTCCCAGAGCAGGTCGCCGCCCGCGGTCAGCGGCATGCCGTCCACGTCGGCGGCGCGGCGCTCGGCGAGGACCGCGAGCAGCGTCGGGTACCCCTCCAGGAGCCGCCAGATCGCGGGGCCGACGATCGAGTCGACCTTGGCGGCCGCGACGGCGGCGCGGACGAGCCGTGCCGGTCCCCCGCCGGCGGGCTCCAGGACCGCGTGCAGCTGCGCCTGGACGGCCGTCCCGTGCTCCTGGACGTCCACGCCCAGCGGCAGCAGCCGCCCGGAGACGGTGGTGGCCGCGCCGCCCGTCCAGCCGCCGGTGTGGGCGAGCAGCACGGCGCGCGTCCACAGGTCGGCCCAGCGGCGTTCGGGGACGCGCTCCATCGTGGCGACCGGGCAGGAGGCGCGCAGCTCGGCGGCCAGGCCGTCGAGCAGGACGGCGAGGCGGCGCAGCCGCGGCTCGGCCCACAGCGCCTCGAGGGCCTGGTCGGCGGCCGACACCAGCGCGTCGTCCACGCCCCGCCAGCCCGTGATGGCCAGCTCCTGCAGCCAGGACCGGGCGCCGGCGAGCAGGTTGGCGGGCGCCGGATCCCCGCCGGCGGGGGGCTCCTCCCACGCGGTACGGGGCCGTTCGAGCGCGCCGTCGAGCCCGCCGAGCAGCGCGTCGTGGACGGAGCCGAGCAGCGCGGCGCGGGCCCCGGCCAGCACGGTGAGCTCGGCGACGCCGATGGAGCCGGCGGCGAGCTTGCCGACCGCGTCCGCCATCGCGGTGCCGAGCGGCGACGCGCCCACGGCTCCGGCGAGGGCGTTCACGGCCTCGGTGTGCTGGGGACCGAGCCGGGCGAGTCCCCCGGCCAGAGCGGCGTCGAACCCGGCGACCGCGTCCAGCGCCTCCGCGACGCCCGGAACCTCGGCGGGCAGGCCGGCGAGCTGTACTCCCTGCATCAGCGGACCGCCCCCAAGGCCGGGAACCAGTGCATCTCGGTGAGGGGCTCCGGGCTCGCCGGAACCTCCAGGTACGTCAGGTGCCGCAGGAAGCGGCTGAACACCATCGCGGCGGGCGCCTTCTCATGGCTGCCCTGGAGCAGCCGGTCGAGGTCGTCGCCCTCCGCGGCCTCGACCTTCAGGTAGCGGGCAACGCGTTCGAGGCCGTACTGCTTGACCGCCTCGTCGATCAGCGCGTTGAGGTGCTTGCACCGGTACGAGCCCCCGACCCCGCCGCACGGCCGGTTGTTGTTGGTGCTGCAGCTGAAGTCGTGCGTCTCCGCCGCGATCGACGAGACGTACACGCGGGCGATGTCCGAACCGCTCGACACGACCCCTTGCAGCCGGCCCTCCGCCAGCTCGACGAACGGCACCTTGACCAGTTTTCGCGGTTGGACGGGCGGCACCACGCGCACCGCGCTCCGTTCCTCCCACCCCGGTTCGCCGGAACTCATCGGAATACGACCTCCACCCCTCGCGGCCCGTCGGATGCCGACAAGATCTACCGGTCTCCACCGACAGAATCCGCCGGATTCCGGAACGGGCTGCGGCTACCCCACCGGGAGTACGGGACATTGCGCCGAGCGCGGGACGACCGGGGCGAAACCGTGCTCGCACGATGGCGTCCACCGACTCGAAGGAGTGGACCATGCGACGTTCCCTCGCCGTCCTCACGGCCGTCCTGGCACCGGCGCTGATCGTGCCCGCGCCGCCGGCCGCCGCGGCCCCCGATCCCGGGCCGCGCCGGCTGTCCGGGCCGAGCCCGTTCGCCGGCTGCGCGCCGGGGAGCCTGGACCCGCACCTGGCCAAGGGCGCCGTCGAACCGGTGCTGGCCGCCCACCCGTCCGACCCGCGCCGCATCGCCGCCGTGTGGCCCCAGGACCACCAGCGCGGCGCGGTCGTCGCCGTCACCCGGGACGGCGGCCGGCACTGGACGCGCTCGGTCGTGCCCGGCCTCACCCGCTGCTCGGGCGGCCGCTACGACCACGTGGACGACCCCATGGCGACGTTCACCCGCGACGGCGGGCTCGTGGTGACGGGCGGCGTCTTCATGGACGACGACTCCGCCTCCGCGGCCCTGGCGGTCCGCTCCGACGACGGCGGCCGGACGTGGACGCGGCCGGCGGTCGTCGCCGAGGAGACCGACCCGCTCCAGGGCGGGCTCCTGGCCGGGCGGGCCGTGCCGGACCCGCGCCGCCCGAACGTCCTGTACATCGCGGGGCCGCGCTTCCCGGCCGAGGAGCGCACCCGCAACGAGGGCTGGATCAGCCGCAGCACGGACGGCGGCCGGACCTGGAGCCCGCCCCGCACCACCGTGACGGCGGATGAGGGCACCATGGTCACCGGGCACCGGCTGACCGTGCTGAACGACGGCTCGCTGCTCGACCTCCACACGCACGTGCGGTTCGGCGGCGGGCCCGGGCTGTCGGAGTACACCGTGCAGTCGGTGCGTTCGACCGACGGCGGCGCGACCTGGTCGGCGCCGCGGAAGGTGGGCGACTTCGGCACGAGGATCGCCATCCAGGACCCCGAGTCGGGCGAGCACGTCTCGCACACCACGAGCATCCTGTCCGACGTGGCGATCGACCGGCGGACCGGCCGGCTGTACGCGGCGTGGCAGGACGCGCGGTTCAGCGGCGGCGCCGCCGACGGTGTGGCGCTGACCAGCTCCGCGGACGGCGGCCGTACCTGGTCCGACCCGGTCAAGGCGAACCGGACGCCCGCGACCGTTCCGGCGCCGAACCAGCAGACATTCACCGTCTCGCTCGCCGTGGGCCGCGGCGGCACGGTCGCCGTCTCCTACTCCGACTTCCGCCACAACGACGCGGGCGAGCCGCTGCTCACGGACCGCTGGCTGGCCCGCTGCCGCCCGGCCTCGCCCGCGGCCTCGTGCGCGGACGCGGCGGCGAAGTGGAGCGAGACCCGGCTGACGAAGGCGTCGTTCGACATGCGCCGGGCCCCGCGCATCCCCGACGCGAACAGCCCGCGCGGCTACTTCCTGGGCGAGCAGATGGGCCTCATCGCCACCGGCGGCGGCTTCACGAGCGCCTGGTCCGTACCGGACGCCCCCGGCCGCGCCGCCGCGTACGCCGTCACGACCGGCTAGCACCGCCGGGCCAGGTCAGACAGCGAAGAGGAGGGCCGCGCTGAGGAGGACGGCCAGGGCGGTCGCGAAGTGGACGCCGAACGCGACCGCCCTGGTGCCGCCGTTGCGGAGCACGACGACCGTGTCGCCCAGCGGGTTGAGGGCGACGACGAGCATGTACCAGGCGGCGGCCTCGGCGCCGGCGAAGGCCAGCAGCGCCAGGCCGAGCAGTCCGTAGGAGCCGTCGCGCAACCCCTTGATCGTCAGGTACGCGAGATCGCCGTCGTCCTTGAGCGGGACGCCGTACCCGGCGGCGGAGGCGCGCGGGGCGAGCAGGAAGCGGGCCCCGATGAGGACGCAGAAGAGGCTGAGGACGGTGGCGAGACCGTAGGCGATCGGCGTGAGCATGGCTCTCTCCCAAATTTTCTAGCACTGCTAGTAGTGAGAGTGACGCTAACAGAGCACCGACAAAAGCGCTAGCGCTGCTAGAGTTGAGCCATGTCGATCCAGGCGCGCCGGCGGCGCGAGCGTGCGGAACGGGAAAAGCTGATCATCACCGCGGCCCGGGAGCTGGCCGAGGCCGAGGGCTGGGAGGCGGTGACGACCCGGCGGCTGGCCGACCGGATCGAGTACAGCCAGCCGGTCCTCTACAGCCACTTCAAGGGCAAGGACGCGATCATGACGGCGGTCGCCCTTGAGGGGTTCGCCGAGCTGGTCGGGGAGCTGCGCGCCGCCCGGACGGGCGCGCCGGACGCGGCCGGCGCGCTCGCCGGGGTCGCCGCGGCCTACGGGGCGTTCGCCGACCGGCACCCGGCCCTCTACGACGCGATGTTCCGCCGCGACCTGGACCTGGCGTTCGCCGCCGAGGACTCGCCCGCCGCGCTGAAGGCGGGCTTCGAGGAGCTGGCCGAGGCCGTCCGCCCGCACGCGGGCGGTGACGACCTCGGCCTGCTGACCGAGACGTTCTGGGCCGCGCTGCACGGCCTGGTGACGCTGGAGCGCGGCGGCAGGCTGCCGCGCGAGGCCCGCGAGCGCAGGCTCGCCCTGCTCCTGGGCCGCTTCGTCCGCGACGGCGCCGGATGACCGGGCGCGCGGCGGCCGGTCAGTCCTCGCCGCCCTCGAATGCCTCGGCCGCGTCCTCGTAAGCGGCCTCGTAGGCGTCTTCGTACGCGTCCTCGTAGGCGGCCTCGACCGCCTCTTCGACGGCGTTGCCGTACATGGCGGCCGCGGCGGCCTCGAACTCCCCGGAGCCCTCGTCCTCGCCATCGTCGCCATCGTCGTCGCCATCGTCGTCGTCATCGAGCAGTTCGTTGACGACCGCGCCCGCGACGAATCCGGCGGCGGCGCCGCCCACGGCGCCGGCGGCCACACCGCCCCAGCTGGGGCCGCCGGAACCATGACCGCCGGAACCATGGCCGCCCGAGCCGTGGCCGTGCTCGTACGGCGCGTGCGCGAAGCCCGGGTGGCCGCCGGACAGGTGGCCGACCACCGCCTCCAGCCAGCCGATCAGCTCCTGCTCCCAGGACATGTGGAGCGCCTGGTCGTGGGAGACGTGGAACCGGCCGAAGGTGTCGCCCCCTTCGGAGAACAGGTCGCCCCGCCGGTCGGCCTCAAGGATCACCGCCATGCCGGACGGGTCGGCGACGAAGGTCAGCTCGACCTCCTCGACGTGCCCGGCGTACCGGTGGGGAGGATGGAACTCGATCTCCTGGTAGAAGGGCAGCGCCTGGTCCACCCCGGCGATGCGGCCGCGCTCCAGGTCGGCGCCCTTGAACGCGAAGCCCAGCGCGGCGAACGCGTCCAGCACCCGCTGCTGGGACGGCAGCGGCACCACCGACACCGGGTCCAGGTCGCCCCCGTCGCGGCGGCCGGCGACGTCCAGGTCGGTGCGCAGCCCCAGGGCCATGCCGTGCAGGTGCTGCCCGTACACCTCGGTCAGCGGCAGCTCCCACGGGAGGGGGAGCTGGAACGGAACGCCGCGGAACTCGCTCGCGCCCAGCGTGAACCCGCCCGCGATCGCCACCCGGTGGAACTCCAGGCCCGCTTCGCCCTCGTGGTCGCCGTACTCGGTCTCGACCCGGGTGACCAGGCTCAGCGCCACCTCGTTGACGATGACGTCCTGGCCGCCGCCCTGGAGGCGCACCTCGCCGGCCAGGTGATCGCCCGGCCGGCAGTGCGCGGACGCCGGTTCCGTCTCGACGGACGGGCCGCCCCCGCCGAACAGTCCGGAGAGCTGCCTGAAGACCATCGGTCCCCCACTCGTACGCGATTGTGCCCACACTTGCTACGACACTTGTAGCAGAAAGCTCGGCGCCCGGCGGGGCGATCTCTGACACGCCGTCGCGGCGGCTCCCGCACGCGGCCCGCGCATGATGCACTTGACCTGCGAGTTCGGCCGCGTCCCTGGAATTGGAACTACTCGACTACATTTGTCGTTGACGCAGGTGATCCCGTTCGACCCAAGAGAGCCATGGAACCCGATTTACTGACCACGGCACGACCCCACCCCGCTGACCCCGCGGCGGTCCGCCGATGACCGCCGTACTCTCCCTGCTGCTGGGCGTGGCGGTGGTCCTGGTGATCACCGCGGCGACGGGCTACTTCGTCGCCCAGGAGTTCGCGTACATGGCCGTGGACAGGTCCCGGCTGAACGCCCGCGCGGACGGCGGCGACGGCGCCGCCGGGCGCGCCCTCGCGGTGACCCGGCGCACCTCGTTCATGCTGTCCGGCGCCCAGCTCGGCATCACGGTGACCGGCCTGCTCGTCGGGTACGTCGCCGAACCGCTGATCGGCCGCGCGCTCGGCGACATCCTCGGCGTCACCGGCGTCCCGGAGGGCACCGGCGTCGCGGTCGGCACCGTCCTCGCGCTCGCGCTGTCCACGCTGGTGCAGATGCTGTTCGGCGAGCTGTTCCCCAAGAACCTGGCGATCGCCCGGCCGGAGCCCGTCGCGCGGTGGCTGTCGCGCTCCACCCTCGTCTACCTGAAGGTGTTCGGCCGGCTGATCTGGGTCTTCGACCAGTCGTCCAACCTGCTGCTGCGGCTGCTGCGCATCGACCCCGTGCACGACGTCGAGCACGCGGCCACCGAGCGGGACCTGGAGCACATCGTCGCCGACTCCCGGCGCAGCGGCGACCTGCCGCCCGACCTGTCGATGCTGCTGGACCGCATCCTGGACTTCCCGCGGCGGGACGTGGAGCACGCGATGATCCCCCGGGCCCATGTCGACACCGTCGACGAGCACGAGACGGTCGGGGACGTCCGGCGCGAGATGAGCACCGGCCATTCGCGCTACCCCGTGCTCGACGAGGACGAGCACGTGACCGGGGTGGTGCACCTGGACGAGGTGCTGGCCGCCGCCGACCCGGACCTGCCGGTGTCGTCGATCATGCGTCCCGCCATCGTGCTGCCGACGCTGATGGCGCTGCCGGACGCGCTGGACCGGCTGGCCGGCGAGCACCAGCAGCTCGCCTGCGTGATCGACGAGTTCGGCGGCTTCGCCGGCATCCTCACCCTGGAGGACCTGGCCGAGGAGCTGGTCGGCGAGATCACCGACGAGCACGACACCGGCGAGGCCGAGCCCACCGCCACCGCCGTCGGCGACGCCTGGATCATCCCCGGCGAGTTCCACATCGACGAGGTCGAGCGCACCATCGACCACCGGCTCCCCGAGGGCGACTACGAGACGATCGCGGGCCTGGTGATCGCCGAGTACGGGGCGCTGCCCGAGCCCGGCACCGAGCTGGACATCCGGCTGCCCGCCGACCCGGCGGACCTGGCGCACACCGACGACCCGCCCGCCCGGTACGTCCACGTCCAAGTACTGGAGGTCGACAACCACGTGCCCTCGTCCATCCGGCTCCAGGTGGCGGCGGGGCCGCGCGGCGCGGGCGAGGAGGAGCGATGAGCAACCCCTGGGCCGTGCTCGCCGCGACCATTCTGATCATCGGGGCGAGCGCGTTCTTCGTCGCCATCGAGTTCGCGCTCATCGCCGCCAAGCGGCACCGGCTGGAGGACGCCGCGCCCACCAGCCGGGCGGCGCGGGCCGCGCTGCGCAGCTCGTCCGAGCTGACCGTGCTGCTGGCCGGCGCGCAGCTCGGCATCACCGTGTGCACGCTGGCGCTGGGCGCGATCACCAAGCCCGCCGTCCACCACTGGCTGACCCCGCTGCTGGAGCACACGGGGCTGCCCCTGTGGGCGGCGGACGTGGCCGGCTTCGTACTGGCGCTGATCATCGCCACGTTCCTGCACCTGGTGATCGGCGAGATGGCGCCCAAGTCCTGGGCCATCGCCCACCCGGAACGGTCCGCGACGCTGCTGGCGCTGCCGATGCGGGCGTTCATGTGGCTGACCCGCCCGCTCCTGAACGGCCTGAACCGCGCCGCGAACCGGTGCCTGCGCCGGGTCGGCGTCGAACCGGCCGACCAGGTCGCCGCGGGCCAGGACCCGGCCGCGCTGCGCCACCTGGTCGAGCACTCCGCGAACGTCGGCGCGCTGGACGCCGCGTACTCGACCCAGCTGTCCAAGGCGCTGGAGCTGGAGGACCTGCGCATCGGCGACCTGGTCCCCGGGCGCCGCGCGCTCACGGCCGTCCCCGCCGGCGCCACCGTCGCCGACGTCCAGGAGGCCGGGCGGGCCTCCGGGCACCTGCGCATCCTGGTGACCGGTGCGGGCACGGCCTGGAGCGTGGTCCACGTCCGCGACACCCTGACCGAGCCCGGGACCGCCGGGATCGGCCACCTGGCGCGGCCGGCGTTCCGGGTTCCGGCGGACACGACCGTCTACAGCGTGCTGGCCCAGATGCGCGAGACCGGCAACCAGCTGGCGCTCATCACCCGGGACGGGGAGATCCTCGGCGTCGTCACGATCACCGACATCCTCCGCCGGCTCTTCACCCGGCCCGGGACACCGGCGGGCCGCTGAGCACGGGTCCCTGAGCACGGGCTCCTGAGCACGGGCCGGGCGGGCGGCGTCAGTCGTCGCCTGCCCGGTCCGCCATGTGCGCGAGCACGGCCATCTCCACCGACCGGTAGATCGGGAACAGCCGGGTCAGGGCGGTGATCCGCAGGACCTCGCGCAGGTGCGGGCTGACGCCGACCAGCGTAATCGTCCCTTCCAGCGGGGCGAGCACGCGCTGGATGGCGGTGAGCACCTGCAGGCCGGTGGAGTCGATGAAGGAGATCGCGGTCAGGTCCAGGACCAGGTGCCGGGCACCGCCGGCGATCAGGCTGGCCAGCCGGTCGCGCAGGCCGGGGCTGGTGACGGCGTCGACCTGCCCCGCCAGCGTCACCACGACGACACCCTCGGGTGCCCGAACCTCCACTGCCAAATCCAGCACTCGCCCTCCACGGCCGGGTCCTCCTGATACCCGGCAGCCTGCACCACAATCTCCCGCACCGCCGAACCGGGCTGGTCAGCGCCGTTCCCTAGGGACGGACGGGCCCGGCGAGGCGCCTCGGGGCGGGGCGCCAGGTGGCGACCAGGGCGGCGGCCAGGAGGAGCTCGGCGATGTCGCCGCCGTAGTACATGAGCTCCGCGGCGCCGCGCACCTGGTCGGCGGGCGCGTTCACATCGACGAGGAAGCCGCCGTACATGAGCTGGGAGATGACGGCGTGGCCGGCGATCGCGACGCCCAGCACCAGGATGCGGGCGGGCACGCCCGGACGGGCGGGCGCGGGGTCGGGCCCGGCGACGGCCCAGGCGAACAGGCAGCCCGAGGCGAGGAAGTGGGCGTGCACCGCCCAGTGCAGGGACGGGCGGGCTGCGGCGGCGTCGTACAGCGGGGTGAAGTACAGCACGGCCAGGCCGCCCGTGCTCAGCAGCAGCGCGGTCACCGGGTGGCCGGCGACGGCGGCGGGGCGGCTGCGCAGAACAGCGGTCAGCCGCCGCGCCCGGGCGGGCGGCAGGGCGCGCAGCAGCACGGTGACCGGGGCGCCGAGCACCAGCGCCAGCGGCGCGTACATCCCGATGAGCAGGTGCTGGAGCATGTGGCCGCGGAAGTCGTGGTGGGCGAACGGGGCCACCGGCGGGAGCAGGGCCGCCGCGAGGAGCGCGCAGCCGGTGAGGAACGACGCCGTCCGCAGCCGCGGATGCGGCCTGCCCCCGGTCCCGGCGCGTACGAGCAGCAGGTAGGCGGCGGCGAGCAGCAGGACTCCGGCGGCGGGAAGCACCACCGCCCACGGGACGCCGCCGCCACCGCCGCCGTGCTCGTGCATCAGCGCGTCCCGGCGCCGGGGCCGGTGCCAGGGGCGCGGTCGGTGTCAGGGGTGCGCTCGGTGTCGTCGTCGACGAATCCGCCGCCGCGCCGGAGCAGGTATCCGGCGGCGAGCAGCACCGCGCCCAGGACCAGGAAGCCGATGTCCCACCATGTCTGGTTCGGACCGCCGCGGACATGGTGGATGCCCAGGACATGGTGGTCGATGACGCCCTCGACGAGGTTGAACAGGCCCCAGCCCGCCAGCACCCAGCCCCACAGCACCCGCGAGCCCCACACCCGCCGGCGCCGCCGCGTCACCCGCGCGTACAGGAGGGCGAGCCCGGCCAGCACCGACAGCCAGCAGACGACGTGGAAGAGGCCGTCCCACACCGTGTTCATCTCCAGGCCTGACACGGTGCGGGGCGAGTAGTACCGGACCCCGATGTTGTCGGAGTCGGTGCCCGTGAGCATGTGGTGCCACTGGAGGAGCTGGTGCAGCAGGATGCCGTCGACGAAGCCGCCGAGGCCCACGCCCAGCACGATGCCCGGCAGGCGCAAGCTCACCGGCCGTGCCGCCACCGCGGCCGGGCGCTCGGTTGCGGTCATGGCGTCCTTCTAACCGGAGCCGCCCGGCCTAACCATCACCCGCCGCGATGGGCCGCCTCGGGCGACTCGGTGCGCTCCGAGGGGCGTTCGTCCAGGGCCGGCGGGGCCGAGCGGTACGTGGGCGGGGTCGCCGACAGCCCGATCGGGTTGCGGGTGAGGCGGGCGGCGGTGCCGTCCGGGCGGGGGACCTCGACGACGGGATCGAGGCCGAGGGACTCGGCCAGCGCGAAGGCGCCGGCGATGTCGTTCACCTGCCCGGCCGGTACGCGCGCCGCGGTGAGCCGCTCGACCCAGACGGCGGCGGGTTCGGCGGACAGCGCGGCCACCAGGAGGGGGCGCAGCTCGTCGCGGTGGGCGACGCGGGCGGCGTTGGTCGCGAAGCGCGGGTCGGCGGCCAGCCCGGGCCGGCCGATGATCTCCGCGAGCGCGCCGAACTGGCGGTCGTTGCCGACGGCCAGGACGAGGTCGCCGCCGCCGGTGGGGAGCAGCTCGTACGGGGCGACGCTCGGGTGCGCGTTGCCCATCCGGCCCGCGACGCTGCCCGCGAGGGTGTACGCCGAGCCCTGGTTGGCGAGCGCGGCCAGCAGGCAGGACAGCAGGTTCACCTCGACGCGCTGGCCCTCGCCGGTGCGCTCGCGGTGGCGTACGGCGGCGAGGACGCCGACGCTCGCGAACAGGCCGCTGATCACGTCGACCAGCGCGACCCCGGCCTTCTGCGGCTCCCCGGCGGGGTCGCCGGTGATGCTCATCAGGCCGCCGAGCGCCTGGATGAGCAGGTCGTAGCCGGGCAGCCCGGCCCCGGCGCCGGTGCCGAAGCCGGTGATCGAGCAGTAGACGAGGCCGGGCGAGTCCGCGCTCAGCGCGTCGTAGCCGAGGCCGAGGCGGTCCATGACGCCGGGGCGGAAGTTCTCCACGACGACGTCGGCGCCGGCGGCCAGCTCCCGGGCGCGGGCGGCGCCGGCCGCGGTGCCCAGGTCCAGGACGACGCTGTCCTTGTTGCGGTTGGCGGCCTGGTAGTAGGTCGACGTCCCGTACTCGTCGTACGGCGGGCCCCACGCCCGGGTGTCGTCGCCGGTGCCGGGGCGCTCGATCTTGGTGACGGCCGCGCCGAGGTCGGCGAGGACCATCGTCGCGAGCGGTCCGGCGAGCACGCGCGAGAAGTCGACTATGCGCAGATCGTCCAGGGCATGAGGCATGTACGAGGCCTTTGTCAGGTTCAGCGGCTATGTGCGATTATCGAGTTTAGATTTTCGAAGATTACCCCGCAATGAGAGGCGGCGGCGATGAGCGAGCCCGGCCCCCTGGCCCCCCTGGACTTCCTGGACATCGACCACTCCCTGTCCGACGAGGAGCGCGACATCCGCGACACCGTCCGGGCGTTCGTGGCCGACCGCGTCGTGCCGCACGCCGGCGACTGGTTCGACGAGGCGCGCATCCCCCGCGAGCTGCCGGGCGAGCTGGGCAAGCTCGGCGTGTACGGGATGCACCTGGAGGGCTACGGCTGCGCGGGCACCAGCGCCACCGCGTACGGCCTGGCCTGCATGGAGCTGGAGGCCGGTGACAGCGGCGTGCGGAGCATGGTGTCGGTGCAGGGCTCGCTGGCGATGTACGCGATCTGGCGCTGGGGCTCGGAGGAGCAGAAGACCCGCTGGCTGCCCGGCATGGCGGCCGGCGAGACGCTCGGCTGCTTCGGGCTGACCGAGCCGGACGCCGGCTCCGACCCGGGCGCCATGCGCACCCGCGCGCGCCGGGACGGCGACGGCTGGGTCCTCGACGGCCGCAAGATGTGGATCACCAACGGATCGATCGCCGACGTGGCCGTGGTGTGGGCGGCGACCGACGAGGGCGTCCGCGGGTTCCTCGTCCCGGCCGGCACCCCCGGCTTCACCGCGCCGGAGATCCGCAAGAAGATGTCGCTGCGCGCCTCGGTGACGTCCGAACTCGTCCTGGACGGCGTGCGGCTCCCCGCCGACGCCGTGCTCCCCGAGGTGTCCAGCCTCCGCGGCCCGCTGTCCTGCCTGAACGAGGCCCGCTACGGCATCGTCTGGGGCGCCGCCGGCGCCGCCCGCGCCTGCTTCGAGGCGGCGCTCGCGTACGCCAAGGAGCGCACCGCGTTCGGCAAGCCGATCGCCGGGACGCAGATCCAGCAGCAGAAGCTCGCCGCCATGGCGCTGGAGGTCAACCGCGCGACGCTCACCGCCCTGCACCTCGGCCGGCTGAAGGACGCCGGCCGGCTGCGCCCCGAGCAGATCAGCATGGGCAAGCTCGGCAACGTCAACGCCGCGCTGGAGGTCGCCCGCACCGCCCGCCAGGTCCTCGGCGCGAACGGGATCTCGCTGGAGTACCCGGTCATCCGGCACATGAACAACCTGGAGTCGGTCGTCACGTACGAGGGCACCGCCGACGTCCACGCCCTGGTGATCGGCGGTGCGCTGACCGGCATCCAGGCGTTCCGCTGACCCGTGGATATGCTTCCGGCGGTGAACGGTCCCGCGATTCCCTCGGTTCCCACCGCCCAGCAGCACGCCGTCGACTCGCTGCGGCGCCTCATGGTGTCGGGCGCGCTGCGGCCCGGGCAGCGCGTCAACCAGGAGGACGTCGCGGCGCGGGCCGGGCTCAGCGTCGCGCCGGTGCGGGAGGCGCTGCGCGTCCTGGAGCAGGAGGGCCAGCTCACCTACCGGCCGCGGCGCGGCTACTTCGTCACCGAGCTCCAGTACGACGACCTGCGCGAGATCTACGAGCTGCGCAAGGTCCTGGAGGAGCGCGCGGCCCGGCACGCGCTGCCGACGATGGACGCCGGCACCCTGGAGCGCGTCGAGGAGGCCGCCCGCGCCTGCGCGGAGGCCGCCGCGGCCGGTGACGTGGCCGCCGAGCTGGCCGCCAACCGCACGTTCCACTTCGCGATCGTCGAGGCGCCGGGCCAGCCGCACGTCCTGCGGCTGATCCGGCTGCTGTGGGACTCGACCGAGGTGTACCGGGCGATGTACTACAACCTGCCGGAGGAGCGGACGGCGTCGGTGCACGCCCACGACCGCATCCTCGACGCCCTCCGCGCCGGCGACGCCGACCGCCTCGTCCGCGAGCTCGACGACCACCGGGACCGGGCCCTGGAGGTCCTGCACCGCGTCCTCACCTGACCGGCCGTCACCAGGGGCTGGTCGAGAGGCCGTCCGGCCAGTCCTCCGGCTCGGCGATCCACCCGGCG
Organism: Spirillospora sp. NPDC029432; assembly: GCF_040703975.1. Taxonomy (NCBI): domain Bacteria; kingdom Bacillati; phylum Actinomycetota; class Actinomycetes; order Streptosporangiales; family Thermomonosporaceae; genus Spirillospora; species Spirillospora sp. NPDC029432. The sequence goes on from NZ_JBEZWH010000042.1 coordinate 29,197, forward strand.
AGCAGGGCCAGGCCGCTGGGGCGGTGCCGGGCGACGCAGCCGAACGGCCGGTCGAACCTCGCCGACACGAACGGGGCGCGCGACATCGGTATACCGGCGGCGGCGACCGCGAAGGCGGTGACGGCCGCGGCCTTGAACCCCTCGGCGGTGAACGTGGCGGTGACGTCCTGCCTGGCCTGGTCGACCCGCAGCGGGACGCGGCTGATGCCGGGGAAATGGCCGCGGGGATCCCCGTCGGAGACGGTGGCCAGCCCGAACAGCCCGGCGCGTTCCAGCAGGTCGTGCTCCGCGGCGAGGTCGAACCGCACGGTGGTCACGCTCAGCGTCGGCTCCGGCGTGAACGCGTCGATCGTGAACACCCCGACGCCCGGCACGGCCCCGGCCCGAGCCCGTTCCAGCAGCTCCTCGCCCTGGCGCACCGGGTGGTGGCCGCCGGTCGCCTCCACCGCGGCGGCGAGCACCTCGCCCGCCGGGCGCTCCGGCTCGCCGAGGCACAGGACCACGTCGACGTCGTCCTCGCCCGCCACGGTCAGCAGCGTGACCGGCCCCGCCGGGGTCTCGGCGAGCGCGAGCGGCCCGAGGTCGCGGCCCGTCCGGGACAAACCCGCCGCGTCCCGCGCCCGCCCTCCCCAGGGACCCCGCTCGATGCGGAGCGGGACGTTCTGGAACGGCTGCCGCCACCGCGTGTCGACGCTCAGCGCCGTGGCCAGCACCAGCAGCGTGTCCGGCCGCACCTCGATCGGCATCCGGGTCAGCCGGCCGCCGGTGTGCCGCTCCACCCACCCGTCCAGCCGGGCCTGGCCGGCGGGGTCGCAGCTCAGCTCGCCCCGGGAGCCCTCGGGGACGGCCTCCCGCCACGACGGCTCCAGCGGAAGATCGGCCCGCGCCCACACCCCGAGCGCGCCGCTCGCCGCGGTGCTGCCGTCCAGGAGGCCCAGCAGCTCGCGCGCGTGCTTGCCGCCGAGCGCGGCGTCCACCCCGGCGGCCTCCCGCAACTCGGCGCGCCCCGGCTCCCGGGCCGCGCCGGAGAGCAGCGCCAGGAGCGGCCACAGCCCGGCCGCCGAGAGCGCACCGGCCCGGCCCGTGAACGCGGCCCGCGCCCACCTGGCCGTCAGGGCGTTGGACGCGCGGACGCTCTCGCCGGTCATCGGCGTCTCCTCTTCCTCGGTCGTCACCGCACGTAGCGGAAGCCGGTGTTGCCGGCGGAACTGTCGGGGGAATTGCTCGTACGGGCCGCGACGCGGTAGCGGTTGCAGTACGACTCGTGGCACAGGTAGGAGCCGCCGCGCAGCGCTCTGCCCTCGCCCCAGGGGTCGGCGCACCATTCCCACACGTTCCCGACCATGTTGTAGAGGCCGTGGCCGTTGGGCTCGTACGCGGTGACCGGCGCCGTTCCCTTGTAGCCGTCCTCGGCGGTGTTGCGGGTGGGGAAGTGGCCCTGCCAGATGTTGCAGCGGTGCTCGCCGTCCGGGGTGAGCTCGTCGCCCCAGGGGTAGCGCCTGCCCTCCAGGCCGCCGCGCGCCGCGTACTCCCATTCGGCCTCGGTGGGGAGGCGGACTCCGGCCCAGTCGCAGTACGCCGCGGCGTCGTTCCACGAGACGTGGACGACCGGGTGGTCGCCGCGGCCCTCCAGCGTCGAGCCGGGCCCTTCCGGGTGCCGCCACCAGGCGCCGCCGACCCCGCACCACCACGGCGCGCGGTCGGGGCGGGGCGACACGCGGCGGACGGCGCCGGGCAGGAAGCCGGCGAAGACGTACGACCAGCCGAACCGCTCGGCGTCCGTCCGGTACCCCGTGGCGTCGGCGAACGCCGCGAACTCGTCGTTGGTCGCCGCGTACGCCGAGATCTCGAACGGGCCGACGGCGGCCTCGCGCACCGGCCCCTCGCCGTCGCCGGGGTTGGCGTCGCGGTCGTCGGTCCCCATGAGGAACGGGCCGCCCGGGAGCCGCACCAGGTTCTCCGGCTCGGGCGCGCCCGCCCGGGGCGGCCGGAGCGCCCGGGGCGGCGGTGCGGCGGCTTCTGCGGTACGGGGAGGGGCGCAGCAGGGGCGTTCCGCGGTCACAGGGTCCTCAGGTCGGCGGCGATGGCGTGCAGCGTATCGCGGTCGATCATGCCCACCGCCAGTCCGGCGATCTCCAGCAGGGAGAACGGCAGCGCCTCGGGCAGCAGCGGGCTGTCCATGAGCGCCCCCAGATGCCTGCGGAGGACGGCCTCAGGTGCCTGCGGAGGACGGCCTCAGGTGCCTGCGGAGGACGGCCTCGGCGAGCAGGTCGCGGGTGGGCGTCCGCACGCCGAGGCGGGACGCGGGGAACTCGGCGGCGGAGAGCGGCGGCTCCCCGGACGCGGCGACCTGGTCCTACTGGGCCCGGACGAGCAGCAGCCAGTAGCCGAACCACGCGAGCGCGTACCCGAGCAGCCGGCCGCGCCCCACCTCGCGGGCGCCGCCGTGGACGGCCGGCCCGGCGGCGCCGGCCGTCCTGGTGGAGGCCGGTTCGCTCACTCGGCTCCCGCCTGCGCGCTCTCTGTGCGCCGCCACATCTGCAGGTACGCCTCCGCGCCCCGCGCCATGTCGGCGATGATCTCGGGGCCGCCGATCGTGCGCATGTCGGCGATCCAGTCGGGGACGAGGCCGTAGTTGGCGACGCCGTCGGTGTTGACGTCCCAGGTGCGCAGGCCGGTGCGCTGCCGGTCGAGCGTCACGGCCGGGTCGATCGGCGAGGTGAACGGGTAGCGCACCCCGTTCTCCCCGTTGCCCGCGCGCGGCGGCGGCAGCGGGCCCATGCCGTTGGCGTCGAGGCCGTAGCCGTACCCGAAGGCGAAGCGGGGGTCGCGGAACGCCTTGTTGCGCCGCCACTCCGCGACGAACCCGTCCGCCGCGTGGCCGTACCCGGTGATCATCCCGCCGAGCGCGTAGATGCGGCGGGCGTAGTTCCCGTCCGTCCAGCTGTGGGAGGAGACGACGCCCGAGTAGCGCTCCCTCTCCAGGAGATCGAGGGTCTGCCCGGCCGCCTTGACGCTCATGTGGTCGATCTCGACGATCATGTTCCGCTCGATCATGCCCTTGACCATGTGCGCGCCGAGGTCGGTGAGGCCGTGGACGTTGCAGTGCGGCGGGCTCGGATACAGCGGCACCGTGATCCCCGCCTGGCCCAGCCCGGCCAGCGGCCCGCGCAGCAGGTCGCCGAGCCCGCCGGCGGGCTGGATCGCGTTGTCGTGCTCGCGGCCGGCGCACTGCTCGACCTGCCAGAACCGGCCGGTGCCGAGGAAGTTGCCGAGGTTGATGACGGCCCCGGCGGCGTCGCCGTCGAACCGCACCCCGCACAGCGCGTTGTCGAACTTGTGGCACAGGAACATCGAGCTGACGCCGAGGTCCTTCATCTCGTCCAGGCCGCGGTCGATCCGCTCGCGCGTGCAGTTCGCCGCGTCGCCGCTCTTGCGGCAGCCGAACGGCTCGGACGTCTCGACGCCGAGCACCACGGCGAGCCTGCCCGCCTCGATCACCCGCCGGGCCTCCTGCGACCCGGTCACGATCCGGAACCAGCCCTTGCCGGGGCCGCCGTTCCGCCGGTCGATGTAGTCCTGCATCTCCCTCATGCGCCGCGCCTGGAGCCGGATGGAGTCCATCTCGTCGCAGCCGGTGCGCTTGAGCGGGTAGATCTCGCAGATCTGGCGGTTGGCCACCAGGTGGTTGACCAGGACGCGCTGGCCGGCGCGCCAGGAGCGTTCGAGCCAGGCGTGGTACGCCTGCTGGTGGGTGCGCGAGTTCCAGGCGGGCCAGTCCCGGAACGTGGGCCAGCCGGCGGGGTCGTGCGTGCCGAGCGGCGAGCCGTTCTTGAGGAGGTTCTCGAACCAGGCGAGCGCGCCGTTGCCGGCGTGGTCGGGACAGTCGCGCAGGGCCTCGGGGGCGCCGCCCTCGGCGAACGGCTTCCCGCACATGAGCATGCCGCCGAACGCCTCGTACGACATGAGGTGGCTGTGCGCGTCGATGTAGCCGCGCACCTCGCCGGAGGGGGTCGTGCCCGCGAACGGGCCGGCGGCGGGCGCGGGGACGGGGGCGGCTTGGGCGGGCGGCGCCGGCGGCAGCAGGCAGGCGCCCACCAGGGCGGCGACGAGGGGGACGGAGGCGGAACGGCGATGCGGGCGTCTTGACATGGGGCACCTCGACCATGGGGAGCGTTCCACGGGCCTTGAGGTGAGAGATATCACCGATCCGAAGAAAAGTGAACAACCCTCATGTTACGGGTGGGGCCGCCGTGATGTCGGTGAAGTAGGCGCGCAGCATCCGGGCCCCGAGGGCGATCACGGCGGGGTCGCCCTCCTCGGACGCCTGGAACGCCAGCCGCAGCAGGCCGTCGCTGGACGTGATCGCGACCAGCAGCACCCGCCGGTGGTCGGGCAGCTCCGGGAGCCCGGCCTCCCGCGTGGCCACCTCGTACAGCCGCGCGGCCATCTCCTCGTCGATCCGGCGGACGAGCTCGGTGTCGATCGAGCCGGTGTCGCGGAAGTCGGCCACGAAGAACCCCGCCACGCTGCGGCGCAGCGCGAGGCTCTCCTCGTAGACCACGACGGCCGCGTCCGCCCAGGTCTCCACGGGATCGGCCGCGAGGCGCTCCTGGAGCCGGCCGAGCAGCACGGCGAGGTGGCGCATCGCCAGCTCGTGCAGCAGCCCGGACTTGCCGTCGAAGAACTGGTACAGCGTGCCGATCGGCACCTCCGCGCGGCGGGCGACGTCCCGCGTGGTCAGCGCCTCCTGGCCGACCTCGGCCAGGAGTTCGGCGCAGGCGTCGAGGAGCCGCTCGAAGCGCTCGGCGCTGCGGCGCTGCGCGGGCCTGCGGCGTACTCCACCGGACATGGCGGTCCCCCCGGGCGTTAGAAACATGACGCTGTCTCATGTTTGAATGAGAAGTCCATTCAGGTTAGAAGGAGCGGACATGGGCGTGCTTCCCCGCTTTCCCGAAGGGTTCCTCTGGGGTACGGCCACGGCGGCGTACCAGATCGAAGGGGCGGTGAAGGAGGACGGCCGGGGCGCGAGCATCTGGGACACCTTCTGCGCCGAGCCCGGCCGCATCAAGCATGGCGCCACCGGCGAGGTCGCCTGCGACCACTACCACCGCTGGCCGGAGGACGTCGCGCTGATGGCGGACCTCGGCGTCGGCGCGTACCGCTTCTCGGTCGCGTGGCCGCGGATCCAGCCGGAGGGGCGCGGCCCGGCCAACGCCCGCGGCCTCGACTTCTACGACCGCCTCGTCGACGCCCTCGCCGCACGCGGCGTCGCGCCCGCGGTCACCCTCTACCACTGGGACCTCCCGCAGGCGCTGGAGGACGGCGGCGGCTGGCTGGACCGCGACACCGCGCACCGCTTCGCCGAGTACGCGGGCCTCGTCGCCGACCGGCTGGGCGACCGCGTGGACCTGTGGATCACGCTGAACGAGCCGTTCGTCCACATGACCGAGGGGTACGGCATCGGCGTCCACGCGCCCGGCCGGACCCTGCTGCTGGACGCGCTCCCCGCGGCCCACCACCTGCTGCTCGGCCACGGCCTCGCGGTCGCCGCCCTGCGGGAGCGGACCGCCGGCCGGATCGCGCTCACCAACAACTACAGCCCGGTCTGGCCGGCCACCGGCTCGGCGGAGGACCGCGCCGCCGCGGCCGCGTTCGACGCCCTGCAGAACCGCCTGTTCACCGACCCGGTCCTGCTCGGGCGCTACCCGGACCTGTCGGCGTACGGCGTCACCGGGCTCCCGTTCGTCCGGGACGGCGACCTCGCCGCCATCGCCGCGCCGCTCGACCGGCTCGGCGTCAACTACTACAGCCCCACCAGGATCGCGGCGCCCCAGGCGGCCGCCCGCCCGCGTACCGGCGGCGCGTCGGTCATGGCCGAGGTGGAGGACCATCTGGAGGGCGCCGGGCTGCCGTTCGAGGACGTCCCGATCGACGGCTACCGGGTCACCGCGTTCGGGTGGCCGGTCGTCCCCGGCGGGCTCCGCGAGATGCTGCTGCACCTGCGCGACGAGTACGGGGACGCGCTGCCGCCCATCCTGGTCACCGAGAACGGCTGCTCCGTCCAGGACGAGCCCGGGCGCCCCGACCAGGAGCGGATCGACTTCCTGGACGGCCACCTGCGCGCCCTCCACCAGGCGATGGAGGAGGGCGCCGACGTCCGCGGCTACTTCGTCTGGTCGCTGCTGGACAACTTCGAGTGGGCCGAGGGGTACGAGCAGCGCTTCGGGCTGGTCCACGTCGACTACGCGACGCTGGAGCGCACCCCGAAGGCGTCCTACCACTGGCTCCGCGAGCGGCTCGCGGAGCAGCGGGTCAGCCCGGCGCCTTCCGGCTGAGCTCCTCCCACGCCCGGTAGTGCTCGGTGCGGGCCCGGTCCAGGTCCTGGACCATGTCGTACGACGCGCCGCCGACGATGAGCCGCCGGGGCGGGTCCGGGAGCGCGGCCAGCTCCAGGATGACGGGGGCCGCCGTGCCCGGCGGCGGGCCCGCCTCGTCGCCCCACATCCGCGCCAGCTCCTCGTGCAGCTCCGCGTACTCGGGGCGGGGCTCGGCCGCCGTCGTCCCCGCCGTGAACAGGCCGGTGTCGTAGCCGCCCATCCGGACGACGGTGACCTTGATCCCGAAGCGCTCGACCTCCATCGCCAGCGCCTCGGAGACCGAGTCCAGCGCCGACTTGCCCGCCCCGTAGAACCCGACCGCGGCCATGCCCGCGCCGGCGCCCATCGAGGTGATCTGCAGGATCCGCCCGGATCCCCGCTCGCGCAGGTGGGGCAGCACGGCCTGGACGACCCAGACGGCACCGAAGAAGTTGACGTCGAGATGGGCCCGGATCTGCTCCTCCGTCGCCTCCTCCACCATGCCGTACAGCAGCCCGCCGGCGTTGTTGACCACGACGTCGAGCCCGCCGAAGGCCGCCGCGGCCCGGTCGGCGGCGGCGAAGACGGCCTGCCGGTCGGAGACGTCGAGCGGGATGCGGACGAGGCTGTCCGGGTAGCCGTCCGCCAGGTCCGCGAGCGGCTCGACGTTCCGCGCCGCGGCCACGACGCGGTCGCCGGCGGCCAGGACGGCCTCGGTGAACGCGCGGCCCAGCCCGCGGGACGCACCGGTGATGAACCACACTCTGGCGGTCGTCATGAGTAACCCACCCTCCCTTGACGAGACGCACCGTCTCGTCTTGCGACAACTATGCACCCCGGTTCCGGCGGCTGTCAAAACGAACCGGTCCGTCTCGCCACCCTGCTACCCTCGCCGCATGCCCAGCACCAGGAAGCGGCCCGACCAGGCCCGGCGCAGCGAACGGTCCCGCCAGGCGATCCTCGCCGCCACCCGCGAGCTGATCTCCGAGGTCGGGTACCGGCGCGTCTCGATCGAGGGCATCGCCGCCCGCGCCGGCGTAGGCAAGCAGACGATCTACCGGTGGTGGCCGTCCAAGGGCGCGGTCATCTTCGACGCGTTCCTCGCGCTCAGCGACGGCGGCGAGGGCGGCGGCGAGGGCATCGCGCTGCCCGACACCGGCGACATCGAGGCCGACCTCAAGGCCGTCATGCGGGCGACGGCCGCCGAGTTCGCCGACGCCGACTTCGAGCGGCCGATCCGGGCGCTGAACGCCGAGATCGTCAACGATCCGGACCTCGCCGCGCAGTACCGGGAGAAGCTCGCGCGCCCCGTGGACGACGCCAAGAAGGCCCGCCTGCGCAGCGCGCAGCAGGCGGGCCAGCTGTCGGCGGAGGCCGATCTCGATCTCGTCCTGGAGGTGCTCTACGCCCCGCTCTTCCAGCGGTGGCTGCACCGGTCGGGGCCGCTCACCCCGGAGTACGCCGACGCGCTCGTCGACATCACGCTCCGGGCGTTCCGCCCCTAGCGGCCGATGTCGCGGCGGGACAGCCGCCAGGCCCCGACAGCGATCAGGACGGCCGTCGCGGCGGCCAGGATCGCGAGGTCGGCGGGCCGGAAACCGTTCTTGAGGGGCTCGCCGCCGATGTAGTAGTGGAACGGGGTGAGGTGGCGCAGCCGGTCCGCGCCGATCTGCGGGGCGAAGCCGTGCAGGGCGTACGCGGCGACGCCGGCGCCCGCGGTGATGCCGAAGACGGCGGGCCGGCCCTTCCCGGTGGCCGCGCCGATCCCGGTGGCCAGCGCGCCGAAGAGCATGGCCAGCAGCGCCAGGCTGGCGGCCTGGGCGGCGAAGTTCCCGACGCTGATCCCGTCGAGTTCGGCGCTGGAGCGTACGGCGAGCATGGCCAGCAGGACGACGGCCGCGATGGCCAGGGCGCCCGTGGCGAGGGCGGCGTAGCGGTGCAGGAGGAGGCGGGTGCGGCCGAGCGGGTGGGCCAGCAGCAGGTCCAGGTAGCCGCTCTCCTCGTCGGCGGAGATCATGCGGGCGCCGGTGGCGGCGCCGTAGAACATCGCCAGAAGCGGGACGAGCAGCCCGAACACCGCGCCCTGGAGGTAGCCGGCGGCGCTGGACGCGTCGTCGAGCCCGAACCCCTCCATCGCCTCCGGCACCGACGCCATCGCGTCGGCCGACAGCTGCGGGTAGAAGCTGCCGTACATCATGGCCAGCAGGCCGGTCGCGACGGCCCAGGCGGTGAAGACGCGCCGGTTGTCGTACAGCGTCTTGGTGAACATCGAGCCGCCGGACGCGCGGGCGAGGCCGGACGCGCCGGGGATCGCGGTGGTGGTGCTCGCGGTTGTGGTGCTCGTGGACGTGGTGCTCGCGGACGTGGTGCTCATGGTGCCGCCGTTCTGGGTGGTGTGGTCGCGGACGTCAGGCCGCGTGGCCGGTGTAGTACGCGTGGAAGAGCTCTTCGAGGTCCTGCCCGCCGGCGTGCAGGCCGGTGACGGTGTGCCGGGCGGCGGCCTTGACCAGGGCGTCCGGGGCGCCGTCCACCCGGCAGGTCAGGACGGTGCCCTCGACGGCCAGGTCCGTGACGCCGGGCAGCCCCGCGAACTCCTCGGCCGGGACGGGCGCCGCGAAGGTGATCCGCACCTGGAGGAAGGAGCGGGCGCGCAGGTCGGCCACGCTGTCGAGGGCCACCAGCCGGCCCTCGCGGATGATGGCGACGCGGTCGGCGACGGCCTCCACCTCGCTCATGATGTGGCTGGACATGAACACCGTCTGCCCGTCCGCCCGGGCCTCGGCGACCATGTCCAGGAAGGTCTGCTGGACGAGCGGGTCGAGGCCGGACGTGGGCTCGTCCAGGATCAGCAGCTCGGGCTCGTGCATGAACGCCTGCACCAGCCCGACCTTCTGCCGGTTTCCCTTGGACAGGCTCTTGATCCGGGCGGACAGATCCAGCTCCAGCCGGTCGGCCAGCCCGGTGATCCGCGCCGGCGGCACGCCGCCGCGCAGGCCGCCGAGGAAGGCCAGGCACTCGCCGGCCTTCTGCCGGCCGTCGACGGCGAAGTCGCCGGCCAGGTAGCCGATCCGCCGGTGCAGCGCGACCGCGTCGGCGCGCGGGTCGAGCCCCAGCACGCGGGCGGTGCCGGAGGTGGGCCGGATGAGGTCGAGCAGCAGCCGGATCGTGGTGGACTTCCCGGCGCCGTTGGGCCCGAGGTAGCCGAGCACCTCGCCGGCCCGTACCCGCAGGGACAGCTCGGTGAGGCCCCGGCGGGCGCCGTACGTCTTGGTGAGCCGGTCGAGTTCGATCGCCGTGTCCGTCATGGCGAGCACGCTATCAGAGTTTTCAGAGATTTCTGAAGACTCAGAGCTGTTAGGATTCCGTCAAGATCCATGGATGAGGGGGACGGCTTTGGCGGACACCACCGAAGCGGCCGAGCACCTGGCGCTGGTCCTGGCGCAGGGCGGGCTCCAGAAGGCGACCGCGCGGGTGCTGTCGGCGTTCATGTTCGCCGACGAGGACAGCGTCACCGCGCCCGAGCTGGCCGAGCGGCTGGGCATCAGCTCCGGCAGCGTCTCGGGGGCGATCAAGATGCTGTCGACCGTCGGCCTGATCGAGCGCGCTCCGGCGCCGGGCAGCCGCCGCGAGCACTACCGCGTCCGCGACGGCGCCTGGGCCACGCTGATGTCGTCCCAGAACGGCATGGTCCAGGCCATGTTCGAGGCCGCCGACCGCGGCATCGACGCGGCCGGCCCCGGCACCCCCGCCACCCGCCGGCTGGAGGAGATGCGCGACTTCTACGGCTTCATGTTCCGCGAGATGCCCGCCCTGATCGAGCGCTGGCGCGCCGAACGCCGTTCATGAGCCGGACCTCTCGGAGCACGGCGCTCCTGGAACGGTTCCAGCACCCCGCCCAGGTCGTGGTCACCGGCTTCGCCGTCACCATCGCGATCGGGACGCTGCTGCTGTCGCTCCCCGCCGCCACGCCGGGCACCGGCTCGGCCCGGCCGCTGGACGCCCTGTTCACCGCGACCTCGGCGGTCTGCGTGACCGGCCTGGTCACCGTCGACACCGGGACGCACTGGTCGACGTTCGGCGAGCTGGTCATCCTGGCGCTGATCCAGGTGGGCGGCCTGGGGCTGATGACGCTGGCCACCCTGTTCACGATCCTGCTGTCGCGCCGGCTCGGGCTGCGCGCGCGGCTGGCCGCGCAGGCCGAGACCAAGACGCTGCGGATGACCGACGTCCTGCGGGTCGTCCGGCACGTGGTGCTGTTCACGCTGGGCTGCGAGGCGGTCGTGGCGGTGGTGCTGGCGGCGCGGTTCGCGCTCGGGTACGGCGAGCCGTTCGGCCGCGCCGCCTACCTGGGGATCTTCCACTCGGTGTCGGCGTTCAACAACGCCGGGTTCGCGCTGTGGTCCGACAGCCTGGTCCGGTTCGCCGCCGACCCGTGGATCTGCCTGACCGTCTGCGCCGCGATCCTGGTCGGCGGGCTGGGCTTCCCGGTGATCTTCGAGCTGGCCCGCGGCCGGCGGCGGCCCCGGACCTGGTCGATGCTCACCCGCGTCACGCTCGCCACCTCGGCCGTCCTGCTGGCCGCCGGGACCCTCGTGCTGACGGTGGCCGAGTGGACGAACCCCGCCACCCTCGGGGCGCTGCCCGGCCCGGCCCGGGTGCTGGCCGGCTTCACCGCCGCGGTGATGCCCCGTACCGCCGGGTTCAACAACATCGACGTCGCCGGGATGCGGTCGGAGAGCTGGCTGGCCACCGACCTGCTGATGTTCGTCGGCGGCGGCAGCGCCGGCACCGCGGGCGGCATCAAGGTCACCACGTTCGGGCTGCTGGCGTTCGTCATCTGGGCCGAGCTGCGCGGCGAGACCCGCGTCAACGTGGGCCGCCGCCGGCTGCCCGAGTCCACCCAGCGGCAGGCCGTGGCGATCGCGCTGCTCGGCGTCGGCCTGGTCGCCGCCGCCACGTTCGCGCTGCTCGTCCTGACCGCGCACCCGCTGGACCGGGTCCTGTTCGAGGCGGTGTCGGCGTTCGCCACCGTGGGCATGTCCACGGGCATCACCGCGGACATGCCCCCCGCCGCGCATCTCGTGCTGATCGCGCTGATGTTCGTGGGCCGCATCGGGCCGCTCACGCTCGGGACGGCGCTCGCCCTCCGCGAGCGCGCCCGCCGCTACGAGTTCCCCGAGGAACGCCCCATCGTCGGCTGAACGGCGCCCTAGCTCTCGTCGACGATGCTCCAGCGCCCGACGTCGTTGTAGGCGGAGTCGTAGACGGCCGAGCCGTCGCCCGGCTTCATGTCGTAGTGGCGGAGGTTGCCGCCCCAGTAGCGCAGGATGCGTCCCAGCTCGTCAGCGGCTTTGCCGTCGAACGCGTTTTCGCCCATGTCGACTTCCAGGATGAACTTCATGCTTCAATCGTCTCATTGAACTCCTTTATGAGACTTGAGCTGCGAAATCGCCAGGTCGTGGACTGAAAAGTCTCAAATCGGGGTGCCGGGAGGCCGGCGGGGCGGCGATCTCGTGCGGGGGGCGCGTCACATCGGCCGGCGGCCGTGGGTCTACCATTTGGCGGCTTTCTATGAGGGGGAACCAGGGTGGACGAGCGGGATTTGCTGACCGGGCGGTTCGAGGAGCACCGGCCCCGGCTGCGGGCGGTGGCGTACCGGATGCTCGGGTCGCTCAGCGAGGCCGACGACGCCGTCCAGGAGGCCTGGCTGCGGCTCGACCGGACGGACACCGGCGAGGTGGAGAACCTGGGCGCCTGGCTGACCACGGTCGTCGCCCGGGTGAGCCTCAACATGCTGCGCTCGCGCGGGACCCGCCGCGAGGACCCCCTCGACGTGCACGTGCCCGACCCGGTCCTCGCGCCCGAGGACGGCGGCCCGGAGAGCGAGGCGGTGCTGGCCGACTCGGTCGGGCTGGCGCTGCTGGTGGTGCTGGACACGCTCGGCCCGGCCGAGCGGGTGGCGTTCGTCCTGCACGACATGTTCGGGGTGCCGTTCGACGAGATCGCGCCGATGCTCGACCGGACCCCGGCCGCCGCGCGGCAGCTCGCGAGCCGCGCCCGCCGCCGGGTCCGGGGCCAGGCGCCCGTTCCGGACGCGGACATGAGCCGCCAGCGCAGCGTCGTGAACGCGTTCTTCGCCGCCGCCCGCGACGGCGACTTCGAGGGCCTCGTCGCGGTGCTGCACCCCGACATCGTGCTGCGCTCCGACGGCGGCGACGCGCTGCCGCGGCAGACCCTGACGATCACCGGCGCGCGGGAGGTGGCGAGCCAGGCGACGACGTTCGGGCGCCTCTCGCCGCTCGCGCGCCCGGCGCTGGTGAACGGGGCCGCCGGGGCGCTGGTGGCGGGCCGCGACCGGCCGATCGCGGTCATGGGCTTCACGGTCGTGGACGGCCGGATCGCCGCCATCGACGTGCTGGCCGACCCCGAACGGCTGGCGCTGCTCGACCTCACGCCCCTGGACGAGTGACCGGCGGCGCGGCCGCCGCGCCGCCGGGACTCAGTAGCCGGGGCCGCTGAGGAGGCCGCCGTCGCGACGGGCGGGTTGCGTGTACGTTAAGCGGGATGTTCCTATTAGAAATAGAAGGGTTCCCGGTGATCGGGAGACCCGGGTAGGAGGCGCCCATGCCCGTTCCCGCCGCCGCGGAGCTCGCTCTGGAGTCGTCGATGCTGGCGCGGGCCGCGCGCATCCTGTACTCCTTCACGGCCGCGACACCCGAGCAGTCCATGACCGACGTCGTCCGGCGGACCGGGCTGCCGCGCTCGTCGGTGCACCGGATCCTCGACCAGCTCGTCCGGCTGAAGGCGCTGGAGCGGTCCGGGGTGAGGTACCGGCTCGGCCTGGGGCTGATCGAGCTCGGCGCGCTCGCCGCGCACCAGAACCGGCTGCGCGAGGTCGCGCTGCCGTTCCTGCACCGGCTGCACGCCGCCACCGGCATGCCGGTGCACCTGTCGGTCCTGGACGGGCACGAGATCGTCTACCTGGAGAAGGTCGGCGGCGCCCCGGACGGGCGCGGGCCGTCCCGGGCGGGCGGCCGGCAGCCCGCGTACTGCACGGCGGCGGGCAAGGCGATGCTCGCGTTCGCCGGCGAGGAGAGGTTCGCCGAGGTGGTCGCGGCGGGGATGACCGCGCGGACGCCGTTCACGGTCACCGCCCCCCAGGTGCTCCGGCGGGAGCTCGCGGGCATCCGGGAGCGCGGCGTGGCGCTCGACCGGGAGGAGAACCACCGCGGCGTCGCCTGCGTCGCGGCCCCGCTGCGGGACGGCGGGGGCCGCCCGGTCGCGGCGATCTCGCTGTCCGGGCCGCCGCACCGGCTGGACCCGCGCGCGCTGACGCCGCGGCTGCTCACGACGTCGCGGGCGGTGTGGCGGGCGCTGTTCGTCCCGTCCCGGCGCGCCCCCGTTCCGGCCCCGGCGGAGCGTGAACGGCGGCCGCTCGCCTCCGGGCCGCACTGGTCCGAGGAGGCGCTGAGCGGGATGGTCGCCTGGTCGAAGCGCGACGACTGGATGTGAGCCGCCCGCGCCCCGCGGGGGAACCGCCGGTCAGGCCAGGTTCCTCCGCAGGGCGCCGGCGGCGAGCGCCACGGCCTCCCGCGCCGCCGGCAGGACGTGGGCGACGCCGGCGAAGCCGTGGAACGTGCCGGGGAAGCGGCGGGCCTCCACCGCGACCCCGGCGGCGGCGAGCCGTTCCGCGTACGCCTCGCCCTCGTCCCGCAGCGGATCGTGCTCCGCCGTGATCACGCAGGCGGGCGGCAGCCCGGACAGGTCCGCCGCGCGCAGCGGCGAGGCGTCCCGGCCGTCCGCGCCGCCGAGGTACTGCTCCCAGTACCAGGCCATCGCCTTCGCGGTCAGGAAGCCGTCCGCCGCGTGCTCGCGGTACGAGGCGGTGTCCATGGCCGCGTCGGTCACCGGATAGATCAGCAGCTGGTGGCGCAGCGGCGGGCCGCCCCCGTCGCGGGCGCGCAGCGCGGTGAGGGCGGCGAGGGCGCCGCCCGCGCTGTCCCCGGCCACGGCCAGCCGGGCGGGATCGCCGCCCAGCTCGGCCGCGTGCGCGTGCGCCCACACGGTCGCGGCGTACGCGTCGTCGGCGGCGGCCGGATGCCGGTGCTCGGGCGCCCGCCGGTAGTCCACCGACACGACGACCGCGCCGGCGCCCGCGCACAGGTCGCGGGCCAGGCCGTCATGGCTGTCGAGATCGCACAGGACGAAGCCCCCGCCGTGGAGGAACACCACGACGGGGGCGGGCGCCGGCGCGTCCGGCCGGTAGATCCGTACCGGCACGGAACCGGCCGCGCGGTCCTCGACCCGCGCGACCGGCGTGCGGGGCACGTCCGGGACCGGGGCCGCGGCGAGGACGGCCCTGGCCTCCGCCGCGTCGAAGACCGTCTCCCCCAGCGCGGGGAACCCGGCCGTCATCGCGTCCCGGACCCGCCGGGTGAGCCCGTCCACCGGCCCTACCGCCCCTGCCCGGTGACCTGGCCGAGCATGACGACCTCCCCCGCCGTCCAGCCGCCGTCCACCGCCAGCTCGGCGCCGGTCACGTACGACGCCGCGTCCGAGATCAGGAAGCTCACCGCCGCGCCGATCTCGTCCGGCACGCCGACCCGGCCGAGCGCCGCCAGCGGGAACAGGCCCTTACCGACCCGCGCGCCGTGCTCGGCGGTCATCGCGGTGTACGTCATCCCGGGATGCACCGAGTTGACCCGGATCCGGGACGGCCCGAACTCGATCGCCGCGATCTTGGTGAGCCCGCGGACGCCCCACTTGGACGCGCCGTACCCGGACGTCCCCGGCAGCGCCGTCAGCCCGGCCGCCGAGGAGATGTTCACGATCGACCCGCCGCCGGCCGCCCGCATCGGCCCGACGACCGCCTTCAGCCCGAGGAACACCCCGGTCAGGTTGATCTTCAGTACGCGCTCGAAGTGCTCCGCCGACTCGTGCTCGATGACGAGGTTCGAGGAGATCCCGGCGTTGTTGACCAGGCCGTCGATCCGGCCGTGCTCCGCCACCACCGCCTCGACCACCGTCCGCCAGCTCTCCTCGCTGGTCACGTCGTGCCGGTGGAACGTGCCGCCGTGCTCGGCGGCGGTCGCGCGGCCGTCCTCCTCCAGCAGGTCGGCGATCACGACGCGGGCGCCCTCGCCCGCCATGGCCGCGGCGGCCGCGGCGCCGATGCCGCGCGCCCCGCCCGTCACGACGACGACCTTGCCGTCCAGTCCCTTGCCCTCGGGTCCCGGCATGGGTGTCTCCTTTCCGTTCCGGCGCAGGGCCGTAGTGTTGATTTCCATGGATCGTTCCGCCGGCCCCGCCGAGCTCCCCGCGACCGCCTGGGCGGTCCTCGGCGTGCTGTCCTTCGAGGAGGAGCTGACGGGGTACGGCGTCAGGCGGTGGGCCGACCACGTGCTGCGGTTCTTCTACTGGAGCCCGGCGATGAGCCAGATCTACTCCGAGCTCAAGCGGCTGGAGCGGGTCGGGTACGCGGCGTCCCGCTCCGCGCCCGCCGAGGACGGCCGTACCCGCCGCGTCTACCGGATCACCGGCGCGGGCCGGGAGGCGCTGGCCGGATGGCTGGCGCACGCGCCGGTCGAGCGGCCCGTCCTCAAGCACGCGCCGATGCTGCGGTTCTGGCTGGGCCACCTGTCGAGCCCCGGGCCGCTGCGCGAGCTGCTGCTGGAGCACCGCGCCGCGAGCGAGCGGGCGCACACGGAGGCGGAGTACGCGCGGAAGGTGTCCGAGCAGGTCCCGAGCTGGGCGTACGCCGAGCTGGTCACCCGCTGGGCCGCCCGCCGGCACGCCGCCGAGCGCGACCTCGCCGACCGGATGCTCGCCGACCTGGACGCCCTGGCCCGGCGCGAGGAGGAGGGCGGCCCGGAGCCCCGGTCATGACATCTTCCTCAGCTCCCGCTTGAGGACCTTGCCGCCCGCGTTGCGGGGCAGGGCGTCCACGACGTGGAAGTACCGGGGGACCTTGAAGTTGGCGAGGCGCTCGCGCAGCCACGCGGCCAGCCCGGCGGGCTCCACCGGTGACCGTACGACCAGGTACGCGGCGCCGACCTCGCCGAGCCGCCCGTCCGGGACGCCGACGACCGCGGCGTCGGCGACGGCCGGATGGGTGACCAGCACGCCCTCGATCTCGGCCGGGTAGGCGTTGAACCCGCCGACGACGAACATGTCCTTGAGCCGGTCGGTGACCGCCAGGTGGCCGCGCCCGTCCAGGACGCCGACGTCGCCGGTGCGGAGCCAGCCGTCCGCGTCGATCGCCTCGGCGGTCGCCGCCGGGTCGTCGAGGTAGCCCCGCATCACGTTGTAGCCGCGGACGAGGATCTCGCCGGTGCCCGCGTCGATCCGCACCTCGGTGCCGGCCAGCGCGGGCCCGGTCGTGGTGGCGACGGTCTCGGCGTCGGCGTCCGGCGGGCAGACCGACACGACCCCGCACGACTCGCTCAGCCCGTACCCGGTGAAGACGGACGGGACGCCCAGCTCCTCCCGGATGCGCCGGATCAGGTCGACCGGGACGTTCGCGGCGCCCGTACCGGCGAGCCGGATCGCGTGCGCGGGCCGTTCGGGCAGCTCCAGCAGGGAGTGGAAGACGGTCGGCGGACCCATCAGCACGCTGATCCGCTCCTCGGCCAGCCGCGCGACCACGCGCTCCAGATCGAAGACCGGCTCGGGGACCATCGTGACGCCGTTGAGCAGGCACGCGAGGATGCCCGCCTTGTAGCCGAAGGTATGGAAGAACGGGTTGATGAGCAGGTAGCGGTCGCCGGGCCGCAGGGTCACGCTCCTGGACCATTCGGCGAAGACGCGCAGGTTCTGGCCGTGCGTGGTGAGCACGCCCTTGGACCTCCCGGTCGTGCCCGAGGTGAAGATGATGTCGGAGAGGTCGTCCGGGGCGACCTCCGGCAGCTTCACTTCCGGAGCGGCGTACTCCTCGTCCAGCAGGACGGTACGGGCCAGGTCGGGCAGGTCCTCGCCGGCGAGCAGGCCCGGGTAGTCGACGCCGAGGAAGCCGTTCACCGTGTAGAGCGCGCTCGCCCGGCCGCGCCGGAGGATGTCGGCGGCCTCGGCGCCCTTGTAGCGGGTGTTCAGCGGTATCAGGACCGCGCCCGCGCAGGCCAGGCCGAGCGCGTGGACGATCCAGTGCCGCCCGTTCGGCGCCCAGATCCCCACCCGGTCGCCGGGCCGGACGCCGCGCGCGGCGGCGGCGTGCGCGGCGCCGCGCACCTCGGCGGCCAGTTCGGCGTAGGTCCACCGGACGTCGCCGTCCACCAGCGCTTCACGATCTCCGTGGACGGCGGCCGCGTGCTCGACGAGCGCTGGGATCGTGCCAGGAGCCATCTGTCCCTCTCTCCCTCGCCGGGACGTGTCCTTGACATCGAACCACACCGATGCTTCTAATCGGAATATGCCTGTTCGAAATATCTGGAGGACGTGTAGATGACGGTCACGACCCCCGAGGTGACCCCCGGCGAGATGCGGCGGGTGCTCGGCACGTTCGCCAGCGGGGTGGTCGCCGTGACCGCCGCGCTCGACGGCGCGCCGGCCGGCATGGTCTGCCAGTCGTTCAGCTCGCTCTCGCTGGAGCCGGCGCTGGTGACGTTCTGCCCGGGCAACGCCTCGACCAGCTGGCCGAGGATCCGCGCCGCCGGCCGGTTCGCGGTGAACGTGCTGGCCGCCGACCAGCGGGAGATCTGCGCGGCGCTCGCCGGGACGCGCAAGTTCGACGGCCTCGACTGGCATCCGGGCGCGAACGGCGCGCCGCTGCTGCCGGGCGCGCTCGCCTGGATCGAGGCGGACCTGACCGCAGTGCTCCCTGGCGGCGACCACAGCATCGCGATCGGCGCGGTCACCGCGCTCACCGCCGAGCGCGACGCCGACCCGCTGCTGTTCTTCCGCAGCGCCTACGGCCGCATGGCCTGACCGCTATTTCTTGAGGCGCGCGTGCTCCCCGCCCTCGGGCTTGGGCGGGGGGCGCCGCGCCAGCTCCTCGAGGTCGTCCAGCATCTGCCGGGCGAGGTCGCGTTCGGCCTCGTAGTAGCGCTTGGACCAGCGCAGCACCAGCTCCGGGTACGCCCACTCGGCCACCTCGGCCGCGCCCTCGGCGTCCACCTCGGCGAGCCGGCTCATCCGGTCGGCGTACTCGCGGTGCTGCTCGATGACCTCGCGCAGCCGCTCGGGCTCCATGAGGTGGCCGAGCCAGGCCCGCAGCATCACGCCGTGCTTGAGGACGGGCGGCTCCACCGGGGCGTCCCGCGCCCACCGGCTCACCGCCGCGCGGCCCTCGTCGGTGATCGCGTACACCCGCTTGCCGCGGGTGCTCTCGGTCAGCTCGACGCGCGAGACCGCGTAGCCGGCCTTCTCCAGCCGCTTCAGCTCGCCGTAGATCTGGCTGTACGAGGGGCTCCAGTAGAAGAACTTCAGGCTCCAGTCGGCCCACTTCTTCAGGTCGTACCCGGACAGCTCCTGCCCGAAGGACAGCAGGCCGAGGACGGCCCAGCTGGTCGGCGGCAAGTTCGGCGGCTCCTGCGTCACACCCCGCAGGCTACCGAACGGGGATGTGGCGACCGTGCGATATATCTGTTAGGAATATTACTAACCGAAATACGAGGGAGCCCCCGTGCAGTTCTCGATGATCTTTGAGGCGCAGCTCACCAATCCGACCCCCGAGCGCGAGCGGCAGGTCCTCCTCGACAGCGTCGAGCAGGCCGTCCACGGCGAGCGGATGGGCTTCGACCGGATCTGGGCGGTCGAGCACCACGGCCTGGAGCGGTACGCCCACATGTCCGCGTCCGAGATCTTCCTGAGCTGGGTGGCCGCGCGGACCTCGACGATCCGGATCGGCCACGGCGTCGTCTGCATGCCGTTCAACTACAACCACCCCGTACGGGTCGCCGAGCGCGTCGGCATGCTCGACGCCCTGTCCGGCGGCCGGCTCGACGTCGGCGGCGGCCGCGGCTCCACCCGCATGGAGATGGGGATGTACGGCGTCGACCCGTCCGACACGTACCCGCAGCTGGAGGAGGGCCTGCGCTTCCTAGCCAACGCCTGGCGCGAGGAGCGGGTGGACTGGCACACCGACCTGCTCGACGTCGGCCCGGCCAAGATCCTGCCGAGGCCCGTCCAGACCCCGCACCCGCCGCTCTACATGGCGTGCTCCAAGCGCGACACCGTGACGATGGCCGCCGAGCTGGGCGTCGGCGCGCTGGTCATGGGCTTCGCCGGGCCCGAGGAGGTCCAGGAGATGTACGACCTCTACCACGCGACCGTCCGCACCCGGTCGGGCGAACGGCTCGTGTCCCCACAGACGAACGACAAGTTCGTGGCGCTCTGCCCCACCATCGTGCTCGACGACCCCGTCAAGGCACTCAAGATCGGCGCGCGCGGCCAGCGGTTCTTCGCCGAGTCGATCGCGCACTGGTACGGCCACGCGCCCGCCCCCAAGGAGGACACCGAGGACGACGACAACATCGCCGCCCTCGCCGAGGACAAGGAGGCCCTGGTCGCCAAGCTGAACGAGGCCGACATCCCGGCCCGCCCGCAGGACACCGGCGCGTTCAACGCCGAGCACGCCTACGGCACCGCCGACCAGGCCATCGAGTACGTGCGGCGGCTCGCCGGCATCGGCGTGGACGAGGTCATGTGCCTGATCCAGATGGGCACCGTCCCGCAGGAGGCGTGCATGGAGACCATCCGGCAGTGGGGCGAGAAGATCATCCCGCACTTCCGCGACGGCGCCGCGTCATGAACCCCGCGGTGCCCCTCGACGGCGAGGTCGCCGTCATCACCGCCGCCTAGGCCGGCCGCGGGTCCCCGATGACCTCGTCGAGGACCCCGGCCAGGCCGAGCCGCTCGCCGTCCCGGTACTCCCGCTCGTACGGGCCGTCCCCCAGCATCGCGCGCACCCGCCCGACGCTGCGGTCCCGGTAGTCCACCAGGTGCGCGAACCCCCAGAGCCGGGGCGCGCCCGCCGGCCGCCACGCGCCGTGCGCGGCACCGAGCAGCCGGGCCGCCGGCCGCGGATCGCCGCGCCGCGCCAGCACCCAGGCCAGCGTCTCGCTCACCGTCGCCATGCCGAGCCCGTCGCCGAACCGCCGCTTGAGCTCCAGGCTGCCGCGCAGCAGCGCGGTCACGTCGTCACCGCGGCCGGTCTCGGCGTACTCGATCGCGAGGACCCACAGCAGGTACGAGCGGTGCCAGACCTCGCCGTCCCGCTCGGCGATGGCCAGCGCCCGCCTGATGAGGTCCACGCTCTCCGCGTGGTCGCCGCGGATCGAGGCGGCGAGGCCGAGCTGCGCAAGGCACTGCTGCTCGGTCAGCAGCCCGGGGCGCGGCTCGCCCGCGCGCAGCGCCGCCCGCGAATGCCGCTCCGTCCGCTCGGTGTCCCCCGCGAACAGGGCCGACAGCCCGCGCAACTGGTGGACGGCCGCGCGGATGCCGGTCTCCGCGCTCGCGTCGTTCCCCGCGTTCGCGGCCCGTTCCAGCGCGGCCTCGCAGCGGTCGAGGAGCCGCCCGGTGCCGTCGCGGTCCCCGTTCAGCAAGAGGACGAACGCCGCGGTCCACAGCACGTACGCCCACGGCACCGCCAGCGCGGGATCGGCGGGCTCGCGCCCCGGCGCGGTCATCCGGCGCATCCAGTGGGCGCCCTCGCCGACGTTCCCGCAGGCCACCCAGTACAGCCAGAGCCCGAACGCCCCTTCGAGCGCCCCGACGGAGTACTCCTCGCCGGACAGCAGGTGCGCGAACGCCTGCCGGATGTCGGCGTGCTCCTCCTGGAGCCGCAGCAGCCACTCCAGCTGGCGCGGCGTCCCGTACTCGGCCTCCGCGCTGCGGGCCAGCCCGAGGTAGCGGTCGAGGTGGCGGCACCGCGCGTCCGCCTCCGCGCCGGACAGCGCCAGCCGCTCCCGCCCGTACATCCGGACGGTCTCCAGCATCAGCAGCCGCGTCCGCCCCCGCACCTCGACCCGCGTCAGCAGCGACTTGTCGACCAGCCCGGCGATCGCGTCGAACGCGTCCCGCGCGCCCGCGCCCGCGCACAGCGCCTCCGCGTCCGCCAGCGACACGCTCCCCGCGCAGACCGACAGGCGCTCCCACGCCAGCCGCTCCTCCTCGCCGCACAGCTCGTGGCTCCAGTCGAACACCGCCCGCAGCGTCTGGTGGCGCGGATGCGCCGTACGGTCCGCGCCCGCCTCCCCGAGCAGCACGAACCGCCGGTCCAGCCGGTCGGCCAGCTCGTCCACGGTCAGCAGCCGCAGCCGCGGCGCCGCCAGCTCCAGCGCCAGCGGCAGCCCCTCCAGCCTCCGGCAGACCCCGACGATCGCGTCCCGGTTCCCCGCCGTGACGCGGAAGCCCGGCACGGCCGCCACGGCGCGGTCCGCGAACAGCTCAACGGCCGCCGACTCCGGCGGCAGCGGCCCGAGCATCACCACCCGCTCGCCCGCCACGTTCAGCGGCTGCCGGCCGGTGGCCAGCACGTGCAGCTCCGGCACGGCGCGCAGCAGCGCCCCCACCAGCGCGACCACCGCCTCCAGCAGGTGCTCGCAGTTGTCGAGCACCAGGAGCGTCCTGCGCCCGCCGAGCGCCTCGGCCAGCGCGTCCAGCGGCGCCCGCCCGGCCTCCATCTGGACGCCGAGCGCGGCGGCGACGGTGCGATCGACCATCGCCGGCTCGGTCACCCCGGCCAGCTCCACCAGCCGTACCCCGTCGGGGAAGCACCCGGCGAGCGTCCCCGCCAGCCGCAGCGCGAGCCGCGTCTTGCCGACGCCCCCGACACCGGTCACCGTCACCAGCCGGTTCGCGCGCACCAGCGCCGCGCCCTCGGCCAGCTCCCGCTCCCGCCCCACGAACCTGGTCAGCGCCGCCGGCAGCCCGGCCGTCCCGCCGGCCGGCCCGGTCCCGGCGGCCGACAGCCCGCGCCACCGCGCCGCCCAGGCGTCCACGAGCGCCTCGGCGTCCCAGCCGCGCGACTCCTCGCCCGCCTGCCGCGGGTGGCCGCGCGCGAACGCGGCGCAGGCCCGCACGAACATCTCGGTGACGTCCCACGACGGCTGCACGCGCCCGGACGCCGCGTTCCGCAGCGACGTCTCGGAGTACGGCGAGCCCAGCCTGCCGGTCTCCTGCGCCAGCGTCCGGAAGCTCGGCCCGCCCGCCCGGCCGCGCAGGTCGCGCAACTCCTGGGCGAAGCGTCCGAGGGGGCTGTCCGGATCCGGTACGGGCGCCGGACGCCGCCCGGGACCCGGCACCCGACCCATGCATCCCCCGCCATGCCCGTACGCTGCGAACAGTGCGGTGATTGTAGCGGCCCCCGTCAGGGCCGCCACGCCAGCGCGGGACTGCCCGCGCCGGTGAACCGCGGCGGCCACGTCGGCGGCCGCGCCGCGTCCTCGGCGGCCGCGTCCGCCGCAGCGTTGTAGACCCCCGCGCCCGGCGGGACGAACCGGTAGGGCCCGCACGTCCCCTCATCCTCCGCGCCGTCCAGGGACATCCGGCACCGGTGCAGGCTCGCCGCGTACTTGGTGTTGCGGTCGTTGGCGATCCACACCCACACGGTGATCGGCCCGTCCGTCCCGCCCTCGTCCAGCGCCTTGACCCGCACGATCATCTCCAGCCCGCCGGCCGCCTTCCGCACGCACGGGTCGATGGCCGCCCTGGCCCGCTCGACCGGCGCGTACGTCCGGCAGTGCTTCCATGCGGGCGGCACGGGCCGCTCCTCGGCGGGCGCCTTCGACGGCTCGTCGCTCTCGGGCTCAGGAGGGGCCTTCGGGCTCTTCGAGGCGGACGGTGCCGCCTCCGGCGACGAGGCCGCAGGCGTGATCGAAGGCGCGGCCGGCGGTGTGCGCACCACCGCCGGCCGCGACTCCGGCCCCCGAGCGGAGGCCACCCCCCAGACTCCGGCCGGTACCAGGACCACGCCCAGCGCGGCGGCCGCCGCCGCACCGCGCCACCGCGCCCGGCCTCGCGCCGCCGGCGGCACCGTCTCCGCGGCGGCGGGCGCTTCGGTCCCCCTGGAATCAGGCGCCCCGGCGGCGGGCGGCCCCGCCGGCGCGGGCTCGGGAGCGGGCTCGGGCGGGGCGGCGGGCTTCAGGGAAGGCCACGGGGTCGTGGGCTGGTGCGGCTCCAGGGCGCGGAGGATCTCCGGGACGAGCGGGCGGGCCGACGGATCCTTCGACAGGCAGGCGGCCACCAGGTCGCGCAGGGTTTCCGGGACCGCGCTCAGGTCGGGCTCCTCGTTCAGCACGCGGTGGACGGCCGCCGCGGCGGACGCCGCGTCGAACGGGCCCCTGCCCGTCGCCGCGAACGCGAGGACGCAGCCGAGCGCGAAGACGTCGCTCGGCGGCTCCACCTCGCCGGCGCTGCGGGCCTGCTCGGGCGACATGTACGACGGCGTCCCCAGCAGCGCGCCCGCGGCCGTGACCGTGGAGGCGTCCTCCGCGTGCGCGATGCCGAAGTCGATGATCCGGGGGCCGTCGGCCGCGAGGATCACGTTGCCGGGCTTGAGGTCGCGGTGGACGAGGCCGCACGCGTGCACGGCCGCCAGCCCCTCGGCGAGGCCGGCGCCCAGCGCGGGCAGCAGGTCCGCGGCCAGCGGGCCGTGCTCCCGCACGGCCGCGCGCAGCGACGGGCCCGGCACGTACGCGGTGACCAGCCACGGCGGGTCCGCGTCGGCGTTCACATCGACGACCTGCGCGGTGTGGAAGCCGCCGACCCGGCGCGCCGCCTCGGCCTCGCGCGCGAACCGCGAGCGGAACCGCTCCTGCGCGGCCAGCGGCGCGTGGATGACCTTGACCGCCACCGGCCGCCCGCCCGGCGACCTGCCCAGGTAGACCTGCCCCATGCCGCCGCTGCCGAGCCGGCCGACCAGCCGGTACGGGCCGAGCCGCCGCGGATCGGACGGGCGCAGGGGGTCCGTTCCGGTCACGCCGCCACCACCGCTGTCCTCCGTTCGCCGAGTCCGTCCAGTCTCGGGCGGGCACGGGGGCGCGGCGGCGCGGCTCCGCCAAGGCGGCGGAATCACTGCGGAATTGCGGAAAGGGTCAGGGCACGCGGGCGACGCCGCAGAACATGGAGACGTCCTCGACCGGCGGGCGCCGCTCCGGCGGGAGGTCGGGGCGCCAGTCGACGACGGACGTGATCCCCGGCGGCAGGAGCTCCAGGCCCGTGAAGAAGCGGGCGAACTCGTCGCGGCCGCGCAGCCGGAACGGGACGCCGCTGCGGGCGTTGGCCGCCACGCTCTCCTCGTACTGCTCTGGCGTGAGATGGTCGCCGGTCGCGTTGGTGATCACGACGTGGCTGCCGGGCGGCAGGGCCTCCACCAGGCGCTCGACGATGCCGTACGGGTCCTCGTCGTCGCCGATGAAGTGCATCACCGCGACCAGCATCAGCGCCACCGGCCGCGCCATGTCCAGGGTGCGCCGCAGGACCGGGTCGGCGAGGATCTTCTCGGGCTCGCGCAGGTCCGCGCTGATGTAGGCGGTGCGGCCGGCCGGGCCGCCGGTCAGCAGGGCGCGGGCGTGCGCCAGCACGATCGGGTCGTTGTCGACGTAGACGACGCGCGACGACGGCTCGATCGTCTGCGCGATCTCGTGGACGGCCCCCGCGGACGGGAGCCCGGTGCCGATGTCGAGGAACTGCCGGATACCGGCCTCGCCGGCCAGCACGCGCACCGCCCGGCCGAGGAACGCGCGGTTCTCCCGGGCGGCGAGCCCGACCGTCGGGAACGCCGAGGCGACCACCTCCGCCGACTCTCGATCGACCGCGAAATTGTCCTTGCCGCCGAGCCAGTAGTTGTACCGGCGGGACGGATGCGCCTTCGTCGGATCGATCCCCGGAGGGACGAACTCAGCCTCCATGGTCACCTCGATTCCTGATCACCGGGCCATTGTGCCCGCCGGGCGCCGTCGCGCGCCATCGTTCATCAGGTGGCCGAAAGGTCGCTCAGCGTGAGGCAGCGCCATTGTTATCCCGAAAAGGGTGGCGGCCGGGCAGCAGAAAGATCAGGATCTTCCGGAAAGGGCCGACGACGCGGAAGGCGAGCATGGATCTCTTCTACAGCCCCTTTGATTTCGCGATTCAGGACGACCCCTACCCGGTGTATTCGCGAATGCGCGAGGAGTCGCCGGTCCACCGGAACGAGACCGACGACTTCTGGGCGCTGTCGCGGCATGCCGACGTGCTCGCCGCGCTGAAGGACTCGGCCCGCTTCTCCAGCGTCAACGGCCTGCGGATCGAGCCCGCGTTCTGGGGACCGGACGCGGAGCGGTTCTTCTCGTTCGTCGCGATGGATCCGCCCCGGCACACGCGGATGCGCGGGCTGGTGTCGCGCGCGTTCACGCAGAAGCGCGTCCAGGAGCTGCGGCCGCGCATCCGCGAGATCGCCCGCGCCTGCCTGCTGCCGCACCTGGAGGGCGGCGGGTTCGACCTGATGACCGACTTCGCCGCCCGCTTCCCCACCGACGTGATCTCCGAGCTGGTCGGCGTTCCCGAGGCCGACCGCGACAGGGTGCGCGAGCTGGGCATGGCCATCATGTACCGGGACGAGGCGGGCGGCGACCTGCCGCCGGAGGCGCTCCAGGCGATCGGCGCCCTGGTCGGCTACTACACGGAGCTGACGATCGAGCGCTCCAAGGAGCGCCGCGACGACCTGCTGTCCGGACTGCTGGACGCGGCCGAGGGCGAGGACCGGCTCACCCCGGAGGAGATCGTCGGGGTGCTGATCCTGCTGGTCGGCGCGGGCATCGAGACGACGATGCTGCTGCTCGGGAACGCCTGGCACGCCGCCTGGCTGCACCCGGAGGAACGGGCGAGGGCGCTCGGCGGCCGGGTGGAGGACTGGGTCGAGGAGACCCTCCGGTACGACCCGCCGACGCAGGCGCTGGCCCGTACGGCCACCGAGGACGTGGAGCTGCACGGCACCACGATCCCGGCGGGCGCGAAGGTCCTCCTCCTCACCGGCTCGGCCAACCGCGACCCGGAGGTGTTCACGGACCCGGACCGCTTCGACCTCGACCGCGACACCGGCGCGTCGCTGGCGTTCGGGAACGGCCGCCACCACTGCCTGGGCGCCAACCTCGGCCGGCTGGAGGCGCGGCTCGCGCTCCAGGAGCTCATCGGCGTGGTCGCCGACTACGAGATCGACATCGACCGGGCGGAGCGCGTGCACTCGTCCAACGACCGCGGCTTCGCCACGCTGCCCACCCGCGTCACGGCCCGCAGGTGACACCGCGCGGTGGCCCCGGCAGGCCGGGGTCACCGCGGCGGCGCCGAGGGCGGGGAACGGCCGGGGGATCAGCCCCCGTACGGGTCCTCGCCCGCCTTCAGGCGGCCGGCCATGGCCTTGAACGCGTCCAGGGCCAGCAGGTACGGCATCGGGCCGAACGAGATCCGGGCGACGCCCAGCTCCGCCAGCCGGGCCACGCTGCCGCCGGGCATGACGTTGCCGTTGACCGGGCCGGGGATCTCCTTGGCGAGGACCGCGATGTCGTCCTCGGTCGGGGCCATGATCGGGTAGATGCAGTCGGCGCCCGCGTCCAGGTACAGGCGGGCGCGCTCGATCGCCTCCGGGATCGGGTCCGGGCGGCCGGCGACGAAGGTGTCGACCCGGGCGTTGACGACCAGGTCGGTGCCCGCCTCCTCGGCGGCGGCGCGGACGGCGGCGATGCGCTCGGCCTGCGCGGACGCCGCGACGAGGCCGCCGCCCTTGTGGTCGGTGTCCTCCAGGTTGCAGCCGGCGGCGCCGATGGCGGCGAGCCGCTCCACCAGCTCGGCGGCGGGCAGGCCGTAGCCGGCCTCGGCGTCCACCGACACCGGGACGCCCACCGCGCGGATCACCCGGCCGGCGGCGGCGAACATCTCCTCGGCCGGGGCGCCCTCGTGGTCGTCGTAGCCGAGCATCGCCGCGATCGCGGCGCTGGCGGTGGCCATGGCCGGATGGCCGGCCTCGTCGAGGATCTTCGCGCTGGCGGCGTCCCACACGTTCGGCAGGATCAGCGGCTCGCCGGGGCGGTGCAGCTCGCGGAGCCGGGCGGCCTTGGCATTGTGGTCGGTCACGTCTCTCCCCAAGGATGGGACTGCGCTGTCAGAACTAGGACTGGACGGCGACCCGATGTGTGACACGGGCGCGGCGGGACGGCCGCTCGCCCCGCCGCGCCGCGCGACGACCAGGGAGTCCTACTCCTCGAACGTCTTCTTCCCGCCGAACTTCGCCTGCAGCTCGTCGTCGTACTTGTCGGCCGCGCCGCTGATCAGGGCGCAGGCCCGCTCCAGCTCCTCCGCCTGGAGGGTGTCGGCGAGCATGTCGGTGCTGAAGATCACCCGGCCGCCGCGGTAGTACGCCTGGATGCCGTAGATGCCGGCGTTGATCTCGTTCAGCGCCTTCAGCAGCTCGAAGGTCTCCTCGACACCGCTCAGCACCGACGACACGACCTCGACGCGGTACGGCTCGGTGCGGCCGACGCGCACGTAGTAGAGGGCGCTGCCGCGCCGGATCGGGACGTCGCCCTGCTCGTCGAAGACCACCTCGTCGGTCTCCAGGTAGGTCGCGAGGATCTTCTCGACGTGGGCGACGGTGTGCTCTCGGCTCATGGCATGCCTTTCCCCGTGTGAGTTTCGTCGGATGGGCGGAGGCTAGCAGATCCCCACCAATCCTGACTTGCGGACTTGTCGGACCGGCCAGGGGAATGGCGTGCCGAGTGGCAATGGCCGCCCCGCGTTAATCACCGGGACAATTTCAGCGGAAGTCACCGATGACCGGGAAGTGAGCGCGTCGGCTAGCGTCGGGGTGTCGGTCACCGAGGAAGGAGCGCCCCATGCTGCCCTGGTCCGCCGAGCTCGCCGGCCGCCTGGACGAGCACACCGTCACGAGCGAGGTCCTGCGCGGCAACCCGCTGGGCGATCCGCACGAGCGCCCGCTGTGGGTGTACGTGCCGCCCGGCTACGACGCCGACCCGGCCCGCCGCTACCCCGCCGTGTACGTGATCATGGGCTTCACCGGGCACGTCGCGATGTGGCGCAACCGGACGCCGTTCCGCCGGCCGTTCCCCGAGACGGCCGACGAGGTGTTCGCGCGCGGTGATGCGCCCCCGGCGATCGTCGTGTACGTGGACACGTGGACGGCGTACGGCGGCAGCCAGTACCTCGACTCAGCGGGCACCGGGAACTACCACACGTACCTCTGCGACGAGATCGTCCCGTGGGTGGACGCGCGCTACCGGACGATCCCGGAGCCCGCCCACCGCGCGATCACCGGCAAATCGTCCGGCGGCTACGGCGCGATGATCACGCCGATGCTGCGGCCGGATCTGTTCGGCGCGCTGGCCACCCATGCGGGCGACGCCCTTTTCGAATATTGCTACCTGCCGGATTTCCCGCAGGCGGTGCGCCATTTGCGCGCGTATGACGGCGACATCATGGCCTGGTGGGACGATTTCCACACCCGGGTGCCGATGAGCAAGCCCGAGGACCCCAAACTGCTGGAGATCATCGGTTATACCGCCGCCTATTCGGCCCGTCCCGACGGGACGCCGGAACTGCCGTTCGACCCGGTGGACGGGGTGCTGCGGCCCGGCGTGTGGCAGCGCTGGCTGGATCTCGACCCCGTGCGGATGGTCCCGCGGTACGCCGACGCGCTGCGCTCCCAGAAGGCGATCTGGATCGACGGCGGCACCCGCGACGAGTGGTACCTGGACATCGGCGCGCAGGCGTTCCGGCGGGCGCTGATCGACAACGGGGTCGAGGAGAAGGCGATCCGCTTCGAGCTCTTCGACGCCCCGCACGGCGGCATCGACTACCGCTACCCGCTGTCGCTCGCCTGGCTCTGCGAGCGCATCGCCCCCGCCTCGTAGGGCTTCCGGCCCGGCACCGGTCCCGGCTCCCCGCCGGGACCGGTGTCCGCGCTGCCCAGGGGCCGTTTTCAGAACTTTCACAGGGCCGCCGACGAAAATTGAAAATCCAGTATGAAGTGGATTCATTGACACATCCCGACCATCGGGGTGCACTTCTGGGCAACTCATCCGGATGAGCCGATCGGTCCGGTTCACCCCGCCGGTCGGTGGCCCCCCGCGAAGCCGCTCTCACAAGGACCTTCCGGGACGGCGCCCGCCCGGCTCCTGGAAGGAGCACCCCCGTGAGACACCAGACCGCGCTCGCGGTCGCGGCGATCACCGCCGCCGGCCTCGCCGTGTCGATGTCCGCTCCCGCCTCAGCCCGCACCGTGTCCCCGTCGTCCTCGTCGCCCCTGTCGCCCCCGCCGTCCCCCGCCGCCGCGGCCGACCGCCTGGTGGCGCAGCGCCCGGCCGCGCTCCACGCCGCCCCCGAGGACGAGATCGTCCGCCGCGGCGTCACCGCCGGCGCCGGCGGCCTCCGGTACGTCGCGTACGACCGCGTCCACGCCGGCCTCCCCGTCCGCGGCGGCGACTTCGTCGTCACCACCGACTCCGTCGGGAACGTCCTGTCCACCACGGTCGGCCAGAGCGCCCCCATCTCCGTCCCGACCGCGCCCGAGCTGTCCGCGGGCAAGGCGGCCTCCATCTCCCGCTCCCGCCTTGCCCGCGCGACCCGAACCTCCGCGCCCGTCCTCACCGTCCTCGCCGAGGGCAGCGGCCGCCTCGTGTACGAGACCGTCGTCGAGGGGACGGCCGGCGACCGACCCAGCCGCCTCCACGTCCTCGTGGACGCGAAGAACGGCAAGGTCGTCCAGCAGTGGGACGAGGTCCGGGAGGTGGACGACGACCAGAGCTACTACCACGGCGGCCGCCAGAACCCCACGCACATCGCCACCACCGCGTCCGGCGGCACGTTCAGCATGCGCGACCCCGGCCGCCCCGGCATCAGCTGCGCGAACCAGAGCGGCACCGTCTTCTCCGGCACGGACGACGTCTGGGGCAACGCCGGCGGCACCCACCTGGAGACCGCCTGCGTGGACGCGATGCGCGCCGCCCAGGCGCAGTTCGACATGGCCGGGACATGGCTGGAGCGCAACGGCCTCACCGGCACCGGCCGCGGCTGGCCCATGCGCGTCGGGCTGAACCAGGCCAACGCGTACTGGAACGGCAGCTACGCCAACTTCGGCCGCAACAGCGCCCGCACCCGCCAGGCCGTCCCCACCGACGTCGTCGCGCACGAGCTCGGCCACGGCGTCTTCCAGGTCACCCCGGGCGGCTCCGGCGGCGGCAACGAGAAGGGCGGCCTGAACGAGTCGACCGGCGACATCTTCGGCGCCCTCACCGAGTGGTACCTGAACGAGCGCCGCGTGAGCGAGCAGCTGTCCGGCACGACGGCCCTGGTCAACTACGACCCGCCGGACTACCTCGTCGGCGAGGAGGTCGACCTGGTCGGCAGCGGCCCGATCCGCAACATGTACAACCCGTCCGCGGTCGGCGGCCACCCGAACTGCTACAGCTCGTCCGTGCCGGGCATGGAGGTGCACCGCGCCGCCGGCGTCCAGAACCACTGGTTCTACCTGCTGGCCGAGGGCTCGGCCGCGAACGACCCGTCCAACGGGCGGCCCAACAGCCCCACCTGCAACGGCTCGGCCGTGACGGGCGTCGGCGTCCAGAAGGCCGGCCGGATCTTCATGGAGACGCTCAACCTCAAGACCACCACCTGGACGCACACGACCGCGCGCCGCGCGTCCCTCCAGGCGGTGCTCAACCTGGTGCGGGTCGGCAAGGCCACCTGCACCGACTTCACCCGGACCCGGGCCGCTTGGACCGCTGTCAGCGTCCCGGCCGCGAGCGGTGAGCCCACCACCTGCACGGGCTGACCGCTCGGGCGGCCGTACCGGGCGCCACCTCCTTGGCCCGCCCCGTACGGCCGTCCCTTCCGATACGGCGGGGCCGCGGACCCCAGACCGCGGCCCCGCGTCCCCCCGCCCACCGAAGGAGACCCATGAAGACGCGACTCACCGGGTTCGCCGCCGCCCTCGCCCTGGCCGCCGCCGCGCTCACCGCGCCCGGCCCGGCCGCGGCGGCCGCGGCGGCGCCGGACATCCCGCTCGCCAACGTCAAGGCCCACCTGAGCCAGTTCCAGTCGATCGCGAACGCCAACGGCGGCAACCGGGCGCACGGCCGTCCCGGGTACCGCGCCTCGCTCGACTACGTGAAGGCCCGGCTGGACGCCGCCGGGTACCAGACCAGCATCCGCTCGTTCAGCTACGGCGGCGCCACCGGTTACAACCTGATCGCCGACTGGCCGGGCGGCGACCCGAACCAGGTCCTGATGACCGGCGCCCACCTCGACAGCGTCCGGTCCGGCGCCGGGATCAACGACAACGGCTCCGGCTCCGCCGCCATCCTGGAGGCGGCCCTCGCCGTCGCCCGCAGCGGCTACCAGCCCACCAAGCACCTGCGCTTCGCCTGGTGGGGCGCCGAGGAGCTGGGCCTGATCGGCTCCAGCCGGTACGTGAGCGCCCTGACCTCGGCCGAGCGCTCGCGGATCAAGGGCTACCTCAACTACGACATGGTCGGCTCGCCCAACGCCGGATACTTCGTCTACGACGGCGACAACTCGGACGGCGTCGGCGCGGGCCCCGGCCCGGCGGGCTCCGCGCAGATCGAGCAGACGATCAACGGCTACTTCGCCGGGATCGGCGTCCCCACCCGCGGCACCGACTTCGACGGGCGCTCGGACTACGGGCCGTTCATCCGGGTCGGGATCCCGGCCGGCGGCACGTTCACCGGCGCCGAGGGCCGCAAGACCACCGCCCAGGCGCAGCTGTGGGGCGGGACGGCCGGGGTGGCGTTCGACCGCTGCTACCACGCGTCCTGCGACACCACGTCCAACATCAACGACACCGCGCTGGACCGGAACTCGGACGCGATCGCGCACGCCGTCTGGGCGCTCTCATCCTGACCGCGGCCGGCCCGTCCCGCTGGTCTCGGGCTTCCGCGCCCACCCGCGGCGCCGCCGCCGTCCCCGAGAATCCGGGTCGCCCGCTCCAGATGGCCCCCGCGCCGGGCCGTCTGGAGCGGGTCCGGGTCGTCCCTGGGCCCGGCTCAGGCCTTCTCGGCGGCGACGAGCTCGGCGATCTGGACGGCGTTGAGCGCCGCGCCCTTGCGCAGGTTGTCGCCGGAGCAGAACAGCGCGAGCCCGTTCTCGACGGTCTCGTCGCGGCGGATGCGGCCCACGTACGTCGGGTCCTGGCCGGCCGCCTGGAGCGGGGTCGGGACGTCCGACAGCGCCACCCCGGCCGCGCCGGTGAGCAGCTCGGCCGCGCGCTCGGGGCCGATCGGCCGCTCGAACCGCGCGTTGATCTGCAGCGAGTGCCCGGTGAACACCGGCACCCGCACGCAGGTCCCGCTGACCTTGAGGTCGGGGATCTCCAGGATCTTGCGGCTCTCGTGCCGGAGCTTCTGCTCCTCGTCGGTCTCGGCCAGCCCGTCCTCGACGATCTTGCCGGCCATCGGGAGCACGTTGAACGCGATCGGCCGCACGTACACCTGCGGGTCGGGGAACTCCACCGCCCTGCCGTCGTGGGTCAGCCGGTCGGCGCCCTCCACGACCTTGGCGGCCTGCTCGTGCAGCTCGGCCACCCCCGCGAGCCCGCTGCCGGACACCGCCTGGTACGTCGACACGACCAGCGCGGTCAGCCCCGCCTCGGCGTGCAGCGGCCGCAGCACCGGCATCGCGGCCATCGTGGTGCAGTTGGGGTTGGCGATGATCCCCTTCGGCCGCTGGAGCGCGGCGTGCGGGTTGACCTCGGACACCACCAGCGGCACGTCCGGGTCCCGCCGCCACGCGGACGAGTTGTCGATCACGACGGCGCCGGCGGCCGCGACCCTGGGCGCCAGCTCCTTCGAGCTGGCGCCGCCGGCGGAGAACAGCACGATGTCCAGGCCGCTGTAGTCGGCGGTGGCGGCGTCCTCCACCGTCACCTCGGTGTCCTGCCACGCCAGCTTCCGCCCGGCCGAACGCGCCGAGGCGAACAGCCGCAGCTCGTCCAGCGGGAATCCGCGTTCGGCCAGGATCCTGAGCATCACGCTCCCGACCTGCCCGGTGGCGCCGACGATCCCGATCTTCATGCCGCTCCCTCTGTCGCGTACGCGTGGTCCGTCCTAGCAGGCCGTCGCTGACCTGGCGGAACGAGTCTGCCCAGGCCGACGGTCCAACGTCCAATCAAAAACCCTTCCATACAACCTTAAGCAACGCTTCAGCCTTCCCCGTCAGGGGCGCTCTCAGGGGTGAATCAGGGCGAATCCCGATGTCGCAGGCGGCGGCAGAGGGGGCAGGATCAAGGCATGGACATCGAGAAGAGCACTCAGAAGAAGCTGCGCCGCACCCAGGACGGCCGCATGGTCGCCGGGGTCTGCTCGGGCGCCGCGCGCTACCTCGGCGTGGACGCCAACATCATCAGGCTCGGGCTCGCCGTCTTCACGATCTTCGGCGGTGCCGGGGTCGCGGCGTACGCGATCGCGTGGGTGCTGATCCCCGAGGAGGGGCGCCCCACCTCGATCGCCGAGGACCTGTTCAAGAAGGCCAACGAGAACCCGAAGGTCCAGGAGACCATCCAGAAGACCAAGGACTCCCTCAACAAGGACTCCTCCAAGAAGGACGCCGGCGCCCGGGACCACACGCACATCTGAGCCGTGGACGCCCGCCACGCGCCCGCAGGCCCTTTCCAGGCCGGGCGGATCGCCCTCGCCCGGCTCAGGGGGCGGGAGCGGAGCTGCGCTCCCCGTGCTGGGGCCCGTGCTGGGGCCCGTGCCGGGGAGGCCGGGGCCGCTCCTCACCGTTGACCGATGGCGACCGGCCGTTCCCGCCGGCCGGCCAGGGCGGCTCGACCGCGGCGCCGTTCAGCTGCTCGGACCCGACCACCGGCACCGGGCCGGTGTCGCCGAGCTCCTCGGCCCGCGCCGAACGCGCGTACATCGAGGCGATCACCTGCCCCCGCGCACGGTTCCACGAGAGCGTGAGGATCGCGGCCAGCGACAGGCCCAGCGCCCCGGCGAACGCGACCACCGTCTCCGGGCCGAGCACCTGCGCGGCGGCGCCCGCCACCAGGATCCCCAGGCCCTGGCCCGCGAGGATGCCCGACTGCGCCAGCCCGAACGCCTGGCCCCGCCCGGACGCCGGCACCGCCGCCACGAACGCGGCGTTGGCCGCCAGCTGGTAGGCGCTGCCCGCGCCCGAGATCGCCCACAGCACCACGACCACCCACAGCGGCGGATGCAGGGCGGCCCCCAGCAGCGGGGCGCAGGCCAGCATCGACATCCAGCCCATCGAGCGGATCCGGTTGCTGGGGCGCACGCACCGGCTGTACAGGAACGCGCCGACGACCATCCCCGTCGGCATCGCCGACATCAGCAGCCCGACCGTCACCGCGTCCCCGTCGAACGTCGCCGCGTACGGGGCGGCCAGGCCCTCCGGGATCACGTAGAAGCCGCACAGCCAGGCGAACGCCACCAGCGCCCGCAGCGTCGGGTCGCCGAACACCAGCCGCCCGCCGTCCCAGGTGCCCTTCCACAGCCCGAGCGACTCGCGCTCGCGCCGCTTGGGCGCCGGCCTGCGGCGCAGCCCCGCCATCAGGATCAGGGCCGAGACGGCGAACGTCGCGGAGTTCATCGCCAGCGCCTCGCCGGTGCCGACCATCGCCACGATCGCCCCGCCGGCCAGGAACCCGAGCATCTGCGCGGCCTGGTGGGTGATGTTGTTGATCGCCGAGCCGGCGACGTACCGGTCGCCGGTCAGCACATCGGGCATCACCGCCGCACGGGCCGCGCTGAACGGCGCCCCCAGCAGCACCGTCACGAAGACGAGCGCGCACAGCAGCCAGAACGGCATGCCCTGCACGGCCATGAGCGCCACCAGCCCGGCCCGCAGGACGTCGGTCACCACCATCACGCGGCGGCGCGGGAACAGGTCGGCCAGCCCGGACAGCACCGGCCCGCCGACGATCGGCGGGATGTAGGTCAGCGCGTACGTGAGCGCGGTCAGCAGCGGGGAGTTGGTCCGCTCGTACACCAGGACGGCCAGCGCCACCTGGGCCAGCTGGTCGCCGATGAACGACAGCGCCTGCGCCAGCCAGAGCGCGCGGAACTCCCCTACCGCGAAGACCTCGCGGTAGGTGGCCTGCGACTCAGGTGGGCGGCGGTGCCTCCCGGTCTGCCTCTCAGCCACGTGCGCTCCAGTTCGGTCCGCACGGTCACGGACTCCCCTATTAACTCACGCTGCGTGGCAGTTGTGTAACCTACAGTGCCCGATTGGTGAAACTCTCTGTGGCGGCTCAGTAACCCAGCTCGTGCAGGCGCCGGTCGTCGATGCCGAAGTGGTGGGCGATCTCGTGGACGACGGTGATCCGCACCTCTTCCACCACGTCGTCCCGGGTCTCACAGATGTCAAGGATCTCGTTGCGGTAGATCGCGATGTGATCGGGAAGTACGGCGCCGTACCAGTCGCCCCGTTCTGTCAGGGGTACGCCCTGATAGAGACCGAGCAGGCCGGGCTCGGGCGCGTCGTCCTCGACGACGATGACGACGTTGCGCATGTGCGCGGTCAGTTCGGGCGGGACGGTGTCGAGGGCCTCACCGACGAGGTCCTCGAACGCCTCCCGTGACATCTCGATCACGTCATCATTGTGCTTGACGGAAGGAGAGACCGTGCCCCTCGCGCACATCCGGACCGTCCTCGCCAGGGTCCGGCTGCGCCTCCCCGCGAGCCGCCCGCCACTGAAGCACCTCGCCCGGCTGCGCCGGCCCGGCCCCCGTACCCGCCGCTGGGGCGGCGCCCTGGCGGTGGTCGCCGCCGGCCTGGCCGGCGGCCTCGCGGGCCTCCTCCTCGGCGGGCGGATCGAGACGCCCGTCGGCCCCACCGACGTCTCCCTGCTGCTGCGCCCCCACTGGGGCGGCGGCACGACGGTCCAGATCCCTCCCCTCGGAGCGCTCCACCTCGACACGCACTGGGGCCCCCTCGCCCTGGAGGCCCGCGTCACCGAGCTGCGCCCCGAGCCCGCCCGCGAGCTCATCGAGTCGCAGACCGCGCTCGGCAAGATCACCGACCAGATCGCCGGCGAGCTCCGGCACGGCGTGATCGTGATGCTGCTCCGCGCCGTCGCGCTCGGCCTCACGCTCTCGTTCCTGGCCGGCCTGCTGATCTTCCGTTCCTGGCGCAAGGCCCTCGCCGGCCTGGGCGCCAGCGTCGCCGGGATGCTCGTCCTCGTCCTGCTCACCTGGTCGACGTTCAACCCGCAGGCCATCGCCGAGCCCCGCTACACCGGCATCCTGTCCAACGCCCCGCAGCTCGTCGGCGACGCCCGCAGCATCGTCGAGCGCTTCTCCGCGTACCGCGCCCAGCTCGCCCGCCTCGTCGGCAACGTCTCCGAGCTGTACGCCGCCACCTCGACGCTCCCGGCGTACGAGCCCGACCCGTCCACGATCCGCGTCCTGCACGTCTCCGACATCCACCTCAACCCGGCCGCGTGGTCCGTGATGCGCTCCGTCTCCCAGCAGTTCCAGGTGAACTTCATCGTCGACAGCGGCGACCTCACCGACCACGGCAGCGAGCCGGAGGAGAAGTTCGCCGACGACATCGAGTCGCTGAAGGTCCCGTACGTCTTCGTCCGCGGCAACCACGACTCCAAGGGCATCGCGGAGGCCGTCGACGACCAGAAGAACGCCATCGTCCTGGAGGACAGGTCCCAGGAGGTCGAGGGCCTGCGCATCTACGGCGTCGGCGACCCCCGCTTCACCCCCGACAAGACCACCCGCGACGACCACATGGGCGTCGAGCAGCTCCGCACCCTCGGCTCCCAGCAGGCCCAGAAGCTCCGCAACTCGGGCACTACCCCCGACATGGTCGTCGCCCACGACCCGTACCAGGGCGAGGGCTTCTCCGGCGCGACCCAGATCGTCCTGTCCGGCCACGGCCACAAGCGCTCCACGCGCCTCATGCCGACCGGCACCCGCCTGTTCGTCCAGGGCTCCACCGGCGGCGCCGGCCTGCGCGGCCTCGAACACGAGCAGCCCACCCCGATCGAGCTGTCCGTCCTCTACTTCAGCCGCGCCAACCACCGCCTCCAGGGCTGGGACGACATCCGCCTCGGCGGCCTGGGCCTCACCTCGGCCCAGATCGAACGCCACCTGGAGCCGAACCCCGACCGCACCATCGGCCCGCCCGCCACCCAGCCCCCCACGCACAGCCCCACGTTCCCGTCGCTGCCCCCGTCCCAGTGGCCCACCCAGTCCCCCACGACCAGCCCATCTCCCACACGCCCCCCGGAACGGGGCTAAACCGTTTGTGCGTCCGGCCTGGTTGTCCCCTATGCTGGACCGGTCGAGTGGCAGCCATCCCTGCCACCAAGGGCCCCCTTCGTCTAGCGGCCTAGGACGCCGCCCTTTCAAGGCGGTAGCGCCGGTTCGAATCCGGTAGGGGGTACTTGCGGAACCGGCTCGACCGGATTCTCCGGCCGTACCACGCTGCCACCCCCTGCTTCACGCGCCTGGTCGGGTACGCGCTGCCGGGGTGGTTGCTGCGGGCGGGGCGGCGGCGAGACAATCAGGCGCTATGCCCGCCTCACCGACCTCGTCCAGGACGGACCTGCGCGAGGCGCTCCTCCGCGCCGCCGAGCAGGCGATCGACGAGCACGGTATCGGCCCGGTCGGCATGCGGGCGATCGCCCGGCGGGTCGGCGTCTCGCACCAGGCGCCCGGACATCACTTCGGCGACCGGCGCGGGCTGTTCACGGCGCTGGCCGCGAAGGGCTTCCGCACGCTGGCGAAGCGGATGCGCTCGGCGCGCCGGCGGATTCCCGACGACGCGACGCCCGCCGAGCGCGTCGCCACGCTCGGCATCGGCTACATGGTCTTCGCCAAGCAGCACCCCGCGCTGTTCGTGGTGATGTACCGGCCCGAGCTGCTCAACCCCGACGACGCGGATCTCGCCGAGGCGCGCGCGAGCGCGTTCGGGATCCTCCTCGGCGAGATCAACGACGCTCGTGCGACGGGCTGGGGCAGGGACCACTCGCCGACCGCGCTGGCGCTGACGTGCTGGTCGACCGTCCACGGTGCCGTGATGCTCTGGCGCGACGGCACCCTGGACACCTTCTTTCCCGGCCTCGGCGGGGTCGAGGCCGCGGCCCGGCTGGTGACCGAGACGCTCAACAACGCTCTCGCCGCCGAGGCCGCCGACTGAGCCGGGCGGATCACCGGCCGAAGGCGGCGCCCGGGAAGGTGACCCGCAGGGTCGACCTCGAATCCGGCGCGCACGGTGCCCTCAGGGTCTCTCTCAAGGTCACGGTGCCCGCCGCCGACAGCGTGTCGGAGCCGTTGGGGACCGACCCGTTCACCGGGCCCCGGTAACGGCACTCCCCGCCGAGGGCGTTGGTGATGACGATCGGGACCGTGCCGGTGACCGCGCCCCTCTCGATCCGGAAGTGGATCGGCGCGTCGTACCTCGCCGACGTGATGACGCCGGCGCAGGAGGCGTCGAACCCGCTTACCCGCACCTTCGCCCCGTGCCCCGTACGGTGCGCCGTCGCCGTCAGGTTCGCCAGAGCGCAGGTGGACGGCCCGACGCTGGAGTCCCCGGTGAAGCCGCCGCTGCCCTCGGACGTGCTGTAGTGACGGGGCGGCGAGGCCGACGCGGCGGTCGCGGGTAGCGCCAAGGCCGCCAGCGCGGCCACGGCCGGGATGGCGCCCTGCTTGAGAATCTTCATCGAGAACCTTTCGCGGCGCGTCCGATGTGGGCGGTTTCCCTTGACAGCATCAAGCATCGCTTGACGGTGTCAAGTGATGTCGGCTACGAATCTATGCCGTGGAGCCGGACTACGGCCATCGGCCGCGAGGGGACGGGCAGCCATGACTTTCGCTACGGCCGGCGGCGGCCACCTGGCGTCCGCCCTCACCCTCCGTTCGGGCCGGGTCCTGCCCAACCGGCTGATGAAGGCGGCGCTGAGCGAGGGCCTCGCCGAGCCCG
>NZ_JBEZWH010000043.1:0-67987 GCF_040703975.1 Spirillospora sp. NPDC029432
CTGGGACGCCGACGCCCTGCCCGTCCCCGCGCCCGGCCCCCCGGCCCCGGGCGCGGGGAGCACCGCGGCCGCGACGCTGCGGGCGGCCGCGGAAGGGCTCCGGCAGGGCGATCACGAGGCGGTGCGGCTGCTGCTGAACGGGCTGACCGGGGACTGGCGGTACG
Organism: Spirillospora sp. NPDC029432; assembly: GCF_040703975.1. Classification (NCBI taxonomy): domain Bacteria; kingdom Bacillati; phylum Actinomycetota; class Actinomycetes; order Streptosporangiales; family Thermomonosporaceae; genus Spirillospora; species Spirillospora sp. NPDC029432. Next base: position 165 of record NZ_JBEZWH010000043.1, read on the forward strand.
ACTGGTACCGCGGGATCGGCGCGCTGCTGGCCGGTGAGGTCGACGCGGCGGAACGGCACTTCGACCGCGTCCAGGGCCTGGTGCCGGGGGAGGCGGCCCCGCGGCTGGCCCGCGGCCTGTGCGCCGAGCTGCGCGGCGAGCACGCCGCCGCCGCGCGCCTCCACGAGAGCGTGTGGCGGACCGATCCGGCCCAGGCCGGCGCCGCGTTCGGGCTGGCCAGGGCCAGGTTCGCGCTGGGGGAGCGGGACGCGGCGGTGGCGGCGCTGCTCTCCGTCCCCGAGTCGTCCGGCCATCACGCCGACGCGCAGGCCGCCGCGATCGTGGCCGCGCTGGCGGGCCGCGACCCCGCCGGGATCGCCCCCGGCGAGTTGGTCGCGGCCGGCGAGCGGCTGGAGCGGCTCGGCCTCACCGGCGTACCGCACCACCGGCTGAGCGTGCTGATCCTGCGGACCGCGCTGGAGTGGCTGCGCACCCCGCCCGTGGCCGGGACCGCCGGCATGGTCCTCCTCGGGCGGCCGCTGACCCGGCGGGGCGTCCGGTACGGCCTGGAACGCGGCTACCGCGCGCTCGCCCGGCTGTCGGACCGCCGCCGCGACCGCGTCGCCCTGGTCGAACTGGCCAACGACGTCCGCCCCAAGACCCTGCTCTGACAGCCAGGGAGGCGACAGACCCGTGACCACGCTCATGCCCGTGACCGGGCTCGGCATACCGGACCCCGTACCGCCGCGCCGCCGCTGGAGCACGCCCCTGCGGCTCAAGGCGCTGACCGTGCTGGCCGTCGTGCTCGCCGTCGCGTTCGGCGCGCTCGTCTCGGCCACCGCCGCCGATCTGCGCGGCGGCCTGCGCCGCGGGGGAGCCCGGGAGGCGCCGCGGTCGCTGGCCGCCGCGGACCTCCGGATCCGGCTCGGCGAGCTGGACTCCGTGCTGGCCCCGCCGGTCTCGGCGGGTGCCCGCGACCGGGACGAGAACGCCCGCGTCCAGGCCCGGGACCGGTTCCAGCGGGCGCTCTCCCGCGCCAACGCGGACCTGCGGGAGCTGGCCGCCGCGCGCGCCGCCGCGGACGAGACGCGCACGCTCATGGACGGTCTCGGCCGCTACCAGGTCCTCGCCGCGGCCGCCGCCGGCGAGGGACGGGCGGCGGACCGCGCGGCGCGGCACCGGGAAGCCGCCGCCCTGATGCGGGAGACGCTGCTTCCCGCGGCGCGGCGGCTGGCCGACTCCGCGCACCGCGACCTCGACCGCACGTACCGGGAGACGCGCCGCAGCGCGTCGGGCACCGCCACCGCGGCGAACTGGCTCGGGCTCGCCCTCCTGGCGGTCCTGGGCCCGCTGAACGTGGCCCTCACCCGCCGCCACCGCCGCTTGATCAATCCGGCGGCCGCCGCGGCGTCCGTGCTCGCCCTCGCCCTCGTCGCGCAGGCGTCCGGCATGATGCGGACCCAGGCGGACGGGCTGCGCACGATCAAGGCGGGCCCGTACGAGGCGGCGCGGGTGTTCTCCGAGGTCAGAGCATCCGAACGGACCGGCGAGCCCGCCGCGCCGGGCTCCCCGGACCGGGCGGCGCGGCTGAAGGAGGCCTCGCTGTACACGGCGACGATCGCGAAGGACGTATCGGCCGCGGACGAGGAGTTCCTGCGCGCCCGCCGCCAGGACGGGACCGCGCAGGCATGGGAGGCGTACGACCGGCTCCTGGCCACCCTGACGGACGTCAACCGGCGCGACCTGGACCGGCGGGTCGGCGCCGGGCTGCGCGAGGCCGAGCCCTGGGTGACGCTCCCGCTCGGGGGCGCGGTCCTGCTGTCGGCGCTGCTGATCGCCGGGGTCCGCCCCCGGCTCGCCGAATACCGCTGAGCACGGGCCCGGCATGCGAACGCGCCGCCCCCGGCGACGGCCGGGGACGGCGCGGCGCACGCGCTTCTCAGCGGGGGCTGAGCAGTTCGGCCAGTTCGTCCTCCACGTCCTGGCTGGCCACGAACATCAGCTCGTCGCCCGGCTCCAGCGTGTCGTCGTCGGCCGGCACCAGCACCCGGCCCTCCCGCAGGATCGCCACCAGCGCCGTGTCGCGCGGCCAGCTCACCGACCCGACCCGCTCGCCGCCCAGCGGGGCGTCCTCCGGCAGCGTCAGCTCGACCAGGTTCGCCTCGCCCTGCCGGAACGTCATCAGCCGGACCAGGTCGCCGACGCTGACGGCCTCCTCGACCAGCGCCGACAGCAGCCGCGGCGTGGACACCGCGACGTCCACGCCCCACGACTCGTTGAACAGCCACTCGTTCTTGGGGTGGTTGATCCGCGCGACCACCCGCGGCACCCCGTACTCGGTCTTGGCCAGCAGCGACACCACCAGGTTGACCTTGTCGTCGCCGGACGAGGCCACCACGACCTGGCAGCGCTCCAGCGCCGCGTCGTCCAGCGAGGCGATCTCGCAGGCGTCGGCCAGCAGCCACTCGGCCCGCGGCACCATCTCGACCTTGATGGCCTTGGGGCTCTTGTCGATCAGCAGCACCTCGTGGCCGTTCTCCAGCAGCTCCTGGGCGATGGAGCGGCCCACCGCGCCGGCCCCGGCGATCGCGACCCGCATCACGCGTCCTCCTCAGTGCGCACCGCGACCGCGGCGTTGACCCGTTCGAGATCGCCGGCGCGGGCGATGATGTGCACGATGTCGCCGTCCTGGATCACGGTGTCGGAGTGCGGGACGACCGCCTCGCCCATCCGGGTCAGGAACGCCACCCGGGTGCCCGCCGCCTCCTCCAGCGCGGCGACCTTGTCGCCCACCCAGATCGGCCCGGTGTCCAGCTCGGCCAGCACCACGTCGCCGGTCGGGTCGCGCCACAGCGGCTCGGCGCCCTCGGGCAGCAGCCGGCGGAGGATCTGGTCGGCGGTCCACCGCACCGTCGCCACGGTCGGGATGCCCAGCCGCTGGTAGACCTCGGCGCGCCGGGGGTCGTAGATGCGGGCCACCACGTTGTCGACGCCGAACGTCTCGCGCGCCACCCGGGCGGAGATGATGTTGGAGTTGTCGCCGCTGCTGACCGCGACGAACGCCGACGCCTGCTCGATCCCCGCCTCGGCGATCACATCGCGGTCGAACCCGAACCCGGTGACCCGGCGCCCCCGGAACCCGCTGCGCAGCCGGCGGAAGGCCTCGGGGTTCTGATCGATGATCGCCACCGAATGGCCCTTGTCCTCCAGGATGTGGGCGAGCGTCGACCCGACGCGGCCGCACCCCATGATCACGATATGCACGCCCGTTCCTTCCCCGTTACCGCGGGACCGATGATCCTTGCCGGGCTGCAAAACTACACATCCGCCCAGGCAAGTTACTACCCAGCGGACCTGCGGCCTGCCCCTCCGGGCCTCCGCCGGAGGGGCTTTCGGGCCAGGCGGTGATCCGTTCGGGAGGCCGCCGGTACCAGGGGCTAGAGTCGCCTCCGTGTCGAAGGCCTCGGACCTAGCCAAACGCGCGGTGCTCGGGCGCGCCCTGCGCAGTGCCCAGCAGCACGAGCAGCTGCTCCCCAAGCGGATCGCGCTCCCGGTGTTCGCCAGCGACGCCCTGTCGTCGGTGGCGTACGCCCCGCAGGAGATCCTCATCACCCTGGGCGTCGCCGGGATCGCCGCGTACCACTTCACCCCGTGGGTCGCGCTGGCGGTCGTGGTCGTGCTGCTCACGGTGGTGGCCTCGTACCGGCAGAACGTCCGCGCCTACACCAGCGGCGGCGGCGACTTCGAGGTCGCCACCGAGAACCTGGGCGGCAACTGGGGCGTCGTCGTCGCCAGCGCCCTGCTGGTCGACTACGTCCTCACGGTCGCGGTGTCGATCTCCTCGGCGGTCGACAACCTCGGCGCGTTCGTGGGGATCGTCCGCGAGCACCAGGTCGCGTCGGCGCTGGTGCTGGTCCTGGTGATCACCGTGCTGAACCTGCGCGGGATCCGGGAGTCGGGCATCGCCTTCGCCATCCCGACCTACCTGTTCATGTTCGCGATCTTCGCGATGCTGATCTGGGGCTTCGGCCGGCTGGCCATGGGCGCCGACCTCAAGGCCGAGACCGCCGGCCTGGAGGTGCACGGCGCCGAGATGGGGCTGGGCGGCTTCGCGCTGGTCTTCCTGCTCATGCGGGCGTTCGCGTCCGGCTGCGCCGCCCTCACCGGTGTGGAGGCGATCAGCAACGGGGTGCCGGCGTTCCGCAAGCCCAAGGGCCGCAACGCCGCCGCGACCCTGCTCGCCCTCGGCGTGATCGCGATCACGATGTTCTCCGGCGTGACCGCGCTGGCCTACATCACCGACGCCAAGTTCGCCGACCCGTCCCACCACAGCACCCTCGTCGACCCGGCCACCGGGCAGGCCGTCACCCAGCAGGACCCGGTCATCGCCCAGGTCGCCCACACCGTCTTCAGCAACTTCACCCCGATGTTCGGGTTCATCACGCTGATGACCGCGCTGATCCTGGTGCTGGCCGCCAACACCGCGTACAACGGGTTCCCCGTCCTCGGGTCCGTCCTCGCCCAGAACCGCTACCTGCCGCGCCAGCTGCACACCCGCGGCGACCGGCTGGCGTTCAGCAACGGCATCATCATCCTGGCCACCATGGCCGGGCTGCTGATCTTCGCGTACGGTGCCGACGTCTCCCGGCTGATCCAGCTCTACATCGTCGGCGTCTTCGTCTCGTTCACCGTCAGCCAGACCGGCATGGTCCGGCACTGGAACCGGCTGCTGCGCACCGAGGAGGACCCGGCCGCCCGCCGGCAGATGCGCCGGTCCCGCGCGATCAACGCGTTCGGCCTGCTGCTGACCGGCACCGTGCTGATCGTCGTGCTGGTCACCAAGTTCACCCACGGCGCCTACATCGTCTGCATCGCGATGCCGGTGCTGTTCCTGCTCATGCGCGGGATCCGGCGGCACTACGACCGCGTCGCCGACGAGCTGGTCCCCTCCGGCGAGGACGTCGCCCTGCCCGCCCGCAACCACGGCATCGTGCTGGTCTCCCAGATCCACAAGCCGACCCTGCGCGCCCTGGCGTACGCCCGCGCGACCCGCCCGTCCACGCTGGAGGCCGTCACCGTCGCCGTCGACGCCAAGGAGTCCCGGCGCCTCCAGGAGGAGTGGGACGACCTGGACGTGCCCGTCCCGCTGAAGATCCTCGACTCGCCGTTCCGGGAGATCACCCGGCCGGTGCTGAACTACGTCAAGAGCGTCCGCCGCAAGAGCCCCCGCGACGTGGTGACGGTGTTCATCCCCGAGTACGTCGTCGGCCACTGGTGGGAGCACCTGCTGCACAACCAGAGCGCGCTGCGCCTCAAGGGCCGGCTGCTGTTCGTGCCCGGCGTCATGGTCACCAGCGTCGCCTGGCAGCTGCGCTCGTCCGACCGGCTCAAGGGCCGTCCCGAGCCGGTCGCGCCCGGCGCGTCCCGCCGCCCGCCGCGGGCGCCTGAACAGCCCCCGTCCGGCGGTATCGTTTCCGAACGTGAGTGAACCCGAACTGCTCGACCTCGAGGTCGGCAATGTCGCCAACGGCGGATTCTGCGTGGCCCGGCACGAGGGCCGGGTGGTGTTCGTCCGCCACGCCCTGCCCGGCGAACGGGTTCGCGCCCGCGTGACCGCCACCACCAAGAACTTCCTCCGCGCCGACGCGGTGGAGATCGTCACCGCGTCCCCGGACCGCGTCGAGCCCCCGTGCCCGTTCGCCGGGCCCGGCCGGTGCGGCGGCTGCGACTGGCAGCACGCCTCCCTCGCCGCCCAGCGCCGCCTCAAGGCCGCCGTCGTCGAGGAGCAGCTCCAGCGGGTGGCGGGGATCACCCGGACGGTCACCGTCGAGGAGCTCGACAACCCCGGGTCGCCGCCCGGCCTGGGCTGGCGCACCCGCGTCGAGTTCACCGCCTCGCACGGCGCCATCGGCCTGCGCAGGCACCGCTCGCACGACATCGAGCCGATCGACGAGTGCCTGATCGCCCACCCCGGCGTCGAGGCGATGGGCATCGAGCGCAAGCCCTGGCCCGGCGCCACGTCCGTCGAGGGCATCGTCTCCGCGACCACCGGCGACCGCCTCGTCGCCCTCAAGGGCTCCCGCAAGGCCCGCGTGCCGCGCCTCGACGTCCCCGTACGGCTGGCGCGCAAGGGCGCCGAGAAGACCCCGTACGTCCGCGAGGAGGCCGGCGGCCGCCTCTACCAGATCAGCGGCAGCGGCTTCTGGCAGGTCCACCCCGGCGCCGCGTCCGTCCTCGCCGACGCCGTCCTGAAGGCCCTGGACCCCAGGCCCGGCGACATCGCCCTCGACCTCTACTGCGGCGTCGGGCTGTTCGCCGGCCTCCTCGGCGAGCGGGTCGGCTCCGACGGCCTCGTCGTGGGCGTCGAGTCCGACGCCCAGGCCGTCCGGGACGCCAAGTTCAACCTCCGCGACCTGCCGCACGTCGCCGTCGAGCGCGGCCAGGTCGAGGAGGTCCTGCCCGACCTGGAGTTCGGCGTCGCCGACGGGACGGGCCGTACGCAGACCAAGCGCGGCGGCGGCCACCACCGCGGCACCCGCGTCCGCGGCGCCGACATCGTCGTCCTGGACCCGCCCCGCGCCGGCGCCGACCGCGCGGTCGTCGACCAGGTCGCCAGGCTCGCCCGCCGCAAGATCGCCTACGTGTCCTGCGACCCCGCCACCCTGGCCCGCGACCTCGCGTACTTCAGCGAGCGCGGCTGGACCCTGGAGACCTTCCGCGCCTTCGACGCCTTCCCGATGACCCGGCACGTCGAGTGCCTCGCCACCCTGGTCAAGGGCTAGATTTTGCCCGCCGGGCCGGGCCTGCGGTCGTAGACTCGGCCGTAAGGACACATCCAGACCCGCAGCGCCGCACGGTCCCGGCCGGCCCGTCCCGCCGCCTCCCCGCCAGGTCATCACCGATGACGGGGGACACCCATGCGTACCATCCTGACCGGACTCGGCCTCCTCGGCGCCCTCACCTTCACCGGCTGCGCCGTGGAGACCGAGCCCACCGAAGTCCAGTCCGCGGGCGACGAGGCCAAGCCCGCGGAGAAGGTCCCGGTCAAGCTCACGGCCGAGAAGACGGCGTTCGAGCCGAGCGCCATGAGCGACGGCGGGGACTACACCTGCGCCAAGGTCACCGTGACGAACCGGACCACGAAGAACCTGGACGTCAACCCGCTCGACTTCGCGCTCACCGGCGCCGACGGCACCAAGCACGACATCGGCTCCGCCTTCGGCGTGCACGAGGACGAGATCGCGGCCGTCACCCTCGCCCCGGAGGAGAAGGCCACCGGCGCGGTCTGCGCCCCGGGCCACTTCACCCCGAAGACCGTGACCTTCGCTCCGGGCTTCGCCGAGAAGGCCCGGGCCGAGGTCGCCTGATCCCGCCCACGCGAGGCCCTCGCGTCCTGAACGAGGGCCTCGCGCCCGCACACGGCGGCGCACTGATCATCTAGTTTCACAGCCCAAATTTCTGTGAATCCAGTAAACCTACCTAGCTTCGGGTGCGTCTCACTCCTGTAGGCCTCGGGCTGCGCGTCCGAGGCGCCTGCGACCCCAGACTTGTTGATTGAGTTCACATCAACACCTAGGATGTGATGACTCGATCAACCATTGCTGTGCTGAGCGGGCTCGTGCACATTCATTCCCCACAGGAGAACCCATGCGTCTCATCACCGTCACCATCGGCCTGCTCGCCGGCATCGCGCTGACCGCCTGCGAGGTCCCGGCGGAGGAGCCGGTCGCCGTCCAGCCCGCGGACGAGAAGGGCGGCGGGACCAAGGGCGCCACGCCCGCGAAGAAGGTCCCGGTCAAGATCTCGGCCAAGCGGACCACCGCCAAGGCCAGCGTCCTCGGCGGTGGCGGCGCGCTGTCCTGCGTCAAGGTCACCGTCGTCAACCAGCGCAAGGGCAACCTGGAGGTCAACCCGCTGTACTTCTCCCTGGTCGACACCAAGGGGGAGAAGCACGATGTGACGGACGCGCTCGCCGAGTACGAGGGCCAGGTCCCCACCACCACGCTCGCCCCGGGCGAGAAGGCCAGGGGAACCGTCTGCGGCAAGGGCAGGTTCACCCCGAAGATCGTCGCGATGACCGACGAGCTGCTCCAGGAGCAGGCCCGCGCCGAGGTCTCCTGAATCGGCGGCACCGTCAAGCGGGTCACGGGGTGTTGAGGGCTTCGGTGGGGGAGAGGCGCGCGGCCCGCAGGGCCGGGTAGAGGCCCGCCAGCGCGCCGATGAGGAGGGTGGCCAGCAGGCCGCCCGCCATGGCCCACGGGGGGACCACCGTGGGCCACCCCTGGCTCACCGCGTACACGGCGGTGACCAGCGCGCCGAGCGCGACGCCGCCCATCCCTCCCAGCGCGGCCAGGAGCTGGGACTCGGTGAGGAACTGGAGCCGGATCTGGCCCCTCGTGGCGCCCAGCGAGCGCCGCAGCCCGATCTCCGAGCGGCGTTCGAGCACGGAGATGACCATGGTGTTGGCGACGCCCACGCCGCCGACCAGGAGGGCCACGCCGCCGAGGCCGAGGAGGAGGCCGGTGAACGCCTCGTCCGTCGCGTTCCGCGCGGCGAGGGCGTCCGAGGGGCGGCTCACCTCGATCTCGTTGGGCGACTCCGGGTTGGCGGTGGCCGCCAGGAGGCCGCGGACCTTCTCCACCGAGTCCTTCTCCGCGCGGGTGTACACGGTGGTCGGATGGCCGTCGAACGACAGCCGCGCGGTGGCCGCGTCCCAGCCGACGAGGGCGGCGGCGTCGAGTTCGGGCGCCAGCGCGCTGGGCGCCAGGACGCCGACGACGGTGAACCACTGGCCGCCCAGCCACACCTGGACGCCGGTGCCCGCGACGCCGAGCCGGTCGGCGGCGGACGTGCCCAGGACGACGGCCGGGTAGCGGCTCGTGCCCGGGTTGAGCCAGGCGCCCGCGGCGATCTCCAGCCCGACCGTGCGGGGAAGGTCGAGGCGCGCGGCCAGGACGGAGATGCCGCCGCTCTCCCCGGCCGGGATCCGGTCGTTGCGGTAGACCTTGGCGTCGAGCCTCCCGGTGGCGGACGCCGACTCGACCTCCGGGATCCGCGCGATCATGCCGGCGGACTCGGCGGGCAGGGACGTCGCGTCCCCGAACAGGTCACGGCCCGGCGCGACGGTCAGCAGGTTGGTGCCGAGCCGGTCCAGGGTCTCCTGGAGCTGGGCGCGGCTGGACGTGGAGATGCCGACGACGCCGATCATGGCGGCGATGCCGATCGCGATGCCGAGCGCGGACAGGAAGACGCGCAGCGGACGGGAGCGGAGTCCGGCGGCGCCGACGCGGAGGACGTCCCGCGGGGCGAGCCTGGCGGCGTTCACCGGGCGGCTCCCGCGTACGCCTCGACGATCCGGCCGTCGCGCATCCGCACCCGGCGGGGGAGCGTGGCGGCGATGTCGCGGTCATGGGTGATCACGATGACCGTGGTGCCGTGGTCCGCGAGCTCGCGCAGCAGGTCCAGGACGCCCGCGCCGGACGCCGAGTCCAGCGCCCCGGTCGGCTCGTCGGCCAGCAGCAGCGCGGGCGAGCCGGCGACGGCGCGGGCGATCGCGACGCGCTGCTTCTCGCCGCCCGACAGCTGGTGCGGCCGGTGGCCGAGGCGGTGGCCGAGGCCGACGCGTTCGAGGGCCTCCCGCGCGTGCCGGCGCCGCGCCGCCAGGGGCTCGCCCGCGTACAGCAGGCCGTCGGCGACGTTGTCCAGGGCCGGGACGCCGGCGGCGAGATGGAACTGCTGGAAGACGAACCCGATCCGGCGGGCGCGCAGCGCGGACAGGCGCCGGTCGGACAGCCGGGAGACGTCCTGCCCCTCGATGAGGACGGTGCCCGACGCGGGCCGGTCCAGCGTGCCGATCATGTGCAGCATCGTCGACTTCCCCGAGCCGGACGGGCCCACGATCGCGAGCGGCCCGCCGGGCTCGACGGTGAGCGAGACCGCATCCAGGGCCGTCACGCCGGGATAGGTCCGGGTGACCTCGCGGAGCTCCACGACCGGGGTCATGCCGGCACCCCCACCTTCATGCCCTCGGCGAGACCGGCCCCCGAGATCTCGACCCTGCCCTCGCTGAACGCGCCCGTCTCGACCGGAACGGTCCGGGCGCGCCCGTTCTCGACGACCTGGACGGAGTAGCCTCCGCCCGGCCGGGCCAGCAGCGCCGCGATCGGCACGGCGAGGACGTCCGCGTGCCGCCCGGCGGTCAGGTGGACCTCGACCGGCGCCTTGTCGTACGTGCCGAGCGCGCCCTGCCCGCGCACCGCGACGGTGACCGCGACGGTGGTCGGCTCGTCGCCCCGCCCTTCCTTGGCGACCCTGCCCACGCCGGTGATCGTGCCTTTGGTGGTCGCGCCGTCCGGCAGCTCGATCGTCACTCCGGCGCCCTCCTTGGCGAGCCGCTGGTACTGGACGTCGAGGTCCACGCTCACCTTGCGGGTCGTCCCGGTGTAGGTGAGGATCGCGCCGCCCGCCCGGTCGCCGACGGCGGCCTTGCGCTCGGCGACCCGGATCTCGCCGGGCACGACGAGCACCGAGCCGGGCGCGACCTTGCCGGTCTCCGGAAGCCCGAGGTCCTCCTGCCAGCGGCGTACGGCGGCGGCCGTGGCGGCGCCGTAGTCCTCGTCGACGGTGAAGCCCGTGTAGCCGAGGGCGCGGAGGTTGCGTTCGAACTGCCGCACGTCCGGTCCCTCGGTGCCGCCGGCGAGCGTGCGGTAGAGGGGCAGCGGCCCGTACAGCAGCGGCACCGGCCGGTTGTCGATCTTGTACGCCCACCGGCCGCGGGCGACGGCGGTGCCCGCCCGCGCCAGCCAGGTCACCGTGCCGCCGGTCCCGCTCACGGTACGGGCGGTGCCGTAGCCGAGCGTGCCGTCCACCGTCCGCGTCTCGACCAGCGTCGTCCGCTCGATCGGTGCGGTGGCGGGCGGCAGCGCGCCGCGGGCGGCGGGGGCCTCGCCGCCCCCGCCGAGCCCGGCGGTCGCCAGGCCCGCGCCGGCGGCCACCACGACGCCCGTCGCGGCGAACACGGTGGCCCGTGTCGTGGCCCGTGGTGTGGCCCGCGTCCGCCTCACTCGCCGCTCCTGCCGCTGAGGCCGGGGCCGTCGCCGTCGTCGTGCCTGGACTCCAGCCGGCCGCCGCCGTTCTTGTTGCAGATCTTGTCGGCCTTCCTGAACGTGGCGCTGCCGGGATCGAGGCCCCCGCCGCCCTTGCGCCCCTTGATCTGGATGCCGCCCGTCTCGGGATCGGGGTCGGGGAAGTCCGGGACGCCGTTCTCGCGCATGCACTTGGACATGGCGCGCGCCTCGGCCATCCGCTTCGCGTCCGGCTTGGGCAGCTTGCCGCCGTTGGGCATGAGCTTGCGGCACTTCTCCTCGGCGGCTTTCAGCCTGTCCTCGCCGGGCTTGCCGCCGGTCACCTTGACCTCGACGCGGCCGTCCGCCGACGGGTCCGGCATGTCCACGCCGTTCGCCCGCATGCACTTGGCGTACTCGCGCATCCTGGCGCCGTCGTCCGCGGCCTTCTTCGTACCCTCGCCGCCGCTGCCGCCGCCTCCGCAGGCCCCCAGGGCCAGCGCCGGGAGCAGCAGCAGCGCGATGAGCGCGTGTCGTCGCATGAACCGGTCTCCGTGTCCGCCACGCCGCCGGGACGGTCCCGGCGGGCGAGCAGAAGTCCAGCCGCCGGCCGGTAACCCCGGCGTAACCGCTCCGGGTTATGCGGGCGTTACGCCCCTTGGTCCAGGCTTGGGCGGCGGACGGCGAAAACGCGCCGGGAACGACGCGCGGGAACGACGCGCGGGGAACGGGGTGCGGGCATGCGGGTACTGGTCGCCGAGGACGAGCGGATGCTCGCCGACTCGGTCGCCGAGGGGCTGCGGGCCGAGGCGCTGGCGGTGGACGTGGCCTACGACGGCGACGCGGCCCTCGAACGGCTCGGCGTGAACGACTACGACGTGCTGGTCCTGGACCGCGACCTGCCGGTCGTGCACGGCGACGACGTGTGCCGCGCGGTCGTGGAGTCCGGCGCGCCGGTGCGGATCCTGATGCTCACCGCCGCCGGCACCGTGCCGGCCCGGGTGGACGGGCTGCGCCTGGGCGCGGACGACTACCTGACCAAGCCGTTCGCGTTCGAGGAGCTGGTGGCGCGGATCCACGCGCTGGGCCGCCGCGCCCGCCCCGCCGACCCGCCGCTGCTGGAGCGGGCCGGGATCCGCCTGGACCCCGCCCGCCGCGAGGTCTACCGGGACGGCCGGTACGTGCACCTGGCGCGCAAGGAGTTCGGGCTGCTGGCGGAGCTGCTGCGCGCGGGCGGCACCGTCGTCCCGGCCGAACGGCTGCTGGAGAAGGTGTGGGACGAGCACACCGACCCGTTCACCAACACCGTCCGCGTCACGCTGATGAAGCTGCGCCGCAAGCTCGGCGACCCGGCCGTCATCGAGACCGTCCCGGGAGCGGGGTACCGGATCCCGTGATCCCCATGATCAACGCCGAGCGGCTGCGCCCCACGATCCGGGTCCGGCTCACGCTGCTGTACGGGGGGCTGTTCATCGCCGCGGGCGTCGTCCTGCTGGCGCTGACCTACCTCCTGGTCCAGAACAACCTCCGCGACCACGGCGAGCCGGGGGCGTCGTTCACCCAGGTGGCCGGCGAGCCGCCGAAGGGCTCCCTGACCGCGCCGCCCCCTCCCGAGGACGAGATCAGCGCGGGGCAGGTGCGCGGCGTGCTCGTCGAGGGCCGCAAGAACTACCAGGAGGAGACGATGCGGTCGCTGCTGACGCAGGGCGGCATCGCGCTGGGCGTGGTGAGCGCGGCCGCGCTGGCGTTCGGCTGGCTGCTGGCCGACCGGGTGCTGCGCCCCGTGCACGCGATCACCGACACCGCCCGCCGGGTGGCGCACAGCCACGACCTCACCGAGCGGATCGCGTACGACGGGCCGCGCGACGACGTCAAGGAGCTGGCGGACACGTTCGACACCATGCTGGAACGGCTGGCGCGCGCGTTCGACGGCCAGCGCCGCTTCGTCGCGAACGCCTCGCACGAGCTGCGCACCCCGCTGGCGATCAACCGGACGCTGGTGGACGTCGCGGTCCGCCGCCCCGACGCGACCGAGGACGTCAAGCGGCTCGGGGAGTCCCTGCTGGTCGTGAACGGGCGGCACGAGCGGCTGATCGACGGGCTGCTGACCCTGGCCGGCGGCGAGAACGCCGTCGCCGACGCGGGCCCGCTCGACCTCGCCGACGTCGCGCGGCACGTCCTGGACCAGGCCGCGGCCGAGGCCGCCGCCCGTGACATCGCCGTCCACCGCGAGACCGGCTCCGCTCCCGCCACCGGCGATCCCGTCCTGGTCGAACGGCTCGTGCAGAACCTGGTGGAGAACGCGGTCCGCCACAACCACGACGGCGGCGAGGTCCGCGTCACCACCGGCACCCGGGACGGGTGGGCGGAGCTGGCGGTCGCCAACACCGGGCCGGTGGTGCCGCCGTACGAGGTGGAGACGATCTTCGAGCCGTTCCGCCGCCTCCGGCAGGACCGGGTGCGCTCCGACCGCGGCTCGGGGCTGGGCCTGTCGATCGTCCGCGCCGTCGCCACCGCCCACCACGGCCGGGTCACCGCCGAACCGCGCCCCGGCGGCGGGCTGGCGGTGACCGTCCGGCTGCCCGCCCGGGCGGCTAGCCCGCCGTGACGCGCAGCTTGGACTGCTTGTGCTTGTTGCCCCGCTCCCAGTCGTCCATGAACCGCGCCTCCAGCCCGTGCCGCTCGGCGAGCGCGACCAGCGTGGCGGTCCGGTAGTAGAAGTCCTCCCGCAGGACGTGGTGCTCCTGCCCCTCGGTGCGGTTGAACGTGAAGTCGAAGAACCCGCCCGGCGCCAGGATCCGCCCGACATGGGCCAGGCACTCGTCGACGACGGTGATCGGCGAGTGGGAGAAGACGCTGTGCGCGTGCACGACGTCGAAGTGCCGCTCCGGCAGGAAGTCGAGCCGCAGGTCCCGGACCGGAGTCAGGTGGGGGAGCCGGTCCTGGAGCTTGTACGCCGCGACCGTGTCCTCGGCGGCGAACAGGATGTCGGGCGAGATGTCCACGCCGTAGTAGTTGCCGGGGTCGAGATGCTCGATGAACAGCCGGCCCGCGCGCAGGTTGCCGCAGCCGATCTCCAGCATCCGGTGCGACGGCCGCAGCCCGTGCTCCACCAGGTAGTCGAACTGGAGCCGGCCGATCGCCGCCCACCGGTCGTGGTCGGCCGTGCCGACCGCCCCGTACGGGCTGCGCGCCGCGTCGGAGCGCATCACCGACCGGTAGTACGCCACATGGTCGCGGGCGCGGGCGCGCAGCCACGTGTCGCGGGCGAGGCGCCGCGCGTACGGGACGATCCGCTCCGGGTTCCGCGCCGCATACCGCAGCTGGTACGCCAGCCGGGCGCGGTCCCTGCTCATCCGGTTCTTGAGCTCCATCGTCCCAGTCAAGGTCGGCCGGGGGCCGCCCGCAAGACTCCGGACGATTCGGGCGTTTCGGCGCCGTTCTCTCGGTCATGCATGACTCATGCATTCCGACCGCACCGATCGCCCGCACCGCCCGCACCGCCCGGATCACCCGGACCGCACGGCCAACCTCCTCGGTGCCGCCGCCCTCGCCGTCACCGACCTCGTCCTCGCCGCCGCCCGCGCGCGGGGCGTCGGGCCGAGCGCCGCCGCGGCCCTGGTCGTCCTGTCCGCCGCGCCCGGGATCACGGTCACCGAGCTGGGCCGCCGCGTCGGCCTGTCGCAGTCCGCCGCCGTCCGGATGGTCGACGGCCTCGCCGCGGCCGGGCTGGCCGAGCGCGGCGGCGGGCCGGGCCGCTCCGTCGCCGTACGCCTCACCGCCGGGGGCCGCACGTCCGCGGCGGACCTGCTCGCCGCCCGCGAGGCCGTACTGTCCGACGCCCTCGCGGACCTGTCCGAGGAGGACCGCGAGGCCCTCACCGGACCGCTGTCGCGGCTGCTCGCGAGCCTGTACGGCCGGATCGGCGACACCGAGCTGATCTGCCGCCTCTGCGACCGCGGCCGCTGCACGACCGGCGCGCCCTGCCCCGTCGGCGCCGCCGCCCGCGCGGCCGGGGACCGCTGATGGGCGCCGCGCTCGCGCTGGCGTCGGCGGTCCTCTACGGGGCCGCGGACGTCGCCGGCGGGCTGCTGTCGCGGCGGGCCGCCGCCGTGGCCGTGGCGCTGTGCGGGCAGCTCGGCGGGCTGCTGTTCACGCTCGCCGCCGCGCCGCTGTTCTCCGCGGGCGCCCCGTCGGCGGCGGACCTCGCGTGGGGCGCCCTGTCGGGGGTCGGGACGGGGCTCGGCATGGTGTTCCTCTACCGCGGGCTGGCCCGGGGCGCGATGAGCCTGGTGGTGCCGGTCAGCGCGGTGAACGGGCTCGCGGTGCCCGTGCTGGCCGGGGTGGTGCTGCTCGGCGACCGGCCGTCGGCGGCGGCCTGGCTGGGGGTGGCCGCCGCGGTGCCCGCCCTCTGGCTGGTGTCGCGGGACGGGTCGGCCGGCGGGGACGCGACGCGCGCCGCGACCCTGGACGCGCTCGTCGCGGGCGCGGGCATCGGCGTGCAGTACCTCGCGCTCGCCCAGGTGGAGGCGGGCTCCGGCCTGTGGCCCGTCGTCGCGGGGCGGTGCTCGGCGGCGCTGGTCGTCCTTCCCCTGCTGCGCGGCGCGCGGTGGCCGCCCGCGCGGCTCCTGGCGCCGGCGGCGCTGACCGGCGCGCTGGCCGCGCTGGCGCTGGCCTGCTACATGCTGGCGGCGCGCATGCAGCTCGTCACCGTCGCGGTCGTGCTGTCGTCGCTGTACCCGGTGATCCCCGTCCTGCTCGGGATCACGATGCTGCGCGAACGGCTCGGCCGGGCGCAGGCCGCCGGGCTCGCGGGAGCCGCGGCCGCCGTCGTCCTGCTCACGGCGGGCTGACGCTCCTTCAGGCCGGCCGTAGGGTCAGTCGTTCAGGCGCCACTGGCCGTAGTCGTCCCGGGTGGCCCGGTTGTGGTCCACGGAGACGCCGCCGATCTCGTGGCCGTTGGAGTACTGCTGGATATGGGCGCGCTCGTCCCACTTCCCGTCTGACCAGGCGTAGGTCTGCCAGGCCCACTCCGCCTTCCCGGCATCCAGCACGCGCTTGGTGGGGCCGTATCCGGCGTACACCCCGACCCGGTCGCGGCCGAGGACCTCGGCGGCGCCGTCGAGGTAGGCGTCCACGGCCTCCTGGTGGTGGGGCTGGGCGTCGAAGTCGACGGCGAAGTAGACCGGGCGGTCGTCCGGCATCCCGATCTCCCCGGCCTGCCGCCCGGCGTGCCGGGCGTCGGCCGCGCCGCCGCCGCGGCCGGACAGGGCGCGGCGGGCGGTCGTCTCCCACACCACGACCAGCGCGATGCCGGCCGCCGACAGCTTCCCGGCCTCCTCGCGGGTGAGGTTCTTGCCGGTGGTGTCGTGCGACAGGTAGCGGCACACGAACGCGACGTCCTTCTCCTTCAGCGCGGCCGGATCGGGGCGGCCCCATGAGTAGTCGACACCGAAAATCGTCATGGCCCCATTCAAATCGTGATGACCTCGTCACGGTATGCACTTGGGCGATACTTGAGCGTGCGGCGGGCGTGGTTCGATGGTCCCATGCGTCTACGGATCTTCACCGAGCCCCAGCAGGGGGCCAGTTACGAGACATTGCTCAAGGTGGCCAAGGCCACGGAGGAGCTGGGCTTCGACGCCTTCTACCGCTCCGACCACTACCTCAAGATGGGGGACGTCTCGGGCGAGCCGGGCCCGACGGACGCCTGGATCACGCTGGGCGCGCTGGCCCGCGAGACCAGCCGGATCCGGCTCGGCACGCTGATGACGGCGGCCACGTTCCGGCTGCCCGGGCCGCTGGCGATCGCGGTCGCGCAGGTGGACCAGATGAGCGGCGGCCGGGTCGACTTCGGCGTCGGCACCGGCTGGTTCGACGCCGAGCACACCGCGTACGGGATCCCGTTCCCCAGCCTGAACGAGCGGTTCGAGCGGCTGGAGGAGCAGCTGGAGATCGTCACCGGGCTGTGGCGGACGCCGGCCGGGCAGACCTTCGACTACGACGGCCGGCACTACCGGCTGGCCGACTCGCCCGCGCTGCCCAAGCCCGTACGGCCGGAGGGGCCGCCGGTGCTGATCGGCGGGACCGGCGCCAAGCGCACCCCGCGGCTGGCCGCCGCGCACGCCGACGAGTACAACGTGCCGTTCAACCAGGTGGACGACACGGGCCGGGCGTTCGACCGGGTCCGCGCCGCCTGCCGCGAGGCGGGCCGCACCAAGCCGATGGTGTACTCGGCGGCGCAGGTGGTCTGCTGCGGGCGGGACGAGGCCGAGATCGCCCGGCGGGCGGACGCGATCGGCCGCGAGGTCTCCGAGCTGCGCGACAACGGGCTGGCCGGCACGCCGGCCGAGCTGCAGGACAAGATCGGCAGGTTCGCGGAGCTGGGCGCCGAGACGCTCTACCTCCAGGTCCTCGACCCGCACGACCTGGACCACCTGGAGCTGCTGGCCACCGAGGTGATGGCCAAGCTGTGACGCGCGCCGCCGCGGGCCGCCCCCGGACGGGACGGCCCGCGGCGCTCCGCGTCACGCCGAGGCCGGGTGCGGCTCGGCCGGAGCCTCCGCCGCCCCTTCCTCCTCGGGACGCGCATGGCGGGGGAGCAGGAAGGCCAGCACGAAGGTCAGGCCGAGCAGCCCCACCTCGACCCACAGCGTGATCTTCATGGCGGCGCCGAACCCGGTCGCCGCCGCGTCCCGCCCGGCGTTCTCCACCGCCTGCCGCACGGCGGCGGCCGAGGCGGCGGGCACGGCGGCCATGGCCGCGCCGGTCTCCCGTTCCGCCCTGGCGCAGGAGGCCGGGACGGCGGCGGGGTCCTCGGCGGTCGCGCGCTCGCGGGCGCAGTCGCCGAGGGCGCGCACCAGCCGGTCCTGGACGGGCGCCGCCACCCCGGCCGCGGTGAGCCGCTCGCGCAGTTCGGGTGCGGCGCGGTCGGCGGCGGTGCCGACCTGGCCGCCGAGCAGGCCGAACAGGATCGTGCCGAGCACGGCCGCGCCGAGCGCCGAGCCGAGCTGCTGGACGGCGGTGAGCGTGCCGCCCGCCGAGCCGGTCTCCTCCGGCTCGACGCCGCTCAGCACGATGTCGAAGAACGGGGCCATCAGCAGCCCCATGCCGAGCCCGGTACCGAGCAGCGCCGGGGTGAGCTGCCAGGGGCTCACCGCGTTCCCCGCGATCTCCAGGGTGAGCACCACCCCGGCGACCCCGGCGGCCATCGCGAGCGCGCCGATGTGGATCACCGTGCGGCCCAGCCGGGCCAGCGCCTGGGCGAGGCCGAACCCGAGGACGATGCCCACCGACCAGGGGATCTGCGCCAGCCCGGCCTTCAGCGGCGAGTACCCCAGGCCCATCTGCGTGTACAGGGACAGCACGAGGCCGAACCCGGCGAGCGCGCAGAAGAACGCCAGGCCCATGAGGAGCCCGCCGGTGAACGCCCGCTTGCGGAACAGCGCGGGCACCACGAGCGGGTCGCGGCCGGACCGGTGCCGGCGGATCTCGTACCGGGCGAACAGCCAGAAGACGGCGGCGGCCGCGGCCATCATCGCGAACGTCCACACCGGCCAGTCCAGCTCCCGGCCCTGGACGAGCGGGTAGACCAGCAGGGCGGCGCCGGCGGACGCGAGGGCGGCGCCGGTCAGGTCGAGCCGTTCGGCGCGCTCGGCCCGGCCCTCGGGGAGGAACCTCAGCCCGGCGAGCACGGCGGCGGCGCCGAGCGGCAGGTTGATCAGGAAGATCATCCGCCAGCCGGTGCCGAAGAGGTCGGCGTCCACCAGCCAGCCGGCCAGCACCGGGCCGCCGACCGAGGACAGTCCCATGACCGGCCCGAACAGCCCGAACGCGGCGGCCATCTCCTTCGGCGGGAACATCTGCTTGATCAGCCCGATGCCCTGCGGCAGCAGCAGCGCGCCGAACAGGCCCTGCAGCATCCGGGCCCCGACGAGCATCCCGGGGCTCACCGCGATGCCGCACAGCAGCGAGGCGAGCGTGAACCCGCCCGCGCCGATCAGGAACATCCGGCGGCGGCCGTACAGGTCGCCCAGCCGCCCGCCGGTGATCAGGCCGACCGCCATGGCGAGCGTGTAGCCGGCCGCCAGCCACTGCATGGTGCCGACCGAGCCGCCCAGCTCGGCGCGGATGGACGGGGCGGCGATGTTGGTGATCAGGGCGTCCAGCATGTCCATGACCTCGCCGGCCAGGATCACGAACAGCGCGGCCCAGCGCCATCGGTAAGGGGAGGTGGTCATTCGCGGCTCCAATGACGAACAGTGTTCGTTGACGAACAACGTTCTACGTAGGAACAGTGTTCGTGTCAAGTACGATGTTCGTCGACAGGACGGCCGAGAGCGGAGGAGGCGCGGTGGGCGACGCGAGCACGGAACTGCCGGTCCCGCCGTGGCGCAAGCCGCGCAAGAGCGGCCGGAGCGCGGCCGCCAGGCGCCCGCTGACCAGGGAGCTCATCGTCGAGGCCGCGCTCCGGGTGCTGGACGCCGAGGGCCTGGACGCGGTGACCATGCGCCGGGTCGCGCAGGAGCTCGGCACCGGCCCGGCCTCGCTGTACGCGCACTTCGCGAACAAGGACGAGCTGCTGGAGGAGATGCTCGACCTGATCGCGGCGGAGATCACCCTCCCCGAGCCGGACGCGGCCCGCTGGCAGGAGCAGGTCAAGGAGGTGGCGCGGGAGATCCGCGAGGTGTGGCGCGGCCACCGGGACATCGCCCGCGCCTCATTGGGGACGATCCCCACCGGGCCCAACCAGCTGCGCATCGCCGAGGGCCAGCTCGCGATCATGCGGGCCGGCGGGGTGCCGCCGCGGATCGCCGCGCTGGCGCTGGACTCGCTCGGCCTGTTCATCGACGCCGACGTGATCGAGGGCGCGATGATGGGCGAGAAGGGCGCCACGAACGAGGAGGCGCACGCGAACGTCGCCGTCTACCTCGACCAGGTCAGGCAGTACTTCACCGCGCTGCCGGCCGAGCGCTACCCCAACCTGGTCGCGATGGTGGACGAGCTGATGCGGGCCGGCGACGACGAGCGCTTCGAGTTCGGCCTGGACCTCTTCGTGCGCGGCATCGCCTCGCACGCCCGGGGGATCGTCAGCGGGTGAGGCCGGGGAACCCGGCGAAGACCTCCTCGAACGCGACCTGCCGGGGAGCGCCCGCGGCCGTGTCCCACACGGCGAAGACGACGTGCTCGAACACGCCCGCGTACTCGTCCCGCAGCGGCTCGGCGAACGCCTCGGCCACCTCGCGCGGGTCGTTGCGGAAGACGCCGCAGCCCCACGCGCCCAGCACCAGCCGCCGGTGGCCGTGCGCGAGCGCCGCCGCGAGCACCTTACGGGCGCGCCGCCGCAGCGCGTCCGGGAGCAGCTCCAGCTTCGTCGGGTCCTTGATCGCGCCGCGGTTGGGCGCCGCCGAGGTGAGGAAGGCGACCTCGTACGGCTCCTCCAGCAGCCGCCCCGCGTCGTCGCGGAACACCGGCACGCCCGGCGAGTAGATCATGTGGTCGCTGTAGAGCAGATCGCGCTGCTCGCGGTGGAAGTCGTAGAACGCGCGCGCCGACAGCAGCGAGGTGTACAGCCCGGACGAGCGGGCCAGCCCCTCCTCCTGCGCGTGCGCGCCATTGAGGAATCCGCCGCCGGGATTCTTCGCGGACGCGAAATTGAGCGCGAGCGGCACTTCGGCGCCGTCGCCGCCCAGCCGCCGCGCCGCCGCCAGCGTCGTCTCGCCGGTGACCTCGATCCGCGTCTCGCCGCGCTCGCCCGAGGGCGCGGACTCCAGCTCGGACGGGGTGTGAAGGACGGTCCCGCGCACCGCGCGGTCCAGCACCCCGGTGATGTCGACCGTACGGCCGGAGGGGGCGGTGTAGGTCCCGCGCTCCAGGATGGCCACGGTCTCCTGCGCGGTAGCGCGCCTCGGATGTCTGCTCATTTCCCGTGAATTGTGGCGGCCGCCGGCGGGCCGCGCCAAATCCTTTTCGGAAACGGTGCCCATTCCGCCACACTGTGGGCGTGCTTTTGACCATCACCACGACGGCGGCCCCCGCGGACGACCTCGGATTCCTGCTGCACAAGCATCCCGATCGCGTGCAGGCGTTCTCGCAGTCCTTCGGCACCGCCCACGTCTTCTATCCCGAGGCCGGCCGGGAGCGCTGCACGGCGGCGCTGCTGCTCGACGTCGACCCGGTGGCGCTGGTGCGCACGCGCGGCCGCAACACCCCCGACTTCTCCCTCGGCCAGTACGTCAACGACCGGCCGTACGCGGCGTCGTCCCTGCTCGCGTCCGCGATGGCGAACACGTTCCGGACGGCCATGCGGGGCCGCTGCGACGCCCGCCCCGAGCGGGCCGCCGCGCCGATCCCGCTGGAGATCACGCTGCCCGCGCTGCCCTGCCGGGGCGGCCCGGAGCAGGCGGAGCGCTTCTTCGCGCCGCTCGGCTGGCGGGTGGACGCGGCGCCCGTTCCGCTGGACGCGGGGTTCCCCGAGTGGGGCGCCTCGCGGTACGTGACGCTGCGGCTGGCCGGCGAGGTGCGGCTGGCGGACGCGCTCAACCAGCTGTACGTGCTGCTGCCCGTCCTGGACGATGCCAAGCACTACTGGATGGCGCCGGACGAGGTGGACAAGCTGATCCGCGCGGGGGAGGGCTGGCTGGCCGCGCATCCGGACCGGGCCGCGATCACCCGCCGGTACCTGGCGAACCGGCGCGGGCTGGTGCGCGCCGCGCTCGGCCGGCTCGCCGACTCCGACGACTCGCCCGAGGACGCCCTGGACCGGGACCCGCTGGAGGAGGAGCCGCCCCCGGCCGACCCGACCGCGGCCGAGCCGGGCGCCGCGCCCGAGCCCGAGCCGGGGACGGAGGCCGCGCCGCCGCCCGTGCCGCTGGCCGAGCGGCGGATCCAGGCCGTCCTGGAGGCGCTGCACGCGGCGGGCGCGGCACGCGTCGCCGACCTGGGCTGCGGCACCGGCAAGCTGGTCGCCCGGCTGAAGCAGGACCCCCGCTTCACGAAGATCACGGGGGTGGACGTGTCGTACCGGGCCGTCCAGATCGCGAACCGGCGCGGCCGGCCCGACCGGTACGGCCCCGACCGGGAGCCGCGGGTGGAGATCCTGCAGGGCGCGCTGACCTACACCGACGAGCGGTTCCGCGGGCACGACGCGGCGGTGCTCATGGAAGTGATCGAGCACATCGACCCGCCCCGGCTCGGCGCCGTCGAGCGCGTCGTGTTCGGCGACGCGCGGCCCCGCACCGTGGTCGTCACCACCCCGAACTCCGAGTACAACGTGCGCTACGACGGGCTCGCCCCCGGCGCGATGCGCCACCCCGACCACCGCTTCGAGTGGACCCGCGCCGAGTTCGCGGCGTGGGCGGAACGGGTCGCCGCCGGCTACGGCTACCAGGTCCGGTACGTCCCGGTCGGCGACGACGACCCCGAGGTCGGCGCCCCCACCCAGATGGGCGTCTTCGTGAAGGAGGCGGGATGACGGAGATCAAGGTTCCCGAGATGGGGCTCGTCGTCCTCGTGGGCGTGTCCGGCTCGGGCAAGTCGCACTTCGCGGCGAAGCACTTCGAGCCGACCCAGGTGGTGTCGTCCGACCACTGCCGCGGCATGGTCTCCGACGACGAGAACGACCAGTCGGCCACCGGCGACGCGTTCGACCTGCTGCACTACATCGTGCGCAAGCGGCTGCGGCGCGGCCTGCTGACCGTCGTGGACGCCACCAACGTCCAGCCGAGGTCGCGCGAGGCTCTCCTCCAGATCGCCAAGGACCACGACGTGCTGTCGGTCGCGATCGTCCTGGACGTCCCCGAGCACGTCGCCGCCGAGCGGAACGCCGCCCGGCCCGAGCGCCGCGAGCTGCCGCCGCACGTGATCCCGCGGCAGCGGCGCGAGCTGCGCCGGGGCATGCGGGCGCTCCAGCAGCGCGAGTTCAAGCGGTCGTACGTGCTGGAGGGCACCGAGGCGATCGACGCCGCGACCATCGTCCGCGACAAGGCGTGGAACGACAAGCGCGAGCTGACCGGCCCGTTCGACGTCATCGGCGACGTGCACGGCTGCCGCGCCGAGCTGGAGGACCTGCTCACCGAGCTGGGCTACGAGATCGAGCGCGACGCCCTCGGCCGCGCCGCCGGGGCGAACCACCCGGGCGGCCGCACGGCCGTGTTCGTCGGCGACCTGGTCGACCGCGGCCCCGACAGCCCCGGCGTGCTGCGCCTGGTCATGGGCATGGTCGCGGCCGGGCAGGCGCTGTGCGTGTCGGGCAACCACGAGGCCAAGCTCGTCCGCGCGCTGCGCGGCCGCAAGGTGCGGATCACGCACGGGCTGGCCGAGTCGCTGGAGCAGCTGGAGGCCGAGCCCGCGGACTTCCGGGACGAGGCGCTGCGCTTCATGGACGGTCTCATCAGCCACTACGTGCTGGACGGCGGCCGTCTCGTGGTCGCGCACGCCGGGCTGAAGGAGGACTACCACGGGCGCGCGTCCGGCCGCGTCCGCTCGTTCGCCCTGTACGGCGACACCACCGGCGAGACCGACGAGTACGGCCTGCCGGTCCGCTACCCGTGGGCGCGCGACTACCGCGGCAAGGCGATGGTCGTGTACGGGCACACGCCCATCCCCGTCCCCGAGTGGATCAACAACACGATCTGCCTGGACACCGGTGCGGTGTTCGGCGGCAAGCTGACCGCGCTGCGCTATCCCGAGCGGGAGCTGCACGCCGTGCCGGCCCGCCAGGTCTGGTACGAGCCGACCCGCCCGCTGGAGTCCGAACGTTCGGTCCCGGCCGCCGGCGGCCACCGCGAGAGCGACGTGCTGAAGATCGAGGACGTCCTCGGGACCGGCGGCGTGGAGACCCGGCTGATGGGGCGCGTCTCGGTGCGCGAGGAGAACGCGGTCGCGGCCCTGGAGGTCATGAGCCGCTTCGCCGTCGATCCGCGCTGGCTCGTGTACCTGCCACCGACGATGGCTCCCGCCGAGACCTCCTCGCTGGAGGGGTACCTGGAGCATCCGGCGGAGGCGTTCGCCGCTTACCGGGACCTGGGCCTGGACCGCGTGATCTGCGAGGAGAAGCACATGGGGTCGCGGGCCGTGGCCGTCGTGTGCCGGGACGCGGAGGTGGCGGCCGCGCGGTTCGGCGTGGACGACGGCACCGCGGGCGCGCTCTTCACCCGCACGGGACGGGCGTTCTTCCGCGACGAGGCCCGTACCGCCGCGGTCCTGGACCGCGTCCGCGCCGCGATCGGGACGGCCGGGCTCTGGGACGAGCTGGAGACCGGCTGGCTGGTCCTGGACTGCGAGCTGCTGCCGTGGTCGGCGAAGGCGATGGACCTGATCCGCACGCAGTACGCGGCGACGGGAGCGGCGGCGGGCGCCGCGCTGCCGGTGGCCGCGGACGCGCTGGCGCGGGCGGCCGGCCGGGGCCTGGACGTGGCGGGGCTGCGCGACCGGATCGACCGCCGCGCCGCCAACGCCCGCCTCTTCCGGGACGCGTACGCGCGCTACTGCTGGCCGGTCGACGGCCTGGACGGCATCAGGCTCGCGCCGTTCCAGATCCTGGCGGGGGAGGGCACCGCGTGGGGCGCGCTGCGCGGCCACGACTGGCACATGGAGGTGCTCGGCCGGCTCGTCGCCGCCGACGCCTCGGGCCTGCTCCAGCGTACGGAGTCGCACGTGGTCGAGCTGGGCGCGCCGGAGTCGGTGGACGCGGCCGTGCGGTGGTGGGACAAGCACACCGCCGAGGGCGGCGAGGGAATGGTGGTCAAGCCACTGACCCCCTCTCCCCGAGGAGAGGAAAGTACAGCCGGGCATCAAGTGCCGGGGCCGGGAGTACCTGCGGATCATCTACGGCCCGGACTACACCGAGTCGGCGCACCTGGACCGGCTGCGGCGGCGCTCGCTCGGCCGTAAGCGGTCACTGGCGATGCGCGAGCACGCGCTCGGCGAGGAGGCCCTGACCCGCCTCACCGGCGGCGAGCCGCTGTGGCGCGTCCACCAGGCGGTCTTCGCCGTGCTGGCGCTGGAGTCCGAGCCCGTGGACCCGCGCCTGTAGCCGCGCTCGCCCGCGCCCGCCCGGAGATGCGGAACGCCCGCGGGATCGGCCGATCCCGCGGGCCTTCGCCTCACCGCCCGAGCGGCTCAGGTGGAGAAGAGCATGTGGAACACGCCGCCGCCGTACGGCCGGTGGTGCCCGCCGTGATGGTGGTGGTGCACCTGGGCCGGTGCCGCCGGGGCGCCCCACGCGGGCGCGGCCGGCGCCGCCGGCGGGGCGGCCCGGTACTGGGCCTCCACCCTGCTCAGCGCCTCCAGCTCGCCGTAGTCGAGGAAGATCCCCCGGCAGTTGTCACATTGCTCGATGTGGACGCCGTTGCGGGTGTAGGTCCGCATCACGCCACGACACTTGGGACAGTGCATCGCCTTGTCGTCCTTCCGGTATGGATCCCCAGGTAGAGGCTAAATGTAAGGCAGGGTCGGCGCCACGTCATGCCGTGGACCCCACGCTGGAGATTCTGCTGCAGGTGTCGACGAGGGCCAGTTCGGCCCCGTCGAGCGGCCGGTCGCCCGCCCGCGCGGATTTGACGCACGTGGCGGCGATCTGGATCACCAGGGTTCGCGCGGGCACGTCCAGGACCTCCCACGGATCCCCCTCCGCCGGTACGGCCGGCCCGCGGAACGCCCGGTAGGCGCCCAGCAGGCGGGCCCAGTCGGCCGGGTCCAGCACGCCGGCGGAGTAGAGCGCCGCGGGCCGGGCCAGGTCCCAAACCGGGTCCCCGACCCCCAGATCCTCGACGTCGATGAGTCGCCACGTGTTTTGGACGCGCACCATCTGTCCCAGGTGCCAGTCCCCGTGAAGGAGAAATGTCCGCCCCATGTCCGGCGGGTGTCCGTCGCCCCGCACCCAGCCGGGCAGCGTGCCGTACGCCCGCCTGATCACCTCGGCCTCGGGCCCGCCGGCCAGCTCCCCGACCAGCCGCGCCACCCGGTCCGGCCGCCCCCAGCCGGGGGCCTCCTCCGGCGGCGGCACGGCGTGCAGCCTCGCCAGCAGCCGCCCCGCGTCCGCCCACGGCAGCTCGGCCGCCGGATCGACCGGTTCGCCGTACGGCCACAGCGTGACCACCCGGCCCGCGACCTCCAGCGGCGGGCCGAGCGAGCCGAGCAGCAGGTCCGGCAGCCCGTCGGCCACCCGCATCCGCCGCGCCAGCAGCGGCCCGCCGTCCCGGCCGTCCTGGTGCGCCTTGACGACCACGTCACCGACCCGGACCACCAGCACCCCGTGCCGGTCGTACAGCACCGACCCGGCGGCATCGGGCGCGCCCGCCCGTTCCCGCCCGATCGCGACAAGCCGCTCCAGAAGCACCCGAGTAGTCAACCACGGCCTCTCGCACGGGCCCCTCGGAGCACGGGCCTTTCCGGCCACGGGCTCTAGCGGTCGAAGACCTCCATCTCCCACAGCGAGTAGCCGTACGTCGTCGCCCGTTTGACGCCGTACATGCGGACCCAGCGCGCGTCGCGCGGCGTGAAGCGGACCTCGTCGAGCTGGCCGTCGCCGTTCGTGCGGGTGTGGACGGTCGTCCAGACGCCGCCTCCCGTGGACGTCTGGACGCGGTACTCCTTGCCGTAGGCGGCCTCCCAGCGCAGCAGCACGTACCCGACGCTGCGCACCGACCCGAGATCGACCTCGATCCACTGGGTGTCGCTGCGCGCGCTGGACCAGCGGGTGCCCGGCGGCGGGTTGGCCGGGATGCCGTCGACCGCCTTCGGCCCCTCCAGCCCGGCCTTCTCCACGCTGGACACCTTCGTCGGGCGGTTCAGCGCGAGGTTGGTCTTGGGCCGGAACCTCGCGGTCAGCGTGAGCGGCGACCCGGGCGCGGTGATGTTGTGCGTCGCGGCGCCGCCGTCCGACCAGCCCTCGAACTCGTACACCCTGTTGCCGACCAGCGTCGCCTGCGTCGGCGCGGACACCGACACGGTGGAGCCGTCGATGACCGTACTTGTGAACGGCGCCTGCTGCGTCCTCTCCAGGAGCGTCAGCGGCACCCCAGGCGGGTCGCTGGCGAGCGTCACCGTGGCGGTCTTCGGGTGCAGCTCCACGGACCGCGTGTCGGACAGCCCGTCGGAGTCGGTCGCGGTCAGCCGCAGCTCCAGCCACGACGGATGCTCGTGGTCGGGCGCGGTGAACTCGCCGCTCGCGCCGTCCTGCCCGGTCAGCGTGTGGGTGTGGCAGTCGCTCGGGCAGTGGTGCATGATCAGCTGCCATTTCAGCGCGGACCCGGTCAGCGCGCCGTCCTCGGCGTCGGCGGCCTGCCCGGAGAACGCGATCCGGTCGCCGACCTTCCACGTCAGGTCCGCGCCGGGCGACGTGATCGACGCCGTCGGCGGGGTCGAGCCGGCCGTGATGACCGTGCTCGCCGTGTCGCTCGCCCCGCGCGTGTCGGTCACCTTGAGCCCCACCGTGTGGCGGCCCCTGGTCGTGTACGTGTGGGACGGCCTGGCCTCGGCCGAGTCGTCGTACGCGCCGTCCCCGTCGAGGTCCCACGCGTACGTCAGCGGCACGTTCCCGTCGGCGTCGCTGGAGGTGCTCCCGTCGAACGCCACCGCCAGCGGGGTCGGGCCGCTCGTCACGTCCGACTTGATCGCGGCGACCGGCGGGTTGTTGACGCCGTTGTAGGTGTAGCGGACGACGCGGCCGTTGAGGACGTCCACGCCGAAGACGTCGCCGCCGGGCCCCTGCTGGAGCTCCACGATCCCGCCCGCGTTCGTGGCGAACGTCTCGATCCTGCCGCTGTCGGGCAGCCCGTCCGCGCCCGCCTTCATCACCCACACGCAGTCGCGGGCGTAGTCGGTGAAGAAGAGCCCGTTGCGGTACTGCGCCGGGTACGTGCTCCCGGCGTAGAACGCCAGCCCGCTGATCGACGAGCTGCCGGTGTCGCAGTCCTCGCCCGGCACGATCAGATCGCTGTGCTTGTACGTGTAGCGCGGCGCGGTCACCGCGCCGGAGCCGGCCGAGTAGAGGTTCTCGCAGATGTTCAGGTTGGCGGCGTCGTACCCGGCGGTACGGCCGTTCCCCTCGTAGCAGGGCCAGCCGAAGTTGCGCACCTCGGTGGTCGGCGACGCCACCCGGTCGATCTCCTCCCAGGTCGTGTAGCCGACGTCGCCGAGCCACGCCTCGTTCGTGCCGGGCCGCATCGTGAAGCGGTACGGGTTGCGCAGGCCGTACGCGACGATGCGCTTGGCGTTCTCGTCCCCGCTGGTCGTCGGGTTGCCCGCGGCGGCGCGGCCGGTGTCGGGGTCGAGGCGGACGATCGTGCCGTCCAGCGTCGTCGGGTCGGCGGGCGTCCGGCGGTCCTGCGAGCGCAGCGCGCCGCCCTCGGCCGCCGGTGCCGCCAGCGGCGTCCCGGCGGGCCGGTTCGGGTCGCCGCAGGCGTTGTTCTTCTGCCCGTAGTCGGCGTACTGGAAGCTGGCGCCGTCGCCGCCGCCCGCGTACAGCATGCCGTCGTCGCCGAACGCGATCGTGCCGACCGAGTGGCTGGAGAACTGCTGGCAGTAGTCCTCCAGCAGCACCTGCTCGCTCGGCGCCGCCCGTGCGGCCCGCAGCGCGCCGTTCGCCGGGACGGCCTGCGTCAGCACCGAGATCCGCCCGGCCACCACGCAGCCCTCGTTGTTCGGGCCGGGCGGGTCGGGGCACTGCTCGTTGCTGCCGTCGGCGGACGGCCAGCGCGGGAACGGCCCGCCCAGCACGCCGTTGTAGGTGTACATGACGTACACCCGCGGGTCGGTGGGGAAGTCCGGGTGCAGCGCCATGCCGAGCAGCCCGCGGTCCCAGCCGTTGAACGTCTGCGGCCGCAGGTCCGCGAACACCGTCGCGCTGGTGTCGGCGAGCGAGTCGAAGACCTTGATGATCCCGCTCTTCTCGGCCACGAACACCCGGCCGTCCGATGCGAACTCCACGTTCGTCGGCATCGTGAGGCCGGAGAAGACCGTCCGTTCCTGGAAATTGGCCGGCAGCGCCGCGTGCGCCTCGCGGGGGAACGCGGCGACCGAGATCAGCGTGGCGACGAGGACCGCGACGAGCGTGCCCGCCACGAAAGGACGGGACTGGTGAGCGACCACGGACGGAAACCCTTCTCTGCCCCTGAGGAGAACTGCCGTTCCCCTCGGGACGATGAACGATTTCCGGCGCTTTGGTAGTGATCGGACCGTACGTGGCCACCGTTCCAACCGCATGCGGTCACCGCGTCAACGCAACGGGTGCGAGGCGCGTCCCCACCCGCCGCCCCTGCCACCATCAGCGCCGCCGTCGGCGCCCGGCCCGTTCCCGGACCTCCACGCGCTCCGGATCGACGCCGAGCGCGCGCAGGTGGTCGCGCGGGCGCTCCGAGCGGCGCGGCAGCCGGCCGTCCCGGTGCGGGTACGGGAGCACCCGCACCTCGCTCACGACCGGGACGGGCGCGCGCAGCCCGTCCAGCCTGGCCTGCGCGCGCTCCCGCCACAGGCCCAGCCAGCCGCCGCCGGGACGCTCGGCGAGCGCGCCCTCCGGCAGCCCGAGATGCTCGGCCCACAGGTCACGGCGCAGCCGCCCCGCCCCGTCCCCGGCCGCGGTGATGTTGACCTCCGACGCGCGCGCCTGCCGCGGATCGCCGCGCAGCGACGCCGCGCCCAGCGGCCGCCCGAGCCGGATCAGCGCGGGCCGGCGCAGCTCGTGCTGGCTGTGGCTCAGCGACAGCCCGTCGAGGTTCGCCGAGCCGGCCGTCAGCCAGTCGTCGTCGACGATCGCGACCTTGGAGTGCACATGGTCGCGCAGGATCCGGGTACGCCCGCCGTCCTGCCCATGGCTCTCGTGGCTCTCGTGGCTCCAGAGCGTGAAGACGCCCACCCGCTCGCGCCCCGCCGCGCCCACACCCGTCAGCAGCCGCTCCAGCGCCTCGCGCTGCCAGCCGACGTAGTACGGCACGTCCGGCTTGATGTTGAGCAGCAGGATCAGCTCCAGCTCCGGCGCGCGCCGCACCGCCCCGACCAGCGCGTCCACGATCTCGGGGCAGGTCAGGTACTGGTTCTCCAGGTAGACCAGGCGCTCGGCGGACGACAGGGCGCGCAGGTACGAGTCCCGGATCCCGGTCTCGCCGCCGGGCCGCCCGGCGAAGCGGCCGTTCCCCGCCAGCGTCCGCGTGACCTGCGCCGTCGTCGTCCCCGCGGGCTCTGGTGAGGGCCGCGGCCACGCACCGCCGGGCCTGCCCAGGGACGGCTCGGCGTGCTCCCAGTGCAGGCGTACGGCGTCGTCCAGGTCGGCGACCGCGGGCCCCTCCACCCGGACGCTCACATCGTGCACCGGCACCCCGAGCGCCCCGCGCCATCGCGGCGCGCCCCGGCGCGGGTCCTCGATCAGATGCCGCCGCCCGTCGAAGTACTCCTGGGCGAACACCGAGCCGATCAGGTACCCGACCCGGTCGTCGATCACGATCACCTTGGCGTGGATCGGCAGCGTCTGCGGGGTGCGCAGCCGCCGGACCCGCACCCGCCCCTCGGGATCGTGCCGCCGGAAGAAGCGTTCGACGGGCCAGGTCGTGTTCGCCGGCGAGAACGCGGGCGTGACGTGGTTGAGCACCAGCCGCACGTCCGCCCCGCGCCGCGCCGCCTCCAGCAGCAGCACCTCCGGCCGCACCGCCCCGGGCGGATCCCGCTCGAACGCCAGCCGGACGTACGGGGCGTCCAGCATGAACACCATCGCCCGCACCGACGACCGCGCCCCCGCGATGTCCGCGGCGAGCCGCCCCCAGGCCGCCTCGTTGTCCACCAGGAACTCCAGCGCGTTCCCCTCGGTGGGCCCGGGAACCCGCTGCTCGCTCGACGGCATGGCGCCGAGAATAACCGGCTCGCGGTGGTTCGGGCCGCGCCCGCGGTCAACCGGCGGCGGCGCCGAACCAGGTGGGGAGGTGGGCGCGGAGATCCTGCTGGTCCTCGCCCGTCCACGCCACGTGGCCGTCGGGGCGGAGGAGGACGGCGGGGACGTCCAGTTCCTCGCTGGCGTCGGCGACGCGGTCGACGCGGTCCGACCAGCCCTCGACCGAGAGGCGGCCGGTCTGGTCGAGGAGCAGGCCGCGCCCGTGGTGCATGTGCTCGTACAGGCGGCCCCGCTTGAGTGCCACGTCCCGCAGGCGGCGGCCGAGGAGGGGGTGGCCCTCGCCGAAGTCGTAGCGGATCCCGATCGCCGTGATCTTCTCGATCAGGTGGCGCCGCACGTCCTCGACGTCCATCAGCTCCGAAAGCAGCCAGCGGATCGCCTGGGGGCCCGGCTCGGAGGACATCAGCGCGGCCTGCGCGCGGGTGAGGTCCAGCACGGCCGCTGCCACCGGGCGGCGCTCGGCCTCGTAGCTGTCCAGCAGCCCCTCCGGGGCGTGGCCGCCGATCTCGGCGGCCAGCTTCCAGCCGAGGTTGAACGCGTCCTGGACGCCGAGGTTGAGGCCCTGCCCGCCGATCGGCGGATGGATGTGCGCCGCGTCGCCCGCCAGCAGCACCCGGCCGGACCGGTAGCGCTCGGCCAGCCGGGTGCCGTCGCCGAAGCGGGTGACGAAGCGCGGCGAGTGCACGCCGAAGTCGGTGCCGGCGACCTCCCGCAGCCGCCGCTTGAACCCCTCGAACGTCGTCGGGGCGGAACGGTCCTCGGCCACCTCCTCGGTGCGCATGACGAAGCGGTACACGCCCTCCTCGTGGGGCGCGGGGCCCGCCACGGTGTCCAGGTTCTCCCGCGGGTCGGCCACCTCCATCTCGCCCAGCAGCCACTCCATCGTGGCGGGCTCGCCGGGGAAGCCGACGCCGAGCAGCCCGCGCACCGTGCTGCGCCCGCCGTCGCAGCCGACGAGGTAGCGCGCGCGGAGCCGGGTGCCGTCGGCCAGTTCGGCGGTCACCCCGTCGCCGTCCTGGCTCAGCCCGGCCAGTTCGCTACCGCGCCGGATCTCGGCGCCGAGCCCGGTGGCGTGCTCGGTCAGCAGGCGCTCGGTGATGGTCTGCGGGATGCCGAGGAGGTACGAGTGCGCGGTGTCCAGCCCGTCCGGCGGCGGCTTGGAGATGCCGGCGAAATGGCCCCCGAGCGGGTACTGCCGGCCGTGCTCGAGGAACCGCTCCAGCAGGCCGCGCTGGTCCATCACCTCGATGCTGCGCGCGTGCAGGCCGAGCGCCCGGACCTGCCGGGTCGGCTCGGCCTCCTTCTCCAGCACGACCACGCGCACCCCGTGCAGCCGCAGCTCGGCGGCCAGCATCATGCCGGTCGGCCCGCCACCGGTGATGATCACATCGAACATGGAATCCCCCATTGCCGTTCGCTTTTTCCGCGGTTTCCGGCGCCGGCTGGAGATTCTGCAACGCGACCAGGGCCTTGCCGCAAGCCCCCCGGTGCGCTATAGATTGAAAATGGCAGGGAACGCATATCCTCCCTGCCATTCTTCTTCGTGCCGGGCCCCGGCCATTCCCCCGGCTGGCTATCATCCGGTGATCATGAGCGGTAGGTGGCGCAGGATCGCGCCGTGGGCGCTGATGGTCCCGCTGACGGCGGCCCTCGCCGCGGCCTGGTGGGCCGGGCTGCTCGACGTCCTCGACAAGACGGCCGGCCCGGTCGCGGTGCTGCTCCAGCTCGCCATCTTCCTCAGCGGCTGGGCGGTGGCCGGCCGGCCCGGCACCGAGGGCGGCGCGGGCGGCGACGGCCTGGACGACGGCGCCGCCAAGCTCGCCGACGCGGTCGAGGCGTTCTGGGCGGACGAGCTGGCCAAGCGCGGCCTCGTCCGCGAGCACGACCTGCTCCCGGTCGATCTGCTGCCGCTCGACCCGACCGGCCGTCCGGGCGGGCCGCACGCCCCGGTGACGCTCGACTCGGTGCGCTCCGCCGTCGACGCCTACTCGGCGGTCGGCTCCCGCTGCTGGGTGATCCTCGGCGGGCCGGGCAGCGGGAAGACGCTGCTGGCCGCGCTCATCACGGTCGGGCTGGTCCGGCAGTGGAAGCGGCGCGCCCGCGAGGAGGACGGCGTCCCGCGCGCGCCCGTCCCCGTCTACGTCTCGCTGGCCGGCTGGGAGCCCTCGGAGCGCAGCACGCTCGTGGACTGGATCGTGGCGCGGCTGGAGGAGGGCCACGCGTACCTGACCGGCGCCCGGGCGCTGCTGGAGGCCGGCCGCGTCCGCCCCGTCCTGGACGGCCTGGACGAGATCGGCGTCCCCCGCGACCGGCCGGGGAGCGAGGACGAGACGCGCCGGCTGCGGTCCGAGGCGCTCGCGCAGATCGCCGACTGGACCGCCCGCTGGGACCGGGAGGACCCCGAGCGTCCCGGCGTCGTCCTCACCGGCCTGACCGGCGCGTACCGCAGCGCCGTGTCGCGGACGCGCACCGGCCGGCAGCGCGCCGCGATCCCCGGTGCGCGGGTGGACGAGGTCCGCCCGCTCGGCCTCGACCGGCTGCGGGAGCACGCCGCCCGGATGGTGTCGCCGACGCAGCGGGACCGCTGGGCGTCGGTGCTGCGGCACCTGGAGCAGCCGGTGCCCGCCGCCGGCGTGCTCGCCAACCCGCTGATGGCGACGCTGGCGTTCGAGGTCTACGACGACGACCGCCGCGACCCGCACGACCTGCTCGCGTACGCCGACACCGCCTCCCTCGAACGGCATCTGCTCAGCTCGCTCGTCGACCACGCCTACCCGGAGGACGAGGGCGCGGCCGGCGACGGCGGGGACGCGCGGCCGCGCGACTGGCTCGCCCACCTGGCCCGGCGCGTGCGGGACGAGGACCGCAACGACATCAGGTGGTGGGAGCTGACCGGCCGGTGGGAGCGGATCCTCGCGGCCCTCGTCACCGTGCTCTGCGTCGGGCCCGCCGCCGGCCTCGGCTTCGGCCTGCTGTTCTTCGAGTGGCTGCACGTCTACCGGTGGGCCGATCCGGTGTGGGGCGCCGCGGCCGGCGGGCTGCTCGGCGCCGGATGGGGGCTCGGCCTCGGCGCGGCGGCCGCGCGCGGGCAGCCGCCGCCGTCCCAGCTGCGGTTCCGCGGCGCGCGGCGGCGGCTGCCGCAGATGTTCCGGGCGGGCGCGCTGACCGCGATCTTCGGCGGGGCCGCGGGCTGGGCGTTCACCCGGGACTGGGCGGGCCTCGCGGCCGGCGTCGCGTTCGTCCTCCCGATCGCCCTGGTCTACTCCGCCGCCTCGCCCGACGCCACCGTCCGGGTCGCGGACCCGCAGCGGCTGCTGCGCACCGACCGGACGGTCGCGGCGGTGTTCGGGGCGGCGTACGGGGCGCCGATCACGCTGCTGACCGCGTTCACCGTGGACCCGCTGATCGGGGTGGTCCTCGGCCTCTTCTGCGCGGCCGCGGGCGCGTTCACCTACGGCGCGCCGTGGGTGGCCGCGATGCCGAGCGGCCAGGCCGGCGCCGTCGCGATCGTCCGGCTGTGGCTGGCGCGGGTGGTGAGCCGGGGGCGCCTGCCGAGGGACGTGCTGGGCGCGCTGGACGACGCGTACCGCCGCAACGTGCTCCGCCGGGTCGGGCCGGTGTACGAGTTCCGGCACGCGTGGCTGCGCGACGTGCTCGCGGGCCCGCTCCCGGCCGGGGACGGCGACCGCCGTGCGGACCCGGACCCCGACCCGGACCCGGTCGGCGGGGCCGTCTAGGCGGACGCCCGGACCGGGCCGCGGCGCGCGCGCCGGGCGGCGAGCAGCGGCTCGGCGCGGCGCGCGGCCAGGCAGGCGGTGCCCGCCACGGCCAGCCCGGCCAGCAGGTCGGCGAGGTAGTGCTGGTGGACCAGCAGCGTGGACGCCATGATCAGCACGCACCAGGCGGCGGCGTACCGGCCCGCCCGGTGCCCCGACCACAGCCAGTGCAGCCCGATCACCACCGAGAACCCGGTGTGCAGGCTGGGGAAGCAGTTGTACGCCTGGTCGCTGCCGTAGACCAGCCGCAGCAGCGCCGAGAACGGGTCATCCCCGGTGATCTCCGGCCGTTCCATCCGCGTCTGCGCGAAGACGTAGAAGAGGAAAGCCGTCACCAGCAGCATGATCCCGGCCAGCAGCGCCGAATGGGCCAGCCGGGGCCGCTTCACCGCGAAGTACACCAGCGTCGCGGGGCCGAGCAGCAGCGCCGAGACGTACGGCACCACCATCGGCTCCCACAGCGGGATGTGCGCGTCCAGCGGCATGCGCGGGCTCCACCGGGCCGGGCCGTGGTTGAGCACCGGATACAGCGAGAACAGCGCCACCAGTACCGCGGTGAGGACCACGGTCGTGACCGTCTCGCGGCGGCGCTGGTCGGCGGTGGTCATGCGGCCCCTCCGGCGATGATCGTTTTCGCCCACCCTAGAGCCCGTGCGCGGCCCGCCGGGAGCCCTCCTCCCGCAGCACCCGCCGCACGACCTTGCCGAGCAGGTTGCGGGGGAGGTCCCGCCGGGGCCGGAACTCCGCCGGGACCTTGTAGTGCGCCAGGCTCCGCTCGCAGTGGCGGCGCAGCTCGTCGGCCGAGAACGGGTACGCCGGATGCTCCACCACATGCCCGATCACGCGCTCGCCCCGCCGCTCGTCCGGCTCGCCCGTGATCGCGCAGTCGAACACGGCCGGATGGCGGCGCAGCACCTCCTCGACCTCCGACGGGAAGACGCTGAAGCCGCTCACCTTCACCACGTCCTTGCGGCGCTCCAGCATGGTGAGGAAACCGTCCCGGTCCATCACGGCGATGTCGCCCGTGCGCAGCCAGCCCTTGGACAGCACCTCGGCCGTCGCGAGGGGGGCGTTCCAGTAGCCGGCGAACACCTGCGGCCCCCTGACGACCAGCTCGCCGGGCCGTCCCGGCGGCAGCGCGCGCGTCGGCTCGTCCGGGTCGACGACGACCGCGTCGGTGCCCGGCAGCGGCACGCCCACGGTCAGGTTGCGGGCGCGCGGCCCGATCGGGTTGGCGGTCACCGCCGGGGACGCCTCAGTGAGCCCGTAGCACTGGATCAGCCGGCCCGGGCACACCTCCTCGATCAGCCCGATCGTCCGCTCGGTCAGCCCGGCCGCGCCGGAGATCAGGATCCGCACCCGGCGCAGGTCCCGGCGGCGCAGCCGCGGATGCACCAGGACCTGGTCGTACAGCGTGGGGACGCCCGGGAAGATCGTCGGCCGGTGCCGCCGGATCGCCCTGACCATCTGCGCGCAGTCCAGCCGCGGCAGCAGCACCACCGCGCCCGCCTTCATCACCGGCGAGACCAGGCAGCTGATCAGCCCGAACGAGTGGAACAGCGGCAGCACCCCCAGCGTCACCTCGCGGCCGTCCTCGGCCCCGGTGTCCCAGGCGTGCTGCTGGCAGGAGTTGGCGACCAGGTTCCGGTGCGTGAGCATCACGCCCTTGGGGCGCCCCTCCGTACCGCCGGTGTAGCAGATGGCGGCCAGGTGCCGGGACGGATCCAGCGGGTACTGGCGCACGTGCCGGTGCGGCGGCCTGCGCATCTCGTCCCACCGCACCACGCGCGCCTCGTCCGGGACCTCAGCGACCAGGCTGCTCCGCCGCCGCTGCGCCTCGACCACCGGCAGCCGCAGCGCCGCCCGCAGCCACCACGGCAGGTAGTCGACCAGCGAGGCGACGACGACGCGTTCCAGGGGGAGGTCGCGGACCGCCGCGTACGACAGGTCCAGGACCACGGCCACCCGCGCGCCGCAGTCGGTGATCTGCTGCGCCAGCTCCTCCCCGGTGTAGAGCGGGTTGTGCGGCACCGCGATCGCGCCGCGCCGCAGCACGCCGAAGAACGCGATGACCTGCTGCGGGCAGTTGGGCATGACCAGCGCCACCCGGTCGCCGGGCTGCACCCCGAGCGGGTGCAGCCCCGACGCGAACCGGTCCACGGCCTCCTTCAGCCGCCGGTACGTGAGCGTCCTGCCGTAGAAGTGCAGCGCGGGGCGCCGCGGATGGCGTTCGGCGGCGCCGTCCAGCAGCGCGATCACCGAGACGTCCGGGACATCCGGCTCGGTGGGGACGCCCGCCTCGTACCACCGAAACCACGGTTTTTGTGACGATGGCCACATATCCGTGGATTAAAACATCATTCCTCTGCGCGTGTCGGCGTCCTGTGACAATGAGGGAGGATCGATCCACGGAGGTGTCCATGATCCGCAAGCTCTCGTCCCGCGTCGTCTACGAGAACCGCTGGATGACCGTGCGCGAGGACGAGATCGAGCGGCTCGACGGCTCGCGCGGCATCTACGGCGTCGTGGACAAGAGCGACTTCGCCCTCGTCATCCCCGCCGAGAACGGCGGCTTCCACATGGTCGAGGAGTACCGCTACCCGATCGGCCGCCGCACCTGGAACTTCCCGCAGGGCTCGTACCCGGACGGCCGTACCGGCGACCCCGAGGACCTGGCCCGGCGCGAGCTGGCCGAGGAGACCGGGTTCCGCGCCGGCACGATGACCCGCCTCGGCTACCTCAACTGCTCCCACGGCACCAGCTCCCAGGGCTTCCACGTCTACCTGGCCACCGACCTGACCCCCGGCGAGACGGCCCGCGAGCTCGAAGAGCAGGACATGGCGCAGGGCTTCATCACCCGGGACGAGTTCGCGTCACTGATCCGCTCGGGCGCCATCACCGACGACTCCACCGTCGCCGCGTACACCCTGCTCCGCCTCCACGAGGACGCGCTCAGAACCTGACGACCGCGAACACGATCCCGCCCACGACATGGGCGGCCACGGTCAGCCACAGCGCCACGACGAAGACGTTCTTCGCCGTGGGGTGATCGAACTGCGACCCCGGCGTCCGCGCCGCGGACCGGCTCTGCGCCTGGTCCTCCAGCTCGTCCAGCGAGGGCAGGAACGACGGCCTCCTGATGGGCATCCGGGCCTCCTCAGTGCAGGTAGACGGCGAGCACGATCCCGCCGACGACATGGGCGGCGACGGTCACCACCAGCGAGACGACGAACAGGTTCTTGGCGACGGGGTGGTCGAACTGGCTGCGCGGGTCGCGCGGCGGCAACTCGGCCTGGCGCCGCGCGATGCGCTCCTCCAGCGACTGCTTCCGGAACATCCGTCCTCCGTTGCCCGGCCAACGATTGGCGTACAAAGTATTGTCGTACTAACTTTTATAGCCCATGACACCCGCACTTGGAGGACCGGTGGCCGGTGATCTGACCGACATCCAGGACCCGCTGGCACTGGAGAACCAGGTCTGCTTCGCCCTGGTGGTGGCCTCGCGCAGCGTCCTCTCGCTCTACCGCCCCATCCTGGAGCCGATGGGCCTCACGCACCCGCAGTACCTGGTGATGCTCGCCCTCTGGGAGCACCAGCGGCTCTCAGTCAAGGAACTCAGCCGCCTCCTCCAGCTCGACCCGGGAACCCTCTCCCCGCTCCTCAAGCGCCTGGAGGCCGCCGACCTGATCACCCGCCGGCGGGACACCCGGGACGAACGCCTCCTCGCCGTCACCGTCACCCCCGCCGGCCAGGCCCTCCGCGCCGAGGCCGAGAAGATCCCCGCCACCATCATGAGCCGCCTGAACATGAACGTGGACGAGCTCAAAGCCCTCCACGCCACCCTCACCCAGGTCATCAAGGCCGCCACCCCCACATGACCCCGCCGGGACCGGTCAGGGGCCGTAGGCGAGCGGCTCGTCCGAGGGCCAGGACGGCGGGAGCGGCCGCGCGGCGAGCTCGTTCCTGGCGAGGGCGAGCAGGACCTCGACGGCCGAGCGCGGATGGAACTCCCAGGCTTCCCCCTCGACCAGGTGGAAGGCGACCGTCCAGCGCTCCGGCGCGACCCCGCGTTCGGCGATCCACAGAAGCTGCGGGCCGTCCTCCGTGCACCCCCAGTCCAGGACGGTGGAATCACGCTTCCGCAGGGGAACGGGCACGGCCTCGGGACTGCCTTCCCATTCCTCCTTGAGATAGGCGTCCCAGAACAGCCCCTGCGCCTTCAAGTTGAAGGCCTGCACGCTTTCCTCGGGGCCGTAAATCTGAATGTAGTCGTTGAAGGCCCCCGCGCCGTACAGCTCGATGAGCCGCTTGTAGTCGGCGGGAACATCGAACCCGAGGGCACTTCTCACATCCGCCCAGTCGGGAACGGGCCCTGAGATCCGTTCCATCCGGGTCAGCCGCGCGAGTTCGTCGAGTCCGCCGCCCACCGTGCCCCCGCGATCGTTTCCGGCCCTGGCGGTAAATGAAACCACAGAGCCGTTCCGACCTCGGCCGTCAGCCGGCGCGGACCCACCCCACCAGCCTGGCGAACGCGGCGGGGGACAGCGTGAGCCTGGGCCCATCGGGGTCTTTGGAGTCGCGTACGGCAATGGCGCCGGCCAGATCGGCCAGTTCGACGCACTGGCCGCCTTGACCACTGCTGCGGCTGCTCTTCCTCCAGTGAACGTTGGACGGGTCCAGCGTGGTCATCTGAAGTCCTCCAGAGCTCGCAGGATCATTTCCCGAGACTCGTTCGCCGGAAGAGCCTCGCCCATCAGCAGATCGAATCGTACGCCAGAATCGTCGACGAGTCCCGCGTCGTCGATCAGCTGCCCGAAGCCCGGTCCTTCCTGGTAGAGCAGCTCACCGCCGTCCTTCAGGTGGAGCACGGTGAACGAACCGTCGAGACCCGCATAGGTGACCGAGGCGAACGACAGAATGCGCACCTGAATGTGCTGCGCGTCGACGAATCGCGCGAGCATATCCAGCTGCTCGCTCATCACCTCGGGGCCGCCGACCGGCCGATGAAGGGTCGACTCGTCGAGGATGAACAGGGCCTTCGGCGGCTTCTCGCGGCGCAGGATCGCCTGCTCCTCCATTCTCGCCGCGACCCAGTCCTCCAGCGCGGCCGGTGTACGGCCCGCGCTGCTGATGGCCCGCGCGTAGTTCTCGCTCTGGAGCAGCCCTGGAACGAGTTGCGCGCTGAAGGAACGGATCGAGGTGGCTTGAGCCTCCGCTTCGAGGTAGGCGGGGAAGCCGGGGAGGAGTACGCGGCGGCGCTTCTCCTTCTTGTGGTCGTTCCAGATCCGGTGGAAGCGGCCGTCGGTCCCGAAGAACGTGTCGACGTCCATGGCGAACTTCTCCGACGGCGGTTTCTTGGCCAGCTCGACCTGATTGATCCACTGCGCGGTGTACCCGAGCTTTTCCGCGAGCCTCTGCAGGGACAGCTGAGCCTTCGTCCGGTGGTGGCGCAGCTCCGTACCGAAGTGGGTGAGCAGAGAGCCCGGTTCGTACTCGCACTGGGCAAGAGGCATGGAAGGCGCCTCCTCTATGTCCACCGGCTCCGTGGTTGACGATGCCGGGAGGGGGGTTGACGTGGGGAAGTGCACTGTTCGTTGCTGAGAGTAATCCAATCGCTATAGGCTTGGCGGCACATTCGGCAGAACAACGTACAGGCGGCGATGACACGATGACGGCGCAGGTGAAGGAGCCCTTCGTCTTCACGCTGGCGCTCCGCGCGCGGGCGGGCGCGGTGGTGCTGGCACGGGACCTGGTCACGATGGCGTTCGAGCAGTGGGGCCTCGAACGCCTCGACTACAACGGCCGGCTCATCATGAGCGAGCTGACGACCAACGCGGTGCGAGCCTGCGAGGAGGACGCCGAGATCACCGTACGGGTCTGGCGCGCGGACGGCGGGGATCCGGTCCTTGAGGTGAGCGACCCCAGCCCCCTGCTGCCGGTGTACGGGAACGCCGACCTCGAAGCGGAGCGAGGGCGCGGGCTGTTCATCGTGAACCTCCTGGCGAAGGACCTGATCGTCCTCCGCCGGACCGGGACCGAAAAGACGGTACGGGCGGTCATGGACGCCACGTGAGGCGACCATGTCACTGAGACCCCAGGGCCCCAGCACCAACGACGTCGTTCCCAAGACACCGAATATCAACGCGATCCGCACAGACGGGCTGCGGGTGCGCCGTTATCTGGGACGCAATCGACGCCTTATGTTCCGGTCGGCATGCTGGCTTCATGACGCCTGAGAACGCGACGCGCGCGGCTGTTCCACCTGCGGGTGCGCGGCCGGCGATGCCGGGTCCTGGATGTCAGGGCGGCGCCGTCGGCGGTCGGTGCGGATGAACGGACCGTGCCCAGCGCTCGTTCGTGATCAGGACGGGGGAGTGATGGTCCAGGTCAGGCCGTGCGGGGCGAGGGCGTCGAGGAAGTCGGTCGGGTCATAGGCCTGTGCGGGGGCCAGGACGCCGGGGGCGGCAGGTGCGGTGATGAGGCGGGTGGCGGCCTCTGCGGCGATCGCGGCGGTGATGCCGTACGTGTCGCGTCCGCGTACGACGGCTCGGGCATCTTCGCCGGTGGCGGTGCGGGCGTCGAGTACGTAGGTGAAGCGCTGGCCGTCGCGGGCGTCCTCGGCGGGGCCTTCGGGCAGGCCGTCGATGATCTCCGGGGTGGGTGCGGTGTTCAGGCGGGCGCTGAGCGCGGCCTCGACCGCGCCTTCCAGGGCGCGGACGGTGATGTGCCGGGGAATCGTCACCACTTCTGGCAGCGGGGCGCGCATGACGGGCGTCGGACGCGGGTCGCCGGGGAGGGTGATCTCGGTGCGCAGGGGCGCCGTGCCGGTGCGCCAGTCACCGTTCTCGTAGGCCAGGCCGCCGGTTCGGAAGTGGTCGACGGTCTCGGCGAGCGAGCGGAGCGAGCCGCGGGACATGCCGCCGCCTCCGGCGATCACATGGGTGCTGGTCAGGGTGTCGAGGGGGCCGTACCGCTCGGCGAGCAGGTGCGCGAGGAGGTCGGTGGGCGCGCAGCCGTCGTTGGCGGCCGGGACGACGGTGACTCCGGCGCGCCGGGCGTCCTGCCCGAAGGCGTCGAAGACCTCCTTGACGAACACCTGCTCGCCCGCGGTGTCGACGTAGTGGCAGCCGGCGGAGATGGCCGCGCGCACGACCGCGGCGCCGGTGAGGGTGAACGGCCCGGCGCAGTTGACGACCGCGTCGCAGTCGGCCAGGGCGGCGGCGAGCGACTCGTCCGGCAGGGCCACCCGGATGTCGGCGTCCGGCATACCGACGGCCGCCGCGGCCTTCTCCAAGCGCCCGGCGTCCCGTCCGGCCGGCACCGGTCGGACGCCCCGACGCGCCGCCAACTCGGCGAGGACGAGTTTTCCTTGGTAGCCGCTGGCGCCATAAACAGCAATTCTCATGCCATGGACGCTAAAGCGCGCACCATGGACGCTGGAATACGTGATCAGCGCCCATGTTTGCGCGATCGTCTTGCCCTAGGGTGAGCGCGTGGACGTTCTCTCGGACGTGATCAGCGCGGCACGCCTGGGACGGCCGCATTCCTCCCGCGTCACCAGGACCGCGCCGTTCGGGGAGTCGTTCCCGGAGGCGCGGGCCGCCGGATTCCATATCGTCCTGCAAGGGACCTGCACGTTCGTCGGGCCGGCGGGGGAGCCCGTCACCCTGGGGCAGGGCGACCTGGTGTTCCTGCCTCGCGGGGCCGCCCACGGGCTGGCCGACAGCCCGTCCACGCCGTTGCGGCGGGCGCCCGCGGCCCCGGGCGAGGACGGGGACGTCGTCCTGCTGTGCAGGGCGTACCTGCTGGACGCGGCCGGGCACCCCATGCTGGACGCCCTCCCCGATGTCATCCGCCTGCCCGCCCGCGTCGGCCGGTACCCCGAACTGCGCGCCGCCGTAGACCTGCTCGGCGCCGAACTCGCCCAGGCGGCTCGGCCGGGCGCCGACGCGGCTCTGCCCACGCTGCTCGACCTCCTGCTCCTCTACATCCTGCGGGCCTGGTTCGCCGAGAACCGCGACACCGAGGAGGACGGCTGGGGCGCCGCCCTGCACGACCCGGCGGTGTCGGCGGCGCTGCGCGCCGTTCACGGCGACCCCGCGCACCCGTGGACGGTCGAGGAACTCGCCGCACAGGCGGGGCTGTCCCGGGCGGCCTTCGCACGGCGCTTCACCCGCCTGGTCGGCCGACCGCCGCTGACGTACCTGACCTGGTGGCGCATGACGACGGCCGCGCGGCTGCTCCGCTCGTCGGACGCGTCCGTCCAGTCGGTCGCCCGGCGGACCGGCTACACCTCGCAGTACGCCTTCAGCCACGCCTTCAAGCGCCACTACGGCGCGCCACCAGGCGTCTACCGCCAACGCCCCGAGCAGCCCCTCACCCCGGCGCCCCGCGCCCCCGCGCCCTAGAACGCGTCACCGTACGAGTGCTCCACTCCGGAAGCACGTACGTCCCACCGGACACGGCCCGAAACCGATCCCACCGGCCGGGGACCGCCTGGCGACCGCCGGCCACGGGTCGTCGTTACCTGGGACGTAATGGACGCCGTTATGCGATGGTCGGCATGCTGGACGTGTGACCACTGAGAATGCGACACGTACGGCCGTTCAGGATTTTCTTCGGGTAATGGCGGCCGGGGAGGACCTCGGACCGCTCTTCGCCGAGTCCGTCGATTGGAAGCTGGACTGGCCCGACGAAGGGCACCCGGACGTGCCGTGGATCCGGTCCCGGACGACCCGGGAAGAGGCCGCCGCGCATTTCCGCGAGCTTCGCGAGTATCACGTTCCGGAGAAGAACGCCTCGCAGGTGCACCAGATCCTCGTGGACGGCACGGACGCGGTCGTCCTCGCGACGATCGCCCAGACCGTACGGGCCACCGGCCACGAGTACACGGCCCGCTGCGCCCTCCACCTGACCTTCGAGAACGGCCTGATCACGCGCTACCACGTCTACGAGGACAGCCTCTCGGTCGCGAACGCCCTGTCCCGTGGTGCTGTGGCTGCTTAGCTTGCGGCGCATGTCCACTTCTGACGAGTTGATCCGGCTCTCGCCAGACGAGGGCTTTGGTGCTGTACGACTTCGCTCACCGCCTGGTCCCCGACATCAGCGCCAAGACTGCGCGACCCCGTCTACCTGCTGGCCCTTGGCGAGACACCGGAGGCCCGCAGGAAAGGTGACCCAAGCTGAGGACACCTGGTCGATGGGATTGCTGTACAGCACGGAAGTACAGCAATGGCCTCCATACAGCGGCTCACACAAGCTACCGATGGCACACGGCATAAGCAGCACGCGGGCTCATGTGTCGGTGGGA
Source organism: Spirillospora sp. NPDC029432 (assembly GCF_040703975.1). NCBI lineage: Bacteria > Bacillati > Actinomycetota > Actinomycetes > Streptosporangiales > Thermomonosporaceae > Spirillospora > Spirillospora sp. NPDC029432. The sequence goes on from NZ_JBEZWH010000043.1 coordinate 44,175, forward strand.
GTCAAAACCGCCTTGAGTTTGGCGACCTCGTCGTGCCATGGGTGGTCGTCAGTCGTCTCGTCCCAGAGTTCTCGGATCTTGGAGCCGGGAGCGATGATGCGATCGAGGGCGTCAGCTGCCAAGGTCACCAGTTCCATGGGCAACGGCGGGATGGGCTGCTCGGGGGCGTAGACGCTATCGAGCGGCGTTCCTTCTGGCTGCTGAGCGGCAACCAGCGCGGCCGCAGCGATGGCTGGGCAAGCGACACGGCTGGTGGTCTGGCCTCTGGGCCCCAGGACCGCGGACAGCGTTCGCGAATCAGGTCGGCGCGCCGGCCGGGCTCGGTACGGTCGAAGCCGGCGACGAAGTCCGCAGCGTGGTCATTGTCGAATGGTCCGACACCCCAGGTGCCCATCTTCGCTCGCCTTCGCTTCTGCTTCCGTCGAGTGGTGTGTTCGTCCTGCCGTCTCGTTCGCCTCATGCAGCCGCTGCCACATGCACACAGCCAGGGGCGGACGCTGAGCGGCGATGATCGGGCAGTTCCTCGCCGACCGGATCACCTGAGAACCAGCTCAGTAGGAAGTCGGTGACCGTGTCGCCGACCACGCGGTGATCATCGCTGTGGCGTGGCCAGAGGGCGACGGGCCATCGGTCAGGCTCACCCTGGGTGAGCCAGCGCAGGTGGTCGCCGTTCACGGAGTTTCCCCATGACAGGAAGCCACCCGGCTCCGGCCAGGCCGCGAACGGGTGGTCCTCCGGCCGCTGTGAGCGGAAGGAGCGGTACTGATCGCCCATCGTCCGCGCCTCCGCGTCTTGGAGAAGCCGTGCCCGTCCCGCCGGGGATCGCCCACGCCCAGCCACTCGGAGAAGTCACTCGACCCATAGGTATCGATGAGCGCCACATAGTCCGGCGGCAGGCTCGTGCCCAAGGAAGTGAACAGCTCCTCCCAGTCACCCAGCGCGAACAACCGGTCCGGCGGTGGAGACACAAGAGTGACGAGCCGTTCCAATGCACTTTGACCTTCACCTACGGGCCGACTGTAGCGGGCAGGCCCGACAGGAGCCTTCGCTAGAGCGTCGGCCACCAAGCTTCCCCGCACCGTCGATGTCATGCCGCACTCACGCACCGAACTCGCTGCTCCCCTTTAGCGAGGAGCGGAACGCCCCCTCAGACGAGGTTGGAGGCGGCCTGCGAAAACGGCTCGTTCCTAAGCGACCGTGAGCACGATCTTGCCTTGGATATGTCCTCGGGAGGCGCGTTCGTGCGCGGCCCAGGCGTCCGCGAGCGGGAACGTGCTGTCGATCGCGACGCGGACCGTACCGGCGTCGAGGAGGCTTCCCAGTTCGGCGAGCTGCGCACCGTTCGAGCGGACCTGGGCGGCCGACACCGTCACGCCCAGCTTCGCGCTCTCCTCATCCTTGAAGTCGGCGAAGAACACCGGAAACAGCGCGCCGCCGCGCTTGAGCGTGCGCAGGAACCGGCTGCTGGCGCTGCCCCCGACGGTGTCGAGGACGAGGTCGGCGCCGCGCACGAGTTCCTCGGGACGGCTCTTGGTGTAGTCGATGAACCGGTCGGCGCCGAGCTTGCGCAGGAACGACTCGTGCCCGCCCGAGGCCACCGCAATGACACGTGCACCCCTCCATTTCGCCAGTTGCAGCCCGAAATGGCCCACGCCGCCCGCGGCGCCGTTGATGAGCACCGTCGTGTCGGCGCCCAGGGGCACCGGGCGATGCCGCGCCTCCTGGAAGGGCGACGGGTGGTCGTGCCCGAGCTCGATCAGGAACTGCCACGCCGTCAGCCCGGCCATGGGCACCCCCGCGGCGTGTACGTGATCGATGCCGGTCGGCTTGCGTGCGAGGTCCGACGCGGGCGCGGTCACGTACTCGGCGTACGCGCCGCCGTCGAAACTCGGGAAGCGAAGGAGACCGAAGACCTCATCACCGGGAGAGAAGCCGTCCACGTCCGCTGCCACGGCCTCGATGACGCCGGACACGTCCGTACCCGGGATCACGGGCAGCCTGAACTTCGGCCGCGTCTCCGGAGGCAGGTTGGTCAGTCCGTCGCGCAGGTACCAGTCCGGAGGGTTGACACCGACCGCGTGCACGCGGACGAGCACCTCACCCGGCCCGGCCTCGGGAACCGGCACCTGGTCGCAACGCAGAACCTCGGGACCGCCGTGCTCATACAGCCGGATCGCCCTCATCGTGTGTGTCGGCATCGTCATCTCCTGCCCCTGCCTGGGGATACGCTGAACGGATCAGTGATCCGTATCATCCGGACCACTGATCCGAATATATGGATCACTGATCCGGATAGTCAAGGAGAAGCGATGCGGGCCGACGCCAGGAAGAACCACGACCACCTGCTCGCGGTCGCGGGCGCCGTCATCACCGAGGAGGGCATCGATGCCTCCCTGCGCGACATCGCACGCAGAGCGGGCGTGGGCCTGGCCACCCTGCTCCGCCACTTCCCTACGCGCGAGGCGCTTCTCGATGCCCTGCTCCGCACGAGCTTCGACGAACTGACAGCGAAGGCGAGCGAGCTCGAAACCTCGAAAACGCCCGACCATGCACTGCGGTCGTGGCTACGCGACTTCGTCGCCTGCGCGCACAACTATCGAGGCGTCGTGGCGCTGATGGCGGCCGCCATCGAGGACACCGAATCCGCACTCCATGCTTCCTGCGTCACGATGCGCGCGTCCGGCACGCGGCTACTCGCCCGCGCTCAGGCCGAGGGCATGGCGCGTACCGACATCGACGGCACCGACCTGTACGCGCTGGCCGGCTCACTCGCCTGGCTCAGTGACCAGCCCTCGCTCGCGGCCCGCGCCGACCACCTGTTCGACGTTGTCACAAGCGCGCTCCTGACGAACGCCGACACCAGCGACGCGAAGGCCGACCAGCAGGGGACCGAAGAGGCGGATTAGCCGCTGGCATTCCCTGACTCGCTCGCGTCCAGGATGACCATGGAGGCTGCCCAGATGAGGCCGCCCGCGGTGAACGGGACGAGGCGCGCCGTGATGTCCGACTCGCCGTGAGCGTGCACCGGCTCGTACGCGATGACGGCGGTGACTGCTGCCATGGCTAGGGCTGTGGTGACGCCTGTGAGGCGATCAGCCATGGCGTAGCTCCTCGTGCCGGGTGAGGGCGAAGGGGCGTTTGGGGCGTGGGTGGACTCGCGTTCGGCGAGGGGCATGGATGTCTGCTGGAGGGGAGCCATGGGAGGGCGAGAGGGGAGCCAAACGTATGTCGATCTTGGGCGGCGTGCCGGACTCGACTGTGGCTTTCGCGTTGGGTTTGTGCAGGTGGGGGGCTCTCCGGATGACTTCGTCGGGCGGGGCCGGGCGGGGTGGCGCGGGCCGTCTCTCAACGGTTCCTTAAGGACGGCATAAACGGGTGGGCGTGGAGGGGTGGTGGTGCGAGGTTCGGGGCGTGGCACTGCGATCCGGCAAAGACGGTGATTCGTACGCTCCCGGCGTGATGGGGGAGCGTGTGCGTCCGGTGAGCGTCGCCCGGGCGTTCCGGGCGCTGCCGACGGCGCACCGAGAGATCCTGAACGAGACGGTCTTCCGCGAGCGGTCGGTGAACGAGGCGGCCGTGTCGCTGGGGGTGCCGGTGGACGAGGTCAAGGCGCGGGTCTACCACGCGCTGAGGGCGCTGCGGGTGGCGCTCGACACTCCGGAGCCGGGGCGCTAGCGCCGCGAGGGCGGGCGGCCGGGGTGACCGTCCGCCCTCGCGGGCCGGGATCAGCGTGCCGAGTTGCCCGCGCCGGCGGACCGCGCGGTGGTCTTGCGGGTGCGGTCGGGGATGGACGAGAGGTTGAACGCGTAGCGCGCGGTGGAGTCGGCGATGGCGTCCGAGTTGACGTCCAGGGCCGTGCGGTTGGCGTTGGCGAGGGTGTCGCAGGCCAGGTGGTAGCAGACGTCGTACGCGACGCCGGCGGTGCCGCCGAACATGGCGGCCTCGGCCGGGGTCTTGATGCCCTCGGCGCCGGTGAAGATGCCGCCGGCGGGGATGCCGACCGCGATGAACGGGCCGTAGTCGGAGCGGCCGTCGAAGTCGGTGCCCACGTGGCCGAGGCGGCGGCCGTCGAAGAAGCGCGCCAGCTGGGCCTCGATCTGGGCCGATCCGGGCGGGCCGGCCGGGGAGCCGGTCGCGTCGGAGTCGTCGCCGTCGTACAGCTTGTACGCGTAGTTCGGCGAGGCGACCATGTCGAAGTTCAGGTAGACGCGGATCCGGTCGCGCTGCGCCTCGGAGAGGCCGGCGACGTACTGGTCCGAGCCGAGCAGGCCGATCTCCTCGGCGGCCCAGAACGCGAACCGCACCTTGTTGCGCACCGGGAACTTGCGCATCTGGAGCGCGGTCTCCAGGATGGCGCCGCTGCCCGAGGCGTTGTCGTTGATGCCGGGCCCTTCGTGCACGCTGTCGAGGTGGGCGCCGACCATCACGACGTTGCCGGGGTCGCCGCCGCGGGTCTCGGCGATGACGTTGTGGTTGGTGCCGAGGACGAGGTTGGAATCGACCTTGAGGCGTACGGTCGCGCCCGGGGTGGAGGCCAGCTCGTTGCCGACGGCGAAGCTGGAGAAGACCATCGGGATGCCGGCCCGCCACTCGCCGACGTCGAGCGGGAACGGGTCGGTGCGGCCGGGCTGGCCCTCGTTGAAGACGATGATGCCGGACGCGCCGGCCGCCTTGGCGTTCTGGATCTTGTTGACGAACGCGCAGGTGCCGCGCTGGATCAGGGCGATGCGGCCCGCGACGAAGCCCTCGAAGTCGGACGCCTCGCAGCCGCTGGTGGAGCTCGGCTCCGGGGTCGGCGGCAGCGTCAGGTCCACGGCCTGGACCTGGGCGGTCACGTCGCCGGCGGGGGAGGGCTGGAACGTGACGAAGTCGGTGCCGTGCGTGTACGGCTTCGGTGTCGGCGACTGCATCGCCAGGACCGGGGTGGAGTTCTCGCTCCACTCCTTCACGAAGTTGATCGGGTTCAGCTGGACCTTGTATCCGGCGCGCCGCAGCTTGTCCGCGACGTAGTCGCGGGAGGCGTCGTAGCCCGGCGTCCCGGCGGCCCGGTTGCCGCCGTTGGCGTCGGCGATCGACTGGAACGCCCGCAGGTGCTTGTCGACGTTCTTGCCGGAGACCTGCTTGGTCAGCAGGCGGGAGAAGACCTCGTCCAGGGAGCGGGTCCTCGCCTCGGCGGGACCGGACACGGCGAGCGGCACGGCGACGGCCAGGGCCAGCGCCCCGGCCATGGCCGCGCGCCGGCGACGGTGCATGCGCATACGACTCCTTTGTCAGTACCGAAACGTGTACACGCCCCCGACACGCGCTGTCAGGACCGTAACTCCCAAGACCGTCCCGCGCCTCGGTCATGACCGGTCACGGCCACCGGTCCCGGGCGTGGAAAAAGGGTTTGCCGGGGCCGGGGGCATGCGGCACAGTGAAGGCCGAACGAGACGGAAGGAGCGGAGAGAATGCGAAGCCATCGAATGCGCAGCCGCAGTTTCTTCGCGTGCCGGCGGACGTGAAGCGTCCGTTCCGAACCGCCCGCGGAGAATCGCGGGCGGTTTTTCATTTCCGGAGGGTTGGCCGAGCGGTAAGGCAGCGGCTTGCTAAGCCGTCGTCAGGTTCACCCCTGCGCGAGTTCGATTCTCGCACCCTCCGCGGCGGGTAGGAACGCTGGTGCGTTCGGTGGCCTCATAAACCACTTCAGGTGGGTTCGATTCCCACACCCGCTACGTCTCCGTGGCGCGGTGGAGAGCGCGTCTGGTCGCGGACCAGGAGGTCGCGGGTTCGAGTCCCGCCGGAGACGCGGCGACCGTGGTGTGGTGGTCTGCACACCAGGTTGTGGCCCTGGAGGTCCTCGGTTCGATCCCGGGCGGTCGCCCTCGTGTGTCCGTGTCGATCTCGGGTACCTCCCCCGCTCAGGGGGAGGGAGTACGAGATGAGGCTGCGGACCGTTCCGGGGCGCCTGACGACGGGCGCCTTCATCGTGCACAGCGGGCTGGAGAAATGGAAGGGCGGGGAGGAGAAGGCCGCCGCGATCCACGGGATGGCGGCGGGGGCCTTTCCGTTCCTGAACGAGGTGCCGCCCCGGAAACTGCTGCGCGCGCTCGCCGCCGGGGAGATCGCGACGGGGACGGTGCTGCTGGCGCCGTTCGTTCCGGCGGCGCTGGCGGGGGCGGCGCTGTCGGTGTTCTCGGGCGGCCTGGTCGCCTTTTATCTGCGGACGCCGGGCATGCGGAAACCCGGCAGTATCTGGCCGACCGACCAGGGTCTGGGCGTCAGCAAGGACGTCTGGATGCTGGGCATCGGGCTGGGGCTGCTGGCCGAATGCTCGGAGAACCGATCGCGGCGCCTGGAGAAATGACGCGGACCCCCTGGCGGGGCCGTCAGGGGGTCGCGGTGCCGTGCGTCATCTCGGCGATGAGGGCGTTCACCTGCGCCGGGTCGTATCCGCGCATGACCAGGCGGAATCCGGCCGGGGGCGGGGCGGCGCCGGATTCGAGGAGGGCGAGGTAGGCGTCCACCGCCTTCGGGTCGTAGCCGCGCATCACCTTGGTGAGGTTCCACTTGTTGGAGCCGCGGGACGAGCGGGATGAGCCCGAACTTTTACGGATCATCCCGACAGCATGCCGGGACCGGAGGGAAAGCGGTAGTCACCCGAGGAGCGACGGGTCCGCGCGCAGTTCCTGGCGGACCATGGCCTCCCAGAACCCGGCGAAGTTCTCGCCGCTGCTGCGCCGCATCTTGTCGGCCCACCACTGCGGGAGGGGCGAGTCGAGCGCCCCGCCGGCGGCGCGGATGTACCAGGCGCGCTGGCAGCGCTGCTCGAGCGCGACGGCCCGCTGGTGGACGGCCCGGGCCGAGTTCCCCACGACGAAGACGCCGTGCCCGGCGAGGAGTGCGAGGTCGGCGTCCCCCATGCGGGCCACGGCCGAGCGGGCGGACTCCAGGCTGTTGACCGGCTCGTCGTACTCGTCGATCACGGTCAGGTCGCCGCCGCCCAGCGCGCTGCTCTGGTCCATGGCGGGCGGGGCCTCGCGCATGTCGGCCCAGACGGTCCCGTAGAGGGGGTGGTTGTGCATCGCCCAGCGGACGTCGGGACGCCGTTCGTGCAGCGCCAGGTGCAGGGGGATGCCCAGCGGCACGGGCCAGTCCCCCTCCACCACGTTGCCGGCCAGGTCGATCCGGATGACCTGGTGGGGACGCAGCTCGTCCCAGGTGATGAGCCACGGGTTGCACAGGAGGGTGCCGTCGCCCAGGGCGCAGGTGATGTGGCCGGCGAGGTGGTCATTGTAGCCCTCGCGCCACAGGCAGCGGGCCAGGAGGACGAGCTCCTCGCGCGGGGACAGGTCGGGGATGAGCTTGTCCGGGGTGGGTTCGAACGCCATGGTCAGTCCCGGGGGAGAACGGTCGCGGGCAGCGGGTGGCGGTAGAGGGCGGCGGCGTTCTCCGAGCACATGGCGCGGAGTTCGGCGGCCGGGATGTGGCCCCAGGCCTTCTCGATGACGTCCTGGGTGTCGGGCCAGGTGCTGTCGCCGTGCGGGTAGTCGGTCTCCAGCATGATGTTCTCGACGCCGATCCGGTGCCGGGTGTCGATCGTGGACGGGTCGTCGATGGTGCAGAACCAGAAGTTGCGCTTGAGGACCTCGGCGGGGCGAATGTCCCAGCCCTGGCCGTACCCGGAGCGGTCCACGATGTTGTCGAGCCGGTCGAGCAGCATCGCGACCCAGCCGATCCCGCCCTCGCTCATGGCGATCTTGAGGTCGGGGTGCCGCAGCGGGTGCTCCGACCACAGCCATTCGGCGCACGAGCGCAGCGACTGCTGGCCGAAGAGGGTGGCGCCGAGCTGGAGGCGGGGCGCGCCCTCGGGGTGCTGGGCGAGGCCGGAGCTGCCCACGTGCAGGGAGACGACCGTGCCGGTCTCGACGCACGCCTCGATGATCGGGTCCCAGTGGTCGCGGTCCCACAGCGACGGCAGGCCGATGGCGTGCGGCCGCTCGGGGAAGGTGACCGAGGTGAAGCCGCGGGCGGCGTTGCGGTGGATCTCCTCGACGGCCAGCTCCGGGTTCGTCAGGTGGGTGATGCCGAGCGGCACGATCCGGTCGGGGTACTTGGAGTGCCACTCCTCGTACAGCCAGTCGTTCCAGGCGCGGACGCAGGCGTGCCCGAGCTCCTGGTCGTGGGTGGCGAAGAAGACCCGCCCGCAGAAGCCGGTGATCTGGGACGGGAAGTTGACCGACGCCCAGACGCCGTTGACGTCCATGTCCTTGATCCGCGCCTCGATGTCGTAGCAGCCGGGGCGCATCTGGTCGAAGCGGAACGGCTCGAACGTCACCGTCTCGGGGCGGCGGCCGGCGACGGCGTTCATGCCGACCTGGGTGTAGCGGTCGCCCTCGAACTCCCAGACCTGGTGGCCCTCGGGCGTGTCCACGATGCGCGGCGCGCGGGCCTGGAGCCGGGCGGGGAGGCGGCCCTCGAAGGTGTCCGGCGGCTCCACGACATGGTCGTCCACCGAGATGATCGTGTATTTGGCCTCGCGCGGGGCGGGCTCGGGCAGGAACAGGTCCTCCGGCGTCACGGCGGCCTCCAGACGGCTCGTCTGTGTTGCTGTGGTGCGTGGCCGTGTTACTATGTAACACGCTTGTGTTACTTTGATACTAGGTTGGTGGGATGAGCACGGTCAAGCAGGTCCGGTCGGTGCTCAACGCCTGCGCGCTGGTCGAGGCGATCGCCGCCGGGCAGCCGGTGGGCGTGAGCGAGCTGGCGCGCCGTACGGGGCTGGACAAGAGCGCCGCGCACCGGATCGCGGTGACGCTGCACGAGGCGGGCTGGATCAGGCCAGCCGCCGGGCCGGCGACCCGGTGGGAGCTGGCGCCCGCGTTCGTCGGGCTGGCCCGTACCGGCGGCGCCGCCAGCCTGGCCGCGGCGGTGCGGCCGCTGATGGAGCGGCTGCGCGACGACAGCGGCGAGACCGTGCTGCTGGCCGTCCGGGAGGGGGACCGGCTGGTCGTCGCCGAGGCGGCCGAGAGCCGGCGGCCGGTACGCCTGAGCATGGCCCCCGGCGCCGGCATGCCCGTTCCCGGGAGCGCGGCGGCGCGGGCGATCGCGGCGCACCTGCCGGCCGGGGAGGTGGCCCGGTGGCGCGCCGTCCACCCGGGGTTCGACGGCGACCCCGCGCTGGAACGGGTACGCGAGCAGGGCTGGTCCACCAACGACGAGGAGGTCCAGGAGGGCGCCAGGGCGGTGTCCGCCGCGCTGCTCGGGCGCGACGGCTACCCGCTCGGGGCGCTCGTCGTGTGCGGTCCGAGCGACCGCATGCCGCCCGCGCGGATGCGCGAGTGCGGCGGGCTGGCGGCCGCCGCGGCGGCCGGATTCACCCCCGAATGACGCCCGCAATGCCGTGTTTACCCTGGTCACGATCGGAAACACAGGTAGTAATCAGACAACTCCGGTGCTTCGGTATCCGGGGTACGGGTACGGGGGAAGCCCCGCTCAGTGGGGGTACGCGCCGCGGCACGCCGCCGCGGCTCCGGCCTGGGGAGCCCTGACCCGTCGCGCACGGCGCCGGACCGGTCCATGCCGACGGCAACACGTCCGACCGCGCGCGGACGGGGTCCGCCCGCCCACAGTCACGTTCAGTGGAAGCAGGGGTGTTTCGCGTGCAGACGCAGACGAACGTCAAGGAGCTGATGGACTGCGATGTGACCGACAGTTCGGGTCACAAGTGCGGGACCGTCAAGCAGGTCTATCTCAACGACGTCACCGGCGAGCCGGAATGGGTCCGGGTGCACACCGGGTGGTTCGGTACGAGGGAGAGCTTCGTCCCGCTGTCCGACGCGCGCCGTACCCGCGACGGGCTCCAGATCCCGTACGACAAGGACAAGGTCAAGCACGCCCCCAACGTCGACGCCGACCAGCACCTGTCGCGGGAGCAGGTCACCGACCTGTACCGCTACTACGGGCTGCGGCCGCCGACGGGGCGGCAGCCGAACGTGCCGGGGCAGCAGGCGCGCAAGGAGACGCTGCGCGGCGGGCAGGCGCCCGGTGAGCAGACCGCCCGCGAGCAGCGGACCCGCACCACGCCCACCGCGGGGACCACGTCCAAGACCGACCGGATGCAGACCTCGCAGGGCAAGGTGGCGGGGGAGCGGACCACGGTCGGCGACCGGGCGACGGCCGACGAGGGCATGGTCGAGATGACCCTCTCGGAGGAGCGGCTGCGGGTCGGCACCGAGCGGCACGAGGCCGAGCGGGTGCGGCTGCGCAAGCGGGTCGAGGTCGAGCGGATCGAGCGGACCGTCCCGGTCTACCGCGAGGAGCTGCGGATCGAGCGCGAGCCGATCGCCGAGGGGGAGCTGGGCGCCGACGCCGCCGGCCGGTTCCGGATCGGCGAGGACGAGCGGGAGTTCATCCTGCACGAGGAGCGCCCGATGATCACCAAGGAGACGGTGCCGGTCGAGCGGGTCCGGGTGCGCGCCGAGCGCATCGCGAGCGAGCAGACCGTACGGGACGAGATCCGCAAGGAGCGGATCGACTTCTCCCACGAGAGCGACGCCGCCGGCCGCCGCCGGGGCGAGGGCGGCGAGGCGGGCCGGCACGAACGCAGGTGACGCCCGGCGCGCGGGCCCCGGCCGGAATCGGCCGGGGCCTCTTCGTGCCCGGCGGCCCCCGGGACGCAACAGGGGTATTGTCGCGGCGCCCTGGACGCTTTACCTTGCTTTTGTTGGGGGGGAAGACAAATTGGCCCGATGAGCCCCTAGCGGAGGCGATGATGCACCGCAGCCCACCCCGGTCCCTGGTAGTCGGCCTGTCGGCGGCGCTCCTGCTCGCCGGAACCGGCGGCAGCGCGACCGCGGAGACCGCCGACCATCTCGACCCGAAGCGCCCCGTCCACGATCGGGTGGAACGGCTGCTGGACCGCATGACCCTGGACGAGAAGATCGGCCAGATGACGCAGGCGGAGCGCGGCGCCGTGACCGCCGCGGACGTCACCGCCTACCGGCTGGGCTCGCTGCTGTCCGGCGGCGGCTCGGTGCCCACGCCCAACACGCCCGAGTCGTGGGCGGACATGTACGACGGCTTCCAGCGCGCCGCCCTCGCCACCCCGCGGCGGATCCCGCTGATCTACGGCGTGGACGCGGTGCACGGCCACAACAACGTGGTCGGCGCGACGATCTTCCCGCACAACATCGGCCTCGGCGCCGCCCGGGACCCGGAGCTGGTCCGCCGGATCGGCGCCGCCACCGCCGAGGAGGTCACCGGCACGGGCCCGGACTGGAACTTCGCCCCCTGCGTGTGCGTGGCCCGCAACGACCGCTGGGGCCGCACGTACGAGTCGTTCGGCGAGGTCCCGGAGCTGCCCTCGCAGATGACGACGGCCGTCGGCGGGCTCCAGGGGCCGCGGCTGGGCGGGCCGGCGTCCGTGCTGGCCACCGCCAAGCACTACGTCGGCGACGGCGGGACGACCGGCGGCGTCGACCAGGGGAACACCGAGGTGTCCGAGGCGGAGCTGCGCAGGATCCACCTGCCCCCGTTCCAGGCGGCGGTCAGGCGCGGCGCGGGCTCGGTGATGATCTCCTTCAACTCGTGGAACGGCGTCAAGGCGCACGGCCACCGGTACCTGATCACCGACGTGCTGAAGAGGGAGCTGCGCTTCTCCGGCATCGTCGTCTCCGACTGGAACGGCATCGACCAGATCGACGGGCAGCCCGGCTTCACCCCGGCCGAGGTCCGCACGTCGATCAACGCGGGCATCGACATGGTGATGGTGCCGAACGACTGGAAGAGGTTCATCGAGACGCTGAAGGCCGAGGTCGAGGCGGGCCGGGTGCCGATGTCGCGGATCGACGACGCCAACCGGCGCATCCTGACCAAGAAGGTGCAGCTCGGGCTGTTCGAGCGGCCGCTGACCGACCGCCGCTACCTGCGCACGGTCGGCAGCAAGGAGCACCGGGAACTGGCGCGCAGGGCCGTCGCCGAGTCCCAGGTGCTGCTGAAGAACCAGGGGAACGTGCTGCCGCTCGACCGCCGCGGCGGCCGGATCTTCGTGGCCGGCAAGAACGCCGACGACATCGGCAACCAGAGCGGCGGCTGGACGATCACCTGGCAGGGCTCGTCCGGCGACATCACGCCGGGGACGACGATCCTGGAGGGGATCCGGCAGACGGCCGGCAAGGGCAGCACGGTGACGTACGCCAGGGACGGCGGCGGCATCGACGGCTCCTACGACGCCGCCGTGGCGGTGGTCGGCGAGACCCCGTACGCCGAGTTCATGGGCGACCGGCCCGGCGCGATGGGGCTGGACGCCGAGGATCTGGCGACGCTCCAGCGGCTGCGCGCGTCCGGCGTGCCGGTGGTCGTGGTGCTGGTCTCGGGCCGCCCGCTGGACATCTCCGCGCAGCTCCCCGAATGGGACGCGCTGCTCGCGTCCTGGCTGCCCGGCACCGAGGGGCGAGGCGTGGCGGACGTGCTGTTCGGGGTCCGGAAGCCGACCGGGAAGCTGCCCGTGACCTGGATGAAGGACGCCGGCCAGCAGCCCATCAACCGGGGCGACGGCAAGGACCCGCTGTTCCCGTTCGGGTACGGCCTGACGTACCGCCGGTAGGAACGCCGACCCGAACCCCTGCCCGAACGCCTACTCTGCGCCATTCGCGTTGACTATGTGTTGACATCGCCCGACACCTCCCCCTAGCGTGCCCAACTGATCATCACGGGGCACGGGGAAACGGGGTACGGCGATCATGAGCGGATGGGGCAGGGCGGGGATGGCGACCGTCCTCGCGGCGGCGGTGTGCGGCGCCGCCGTCGCGGGGACCGCCCGTTCGGGGGACGGGCAGCGGACCGCGCGGGCGGCGGCCGCGCCGCGGGCGCAGGACCTCGGCACGTACGGCGACTACTCGCGGATGTTCGAGCGCAGCGCCGGGCAGTTCTGGTCCGGGTCGTGGCGCAACCAGTGGGCGTGGGAGCCGCAGGGCGGCAACGTCTCGCACATCAAGTGGGGCGACCCGGACAAGTGGCCGCCGGCCAACTACGAGAAGTTCGAGCGCAGCGCGGACGGCCAGTGGGTCCTGCTCGACGGGTACGGCAACGACGAGGGCCTGCTGAAGCAGCGCGTCACCAAGGAGCAGATCGGTGACGTCAACTGCCAGAACGCCAAGCCGATCCCGTCGCTGGACGGCAAGCAGCACTACGTGAAGTGGGACGTGCAGGCGGAGCCGTACTGCCTGGAGGCCTGGGGCCAGATCCAGGTCCCGGGCGGCACGCCGGTGGACTTCTACCACAAGCAGGTCTGGTTCCCGCCGTCCGGGCCGACCTGCGACAACGCGTACTTCCAGGACTGGACGTGCGTCAAGCAGTACGAGGTCTGGAAGGACAACAACCCCGGCAACGGCGGGACGGCCGGCGGCCCCCTGGAACTGCGGCACGACCGCGACAACATCTTCGCCAAGGGGCTCGGCCCGGCCTACATCATCCACAACTACTTCCCGGACAACGGCTGGCAGGCCGACCTCCGCTACAGCTGGACGTACTGACCTGCTGTAGCGGAGGCCGGCCCGCGGGCGGCCCGGGCGGCCCGGCCGGGGCGCCCGTCAGCGGGCGAAGATCCCCAGCGCGTCGTACACGTGCCAGGATCCGACCTGCTTGTCGATCGTCAGGACGTTCTCGCCGGCCTTCAGCGCGGCGGCGGGCAGCGGCAGCTCCACGTACGAGGGCTTCAGCGGCGTGTTCGGCAGCGTCGCGTCCCCTTCCATGGAGCCGCGCGTCCCGCCGAACTCCAGCGGCACCTCCCGTACGGGCGTGCCGTTGAGCGCCAGCTTGACCGTCCCGGGCAGGGACGCGTGGGTGTCCACGAGCCAGACGGCCAGCCACGTCTCCCCGGACGGCACCGACTCCAGGGGGAAGCGGAACGTGGCGCGGCTCGGCCGGTTGCCCGCCCACGAGTCCGCCGGGCCCGGCTGGATGTAGGCCCAGTCGTTCCCGGGGGTGCTCTTCCCGTACGTGTAGTCGGGCCCGTCGCCGAACCGCGCGCGGTACTGGGCGTAGCCCTTGGGGGCGAGGGCGAGCTCCAGCGTCTTGTGGTCGAAGTCCCCCACGGTCGCCAGCGCGCTGCCGGCGACGGTGACGGACTCGACGCTGCTGGCGGAGAGCTCGGCCGAGGGGCGGCTGCGGTTGCCGGCGGCGTCCACCGTGACGATCCGGTAGTGCCACTCCTGCCGCGCGCCGCCCATGCGGTCGTGCGCGAAGTACCCGTAGACGGTCTTGCCGACGAGGGTGTCCGGGCCGACGCCGAAGCCGGCCGAGCGCGAACCGTAGATCGCGTAGTGGTCGACCAGCGGCGCGTACGCCTCGCCCTTCCACGACAGGCGGATCCGCCCGATGCCGGGCTCGGCGCGCAGCCCGTGCACGGGGCGGGGGCGGCGGGCGGCGGCGCCCAGGCCGAGGGCCGAACGGCGGGTGACGGTCATGGCTCAGACCTCTCGGTTCAGGCCGGGCCGGCCGGCCTCGGTGACGAAGCGCGCCGCGGTGCGGACCGGGGCGCCGGGACGGGTGACGTACTCGACGGTCCTGAACTCGGAGGTGAGCCGGCCCGGCGTCAGCGCGCAGCTCACGTACCCGCGGCGGGCGTTGTAGAGCTTGACGTGCGGGTTGCCCAGCCAGAGCCGGGCCAGCGAGTCGGTCTCGGCGCCGTCGCCGTCCGAGCCGATGGAGCCGGTGACGAGCTCGGTGCCGATCGTCTTCGAGTCCGGGTCCTTGAAGTCGGCCTTGAGGTCGGCCGCGACATGGCGGTGGATGTCGCCCGACAGCACCACCGGGTTGGCGATCCGGTGCCGCTCCAGCGCCGACCACAGCCGCTTCCGGTTGGCGGGGAAGCCGTCCCACATGTCGTTGCTGTACAGCCGGCCGGGGCCCGTGTCGCGGTCGATCTCGGCCACGACGACGCCGCTGCCCAGCAGGTTCCAGACGGCGTCGGAGCGCCCGAGGCCGTCGTACAGCCACTTCTCCTGCCGGGCGCCGAGGATCGAGCGCTTCGGGTCGTGCCGTTCGGGGGAGTCGTCCATGACGGCGCCGGCCGGGAAGGTGTCGCGGTACTGCCGGTTGTCGAGCATGTCGATCTGCGCGAGCCGCCCCCACCGGTAGCGGCGGTAGAGGTCCAGGTCGGGACCTTCGGGACGCATGACGCTGCGCAGCGGGAGGTTCTCGTAGAACGCGCGGTACGCCACGGCCCGGCGCCGCCGGAAGTCCGCCGCCGGGACGCCCGTCTCCGACCAGTCGCCGGCGTGGTTGTTCTGGACCTCGTGGTCGTCGGTGGTGAAGATCCAGGGCGCGGCGGCGTGCGCGGCCTGGAGGTTCGGGTCGGCCTTGAAGAGGGCGTACCGCAGCCGGTGCTGCTCCAGCGTGTTGATCTCGACGGCGTGCTCCGGTCCCGGCAGCGGGACGCCCTGCCGCCACATGTTGGCCGCGGTGATGCCGTACTCGTAGATGTAGTCGCCGAGGAAGAGGACCATGTCGAGGTCCTCCCGGGCCATGTGCTGGTACGCGGTGAAATGACCGTGGTACCAGGCGGCGCACGACGCCGTCGCGAACCGGAACGAGTCCGGCGTCGACCGCGGATCGGGCGCCGTCCGCGTCCGGCCCACCGGGCTGATCTCCGTCCCGGCGCGGAAGCGGTAGAAGTACTCCCGCCCCGGCCGCAGCCCGTGCACCTCGGCGTGCACGGAGTGGGCCAGCTCGGGCGTCGCGAGGGCCTGCCCCCGCTTGGCGACGCGCCGGAACGCTGCGTCCTCGGCGACCTCGTACCGGACCGTGTACGGGCGGAGCGGCATCCCGCCGTGCCCGTCGGCGGCGAGGGGGACGGGCGCGAGCCGCGTCCACAGGACGAACCCGTCGGGCAGCGGGTCGCCGGACGCGACGCCCAGCGTGAACGGATCGGCCGGGACCTTGCCGCCGGTGTCCTCGGCGGCGGCGTGACCGGTGCCGGCGGCGAACGCGGCGGCGCTGACACCGGTCATCGCCAGGAAGGTTCGTCGTCGCGGTGCGGGCAGGGGTGATCTCATGCGGCGCTACTCCAGGGAGAGGGGAGTGGTCTACTTCAGGCCGCCGGAGGTGAGGCCGGCGACGATGCGGCGCTGGAAGGCCAGCACCACGAGCACGAGCGGCACGGTGACGATCACCCCGGCCGCCATCTGGGTCCCGAACGGCTGGTCGTAGCCGTGCTGGCCGGTGAACTGGGCGACGATCACGTTGGCGGTCTTCATCGTCTGGTCGTTGACCATGGACACCGCGATCAGGTACTCGTTCCACGCCACCACGAACGTGATGATCGCCGTGGTGAACACCCCGGGCGCGGCCAGCGGCAGGATGATCTTCCGGAACGCCTGGCCGGCCGTGCAGCCGTCCACCATCGCGGCCTGCTCCAGCTCGAACGGCAGCCGCCGGAAGAACGCGGTCAGGTTCCAGATCGCCAGCGGCAGCGCGAACGACAGGTTCGGCACCACCATCGCCTGGTAGCTGTTGATCCACCCGATGTCGGTGAACAGTCTCAGCAGCGGCACGATCAGCAGCGCGCCCGGGAACATCGACGTCGACACCACCAGCGCCAGCACCAGCCGCTTGAACCGGAACCGCAGCCGCGCCAGCGCGTACGCGGCCGCCGTGCCGATGGCCAGCGTCAGCACGGTGGTGGTCCCGGCGACCACCACGCTGTTGCCGAGCGCGCGGAGGAAGCCGTTGCCCGGCCGGAAGACCGCCTCGTAGTTCTCCAGCGACAGCGGGTTCGGCAGCACCGACATGTCGAGGACGTCGTTGGGCCGGCGCAGGCTGGAGACGACCATCCAGTAGAACGGCAGCAGGCAGAACACCGCCGCGAGCACCGGCGACAGCCGGTCGGTCCACCGCCGGATCACTTCTCGTCCTCCTCGCCGATCATGTCGGCGCCGAGCAGCCGTACGAACACGTACGCGGCCAGCGCGATGTAGAGGAACAGCACGGTCGCCGTCGCGGCGGCCGGCCCGTACCGGAGGTTCATCGCCTCGTCCCACGCCAGCTGCGACAGCGTCTCCACCGACGGCTTGCGGGTGCCGATGAGCACCTGCGGCAGGTCGAACATCCGCAGCGCGTCCATCATCCGGAACATCACCGCGACCAGCAGCGACGGCATGACCAGCGGCAGCGTCACGTTCCGGAACCGCTGCCAGGCGCCGGCGCCGTCGACGCGCGCCGCCTCGTACACCTCGTCCGGGATCACCTGGAGTCCGGCCAGCACCAGCAGCGCCACGAACGGCGCCGTCTTCCAGGTGTCGGCGATGATGACCGCGAACCGCGCCTCCAGGCCGTCCGCGGTCCAGAGGATCTCCCGGCCGAGCACCGCGTTCGCGACACCGTCCGCCGAGAAGATCCACCGCCACAGCAGCGCGGAGATCGCGGTCGGGATCGCCCACGGCACCAGCACGCTGGCCCGGAAGATCCCGCGGCCGCGGAACGCGCGGTGCATCAGCAGCGCCATCCCCAGCCCGATCACCGTCTCGATCGCGACCGTGGTGACGGTGAAGAACGTCGTGTTCCACAGCGCCGTCTGGAACCGGTCCGACCCGATGAGCGAGGTGTAGTTGGCCAGGCCGCTGAACCGCTCGGCCTCCACCACCAGCCCGTCGGCGTCCAGCTCCTCGGTGGTGCGGTGCAGCGAGTCCCACACCGCCGCGACGATCGGGAACGCGATCACGACGGCCAGCACGGCGAACGTGGGGGACAGCAGCAGGGCCGCCAGCCGCCCCTCGCCGCCGCCGCGGCGCCGCCTCCGGGCGGGCCGTCCCCGGCCGGGACCCTCGTGGCCTCGGGGAGCGGCCCCGGCCGGGGACGTGACCGGCGGGCCGGCCGGATCGCGGCCGGTGCCGGTGGTCAGCTCGTTCATGAAGGGATCAGTCGGTCAGGCCCGAGAGGGCGGCCTGCAGGTCGGTGGCGGCCTGGTCCACGCTCTTCTTCCCGGTGATCGCGGCGGTGACGTGGTCCTGAACGGTGGCGGTCACCTCGCTGTACTTGACCACCACCGGGCGCGGCTTCGCCTGCTCCAGGCTCTTCTTCATGATCGGGAAGTACGGATATTGCTTCACCAGCGCCGGGTCGTCGTACAGCGCGGTCCGCGACAGCGGGAACGACTGCTCCTTGTTGTACTCGCGCTGCACGTCGAGGCCCACGATGTACCGGATGAAGTCGCGCGAGGTCGCCTGGTTCTTGGAGAACGCCGACACCGCCAGGTTGTTGCCGCCGAGCGTGCCCGAGCCGATGCCGTCCTTGCCGGGCAGCGGCGCGACGTCGAACTTGCCGTTCACCTTGGACGTGCCGTCCTCGGCGGCCGCGAGCGCGTACACGTACGCCCAGTTGCGGTGGAAGACCAGCTGCCCGTCCTGGAAGGCGCGGCGGCTCTCCTCCTCCTTGTACGTGACGCTCTTCTCGGGGATCCTGCCGTCCTTGAACCCGTCAACGAGGAACTGGAGGCCGGCCTTGGCCTGCGGCGACGTCACCTGCGGCTTGCCGTTCGCGTCGAAGACCTGCCCCCCGGCGGACTGGACGGCCTCGGAGTAGTTGACGGTGAGGCCCTCGTACTTGTCGTACTGGCCCGCGTAGCAGCCGACGCCCTTGCCCTCGCCGGTCGCCGCCACCTTGTCGCAGGCGCGCTCCATCTCGTCCCACGTCTTCGGCGGCTCCTTGACGCCCGCCGCCTCCAGCAGGTCGGTGCGGTAGTACAGGATCCCGGTCCCGGTGAGCCACGGCGCCGCGTGCAGCCTGCCGCGGTACTTGCCGGTCTCCAGGGCGGCCGGCACGAACGTCCCCGGGTCCAGCGTGCCCTCGTCCAGCGGCAGCACCCAGCGGCGCGCGGCGAACTCGGCCGTCCACACCGCGTCCAGCCGGACCACGTCGTACGCGTCGGACTTGATCTGCGCGTTCTGGACGAGCTGCTGCCGGGTCTGGTCGCCGTCCTCGGGCAGCTCGACGATCCGCACCCGCTCCTTGGGATGCGCGCCGTTCCACTTCTCGACCAGCTTCTGGATGGTGCCGGTCAGGTCCTTGCCGGTGGCGAACGTGATGGGCCCGCGCCCCTCGTTGGTCGCCGGGGCCGAGGCGTCGCCGCCGTCGGAGCCGCTGCACGCGCTCAGCGCCAGCGCGAGGGCCAGCGTGCCGGCGGCGCCGGCCGTGCCGGTCCACACTCTTCTACTCATGGCGTCGGGATACCTTTCGCGGGGGGTTGCGGAGAAAGGGCGCCGTCCGGTGCGGCGGCGTGCGGGGCGGTGACGGCGGTGACCGTTCCCGCGCGGCGGGCGCGTTCGGCCGCCCACACGACGCGGTGCGAGTCGAGGCTCTCGCGCCCGTCGGAACCGAGCGGGGCGGGGTCGCCGGCGGCCAGCGCCGCGACGAAGGCGTCGGCCAGCGCCTCGTCGGCGGCGTCGTGCCGGCCGTCGGGGCTGGCGTGGTCGGGTTCGGGCTCGAACGTCTCGACCTCGCCGGTGACGAAGTCGCGCAGCGAGATCCGCACCCCGTCGCCCTCGACGCAGCCGGCCGAGCCGAAGATCCGGGTCTGCCGCTGCGCGTACGGGGAGAACGCGGTCACGGTGAATGTGCCGGTGGCCCCGGACGGGAACTCCATGTTCACGACCTGGTGGTCCACCACGTCGTTGTCGCAGGCGTACACGCAGCGCCCGTACGGCCCGTCGCGCAGCGCCGCGAGCACGCCGGCCTCGGTGCGGTCGTGCGTGACCGCGCCCAGCGGCCAGGCCTCGCGCTCGGGATCGCCGAGGCAGGAGAGGTAGAGCCGGGTGGCCGAGTAGGGGCAGCCGGCCTCGACCCGGCAGTCCAGGCAGCGGTCGGCGGCCCCGTCCGGGCGGTTCTCCGGCCGGAAGTGCGAGCGGCGCCCGAACGAGGAGACCCGGGAGGGCCGCTCGCCCATGATGTGGATCATCCAGTCGATGTCGTGCACCGACTTGGTCATCAGCATCGGGCCCGACTCGTCCTCGCGGCGCCAGTTGCCCCGCACGTACGAGTGGGCGTGGTGCCACCAGCCGACGGGCTCCAGGTGCTGGACCGTGATCGGGGTGCCGATCCGCCCGTCTTCCAGGAGTTTCCGGATCATCCGCGTGTAGGGCGTATAACGGAGCACGTGACAGACCGCCAGCATCGTCCCGGCCCGTTCGGCCGCCTCGACCACCCGTTCCGCGTCGGCCTCGGTGGTGGCCATCGGCTTCTCCAGCAGGATGTGGTAGCCCTGCCCGGCGAGCCGTACGGCCGGTTCGGCGTGCTCGGCGTCCTGGGTCGCGATGATCGCGCCGTCTGCCAGCCGGCCGGCCGCGGCCAGGTCCGTCCAGCTCGCGAAGGTCCGTTCCGGCGGGATGCGGTGCTCGGCGGCGAACCGCTCGCGGCGCAGCGGGTCCGGCTCGGCCACCGCCACCACCCTGCCCCGCGCGGTCGCGCGGATCCGGCGGGCGTAGCTGCTCCCGCGCAGTCCGGCGCCCACGACCGCGATCGTGGGTCCCCTGGTCTCGGCTGTCACCGCCCGGTCACCTGCCCTCTGAGCTCGCCTTCCGCCCTGCGCCACCTTTACGAAAGGCCCTTTCGTAAGTAGGTTGGCATTAATGTCCACGGTCCGTCCGTCCCTGTCAAGGCCCTGAAACCGAGCAAGAGGTGCCGTGTCCGAAATATCCCTGCATGGGGGAGATCCTTCGGTGCTCCGCCGGCTCAACTCCGCCGCCACCCTGCGCGCGCTGCGCGGCGGCGGCGAGCCGACGCTGAGCGAGCTGGCCAAGCAGGTCGGGCTGTCGCGCCCCACCACCGAGGGCGTGCTCGGCGAGCTGGCCGGCCGCGGCCTGGTCACCGAGGTCGCGCCCCGCTCCGGCGCCGGCCTCGGCCGCCCCGCCCGCCGCTACCGCTTCCGCGCCGAGGCCGGGTACGCGCTGGGCCTGGACATCGACGCGCACTGGGTCCAGCTGTTCGTCGCCGACCTGAACGGCGAGGTAGTCGGCTCCTACCGGGCCGACCTGGACGTCGGCTGGGCACCGCCGGAGCGGCTCGCCGCCGTCCGCGCCGCCGTCAAGACCTGCCTGGCCGCCACCGGCGTCGAGCGCTCCGAGCTGTGGGCCGTGGCCGCCGGCACGCCCGGCGTCGTCACCGCGGACGGCGAGGTCGCGTTCTGCACCGTCGTCCCCGGCTGGCAGGGCCTCAACCTGGGCCGCGAGCTGGGCCGCTCGTTCACCTGCCCGGTGTACGTGGAGAACGACGCCAACCTCGCCGCCATGGCCGAGCGCTGGCGCGGCGTCGCCGAGGACGCCGACGACGTGATCTGCGTGCTGGCCGGCCTGCACACCGGCGTCGGCGCCGTCATCGGCGGCCGCCTGCACCGCGGCCGGTGGGGCGCCGCGGGCGAGGTCGGCATGCTGCCCGAGCTGGGACTGCGCGACACCACGGCCGCGCTGACCGGCGTCCCGACCGCCGCCGGCCGCGCCCCCGACGGCGGCGGCGCCGCGGCCGTGCTGGCCGCCGCCCAGCACGACGACCCCGAGGCCGTCGCCCTGGTCGAGCGCCTGGCCGCCCGGATGTCCCGCGGCATCGCCGCGATGGCGCTGGCCATCGACCCCGAGATGATCGTCGTCGGCGGCGCGCTCACCCGGGCCGGCGACCGCCTGATCGACGAGCTGCGCCGCCAGGTCCGCCCGCTGTGCCTCAGCCCCACCCGCATCGAGGCGTCCACCCTGGGCGACGAGGCCGTCGGCATCGGCGCCGTCCGGCTGGCCCTCGACCGCATCGACGAGAACCTCTTCAAACTCGACTGAACCCTGGCCCCGCGAGGCTCCGTCTCAACAGGGGACGACGGAACGGGAGGGCCGGTGGCCGTACGGGCGGAGAGCGGGCGGGAAACCGAAGGGGCCCAGGCGGGAGGGCGGCGGCGCAGGGGCTGGGTGAGCGCCGTTCTGGCGGCGGCCGTGGTGCCGTTCGCCGGCTGGGCGCTGATGCGGGCCTCCGGGTGGGAGCCGGCGTTCCGGTGGCAGCAGCTGGTGGCGTTCACGCCGTACGTCGCGGCCGCCTCGGTGATCGTCCCGGTGGTGGCGCTGGTGCTGCGGCGGTGGTACGTCGCCGTCGCGGCGCTGGTGCCGGCCGTGATGCTGGTCGCGATGGTGGCGCCGCGGGCGTTCCCCAACGAAGATCCCGCCGCGAAGGGGCCGGTCGTGCGGGTGCTGGCGGCCAACCTGCTGATGGGGAGCGCACCCACCGCGGACGTGATGAACCTCCTCCGGCGCGTACGGCCCGACGTGCTCGCCGTCCAGGAGATCACGCCCGAGGCGGCCGAGGCGCTCGACGCGGCGGGGATCGGGCGGAGCCTGCCGCACCGGGTGGTGCGGGCCGAACCGGGGGTGACGGGCTCGGCGGTGTACGCGCGGTACCCGCTCGAGGAGCGGCCGCCGATCGACATCGGCTTCCGCCAGGCACGGGCCCGGGTGGAGGTGCCCGGGGCGCCGCCGGTCGAGGTCGTCTCCGTGCACCCGTGCGCGCCCTCGCATCCGCGGTCGGCGGGCTGCTGGACCGCCGGGCTGCGGGCGCTGCCCCCGGCCGATCCCGGCGGGCCGGTACGGATCCTGGCCGGGGACTTCAACGCCACCCTCGACCACGCCGAGATGCGGCGGATCCTCGCCACCGGCTACCGCGACGCCGCCGACGCCACCGGCGGCGGCCTGCGCGCGACCTGGCCGAACGGCGCCCACGGCCGCCCCGTCCCGGGAGTGGCCCTGGACCGCGTCGTGGCCGACCGGCGCGTGGCCGTCCGGGGATTCGGCGTGCACCCCCTGCCGGTGACCGACCACCGGGCCGTCCACGCCGAACTGGCCCTCCCGGCACGCTGACCCGTGGCGTGCCCACCTCCCGGTACGTCACGGGAGGGCGGGCACGCCACGAGCCGACCGGGTCAGGCGACGATCAGCAGCGGGTTCTCCAGCAGCTCCGCGAGGCGGGCCAGGAACGCGGCGCCGGTCGCGCCGTCGGTGGCGCGGTGGTCGACCGACAGCGTCACCGCCATCCGCTTGCCCGGGACGACCTGGCCGTCGCGGACGACCGGCTCGTCGCGGACGGCGCCGACCGCGAGGATGGCGGCCTCCGGCGGATTGATCACGGCGGAGAAGCTCGCGACGCCGTACATGCCGAGGTTGCTGACGCTGAACGTGCCGCCGCTCATCTCCTGCGCCGACAGCTTGCCCTCGCGCGCCTTGCCCGCCAGCTCGCGGGTCTCGGCGCCGATCTGGGACACGCTCTTGCGGTCGGCGTCGCGGATGACGGGGACGAGCAGGCCGTCCTCGACCGCGACGGCCACGCCGACGTTGACCCGCTTGTGGAAGAGGAGCTCCTCCTCCGTGTACGAGACGTTGACGGCGGGGTGCTCCAGGAGCGCGGTGGCGCAGGCCTTGACGACCAGGTCGTTCACGCTGACCTTGGCCGGGGCGAGCGCGGCGTTGAGCGTCGCGCGGAACTCCAGCAGCGCCTCGGCGTCCACCTCGCGGGTGAGGTAGAAGTGCGGGGCGTTCTGCTTGCTCTCGGTGAGCCGGCGGGCCGCGACCTTGCGGAACCGGTTGAGCGGCACGCGCTCGACGTCCGCGTCGTCCGCCCGTACGGCCGGGGCGGGCGCCGGCTGCGGCTGCGCGGCCGGGGCCGGGGCCGCGGCGGCCGGGGTCCCGGCGGTGCGGATCGCGGCCTCGATGTCGGCGCGGATGATCCGCCCGCCGGGGCCGGTGCCGGTCAGCGCGGCCAGGTCGAGGCCGTGGTCGCGGGCGAGCCGGCGGGCCAGCGGAGACGACGGCGGC
>NZ_JBEZWH010000044.1:0-67542 GCF_040703975.1 Spirillospora sp. NPDC029432
GAATTCGTAAGGTCGTTCGTCCAGAAAGGCGGAGAGTGATCCTGGTTTGTCCGATAGGAGGGGAGTCCCGCGCGGCGCCGGGGTCAGTAGGACCGGGGGAGGTTCAGCTCGTGCTGGGCGATGTGGGCCAGCACCATCTCCTCGGCGACCGGGATGTTCTTGGCGATGCGGGCGTCGCGGAACATGCGGGCCACCGGGTACTCCAGCGAGTACGCCATGCCGCCGTGGGTCTGGAAGGCGCGGTCGGCCGCCTGCCAGGCCGCGTCGGCGGCGGTGAGCTTGGCGATGTTGGCCTCGGACCCGCACGGCTTGCCGGCGTCCCAGAGCCAGGCGGCCTTGTAGGTCATCAGCCGGGCCAGCTCCAGCTGCGCCTTGATCTTGGCGAGCGGGAAGGCGATGCCCTGGTTGGCACCGATCGGCTTGCCGAAGGGCGCGCGGTCGCGGGCGTACGCGCAGGCGATCTCCAGGACGAGCTCGCCGGAGCCGACACCGCCGGCCGCGGCCAGGATCCGCTCGGGGTTGAGGATGTCCCACAGGACCGCGAACCCCAGGTCGGGCTCGCCGAGGACGCGGTCGGCCGGGACGCGGACGTCGTCCAGGAACACCATGCTGGAGGCGACGGTGTTGGTGCCGAGCTTGGGGATCGGACGGTACGTGAGCGTCCCCTCGGCCTCGGCCTTCTTGATGTCGACCAGGAAGACGGTGAAGCCCGCCGTGCGCGGCTTCGCCTCCGCCGCCGGGATCGTGCGGGTGACCAGCACCATGTGGTCGGCCCGCTCGACGCCGGAGATCCAGATCTTCTGGCCGCTGATCAGGTAGTGGTCGCCGTCCCGGCGGGCGTGGGTGGTGATGTTGAGGGCGTTGCTGCCGGCGTCCGGCTCGGTGATGGCGAAGCAGGTCTCCAGCTCGCCGGCGGCGATCCCGGGCAGGAACTCGGCCTTCTGCGCCTCGGTGCCGTGCCGGGTGATGGTGAGCCCGCCGAACGCCGGGGTGAGCAGGTACATGAACGAGGCCGCGCCGCCGGCGCCGCCGCCCGCCAGGCTCTCCAGCGCCACGGCGAGCTCCAGCAGGCCCTGCCCGGCGCCGCCGTACTCCTCGGGGATCGCCAGGCTGTGCCAGCCGCCGTCGACCAGTTCGCGCCAGACCTCCTCGGGCCAGCGCTTCTCGGTGTCGCACCGGTCCCAGTAGTCCTGGCCGTACTTCCCGGCGATCGCCCCCACGCCATCGCGCACCGCGATCGCGCTCTCCGGCAGGTCGAAGTCCACTCGCGCCTCCTCCGAACGGTCGTTGCGGATCCACCGTAGCCCACCCGAGTAAGTGCGCACTGACGCGGGTCGGTGGCAGGGTTCTCGTAAGGCCGGGGCCGCGAGAAGGGAACGACCGGATGGGTCTCGACACGCAGAGCCGACCGTCCGAATCGCCGTTCATCGAGCGGGTGTGGCGCAGCCGCAGCTCCGGCGTCGACCGGATGGCGGCGATCGCGACCGCGAACTGGGACCTGGTCTTCTGCGAGCGGCGCGGCCGGGTCGAGGTGTTCGTCCAGGGCCCGGAGCCGGCCGCCGGCCCGGCGCCGGTCCCCGACGGCACCGCGTTCTTCGGGATCACCTTCGCGCTGGGCACGGTGATGCCGCACCTCCCGCCGGGACGGCTCGTCGACCGGGGCGTCGAGATCCCCGGCGCGACGCGCGCCTCGTTCCCGCTGAAAGGCTCCCGCTGGCACCTCCCCGGATACGGGAACGCCGAGGAGTTCGTCCGGCGGCTGGTGCGCGAGGACGTCCTGGTCCGGGACCCCGTCGTCGCGAGCGCGCTGCGGGGCGAACCGCCCGGGGTGTCGGAACGCACCGTCCAGCGGCGCTTCGTGGCGGCGACCGGGCTCACCCGGGGCACCGTCCGCCAGATCGGCAGGGCGCGGCAGGCGGCGGCCCTGCTGCGGGACGGGCTGCCCGCCCACGAGGTGGTGCACCGGCTCGGCTACTTCGACCAGCCGCACCTCGCGCGGTCGCTGGCCCGGTTCGTCGGCCGTACCGCCACCGAACTGGGCGTCCGCGAGCCGGCGGTGCCGCTGTCGCTTCTGTACAAGACATGATCCGGGGGCGCCCCTAACGTTTCGGACCCGGCTCACGGGGAGCGGGGAAACGGGAGGTCGCCACCATGCGCAAGGTCGTCTCGACGCTGTTCATCTCGCTCGACGGGGTCGTCGAAGCGCCCGACAGGTGGCAGTCCACCTGGGGCGACGAGTCGGCCGCGGCCCTGGCGCGGGCGCTGGACACCTCGGACACGGTGCTGCTCGGCCGGTCCACGTACGAGATGTGGGCGGGGTACTGGCCGGGCTACGACGGCACCGACGACGCGGCGTTCGCGGACTGGATCAACAAGGCGCCCAAGTACGTCGTCTCCCGCACCCTGGACGATGTCGGCGAATGGCCCAACAGCCACCTGGTCAAGGGGGACCTTGCGGCGGCGGTCGGGCGGCTGAAGGAGGCGGACGGCAAGGACATCGCGGTCGCCGGGAGCCCCGGCCTGGTCGCGTCCCTGCTGGAGCGGGACCTGCTGGACGAGCTCGCGCTGATGATCAACCCGGTGGTCGCCGGCGGCGGCCTGCGGAGGCTGTTCCCCGGCGACGCCACGATGAAGAGGCTGGAACTGGTGCGAGCCGAGCCGACCAGCACCGGCGTGATCCTGGCGACCTACCGCCGCCCGCAGAACTGACCGCAGCGCAAAGAGAGGCCGTCATCGATCCCCCAGCGGGATTGAAGACGGCCTCTGAGTCCGCCCGGCGGGAACGCCTCCATGGCGGACCGCGTCGGACATGCCGTGATCGCTGCGCGAGGAGGAGGCCGCACCGTGACGGCGGAGATCGTGACAGGCTCGTTCCCCCGGGACCAGATCGTCGGGTTCGGCGGCCTTCCGGTGCTGGACGCGCTGCCCTCGCGCGGCAGCCGGCACCTGCGGGAGGCCGCCGCGGCCGCGCTGGAGCGCATGGGCGCGCCCGTCCCGCCGGGCCTGCCGCCCGACGAGCGGGGCGACGCGGAACGCCTGGCGGCGGCGCTCGCCGATCCCGGGTCGGTGGCCTGGTGGCTGCCGCTGGTGTCCTGGAACGGCGGCGCGTTCCGCCACACCGGCGACCACCTGCGATGGCTCGCCGAACGGACGCGGACCGGCGCCGTCGGCGCACTGGTGATCGGCGGCACCTTCGACCACGGCCGGGTGGAGGCCGACGCGGCGGAGCCGGCCGGCACGCCCCGTCCCCCGGTGCGCGTCACCCCGATCGGCGGGGATCCGTACGCGGGCGACGACGAGGTGGTGCTCGCCCGGGCCGTCCGGGCGCTGGCGGAGCGGGCGGCGGACTTCCCGAACCTGCGGGCGCTGTTCGCCGGGGAGATCGACGACGACCAGGTCTTCCACGGCGCCGAGGTCGACGCGGCCGCCCTGCTGGAGGCCTTCCCGGCGCTCGAAGAGCTCGTCATGTGCGCCCATCTGGCACTGCGGTTCCGCGCCACCGGCCACCGCGCGCTCCGCCGGCTGGCGTTCCACGGCATGCTCGAGCCGGACGAGATCCGCGGGATCGCCGCCTCCCGGCTGCCCGCCCTGGAGGCCCTGGAACTGTGGTCGGCGGAGGACTTCGGCGACGAGCAGGATCCGGACGAGCGGTCCGCCCTCGACGAGCTGTTCGGCGGCGGCACGCTGCCGCGCCTCCGCCATCTGGGGCTGCGCGGGTTCACGTTCATCGACCGGATGGTCGAGCAGCTGGCCGGGTCGCGGATGCTGCCCCGGCTGAGCAGCCTCGACCTGTCCCGCGGCCCCCTCACCGACGCGGGCGCGGCGGTGCTGCTGGAGTCCGCCGCCTTCCGCGGCCTGGAACGGCTGGAACTCGGTCACCACCGCATGTCGGCGGACATGGCCGGACGGGTCGCCCGGACCCTCGGCGACGCGGGCGTGGAGGTCGGCACCGGCGCGTGACCGTGCGCCGCCTACCGTCCCCCAGCGGGGAGGACCTTCAGGAACGCGCCGGCGATCTTCTGGTACCCGGCCGGGGTCGCGTGGCCGTCGCCGTCGCCGCACTGGTACGTCCAGGCGCAGATCCGGGCCACGGCCAGCGGAACGGTGCCGTACGGAGGCGCCGCCACCTTGGTGGTGAGGTCGTGCCCGGAGAAGGCGCCGTTCACGTCGGCGACCCGGAACCCGCCGGCGCGGTAGACGGCGTGCTCGTAGGTGTTGAAGACGTCGATGACCGGTATCGACGCGAGGGCGGCGGCCTTTCCGCCGCCGCCCGACACCCAGGACGCCAGGCCGGGGTTGTAGTAGTTCATCGCGGCGTACACGGGGGTGCCGCCTCCGGCCAGCCGTACCCGCGCGGTGATCCGAGGCAGGTTCGCGACCAGGGAGCCGACGCCTTTGAGCGCGCAGCCCGCGTCGACGCCGCCGCCGGGCAGGCAGGCGTTGGTGTCGTTGGCGCCGATGTTCAGGGTGACGTACCGGACGCGGCCCGAGTGCTTCTTCAGGAACGACTCGGCGGCGTTCAGCTGGGATCCCGCCGCGTACCGGCAGATGCCGCCGTCGAGCATCGTCGTGGTGGTCTCGCCCGGGCAGCCGAGTTTCACCAGTTTCAGCCGGGGATGCCGTGCCTTCAGGTCCGCATGGAGCCGGTCGGTGTAGCCCTGGTCGGTGCGGCCCGGCCCCGGTTGCACGCCCACGGACAGCGAGTCGCCGAGCGCCAGGTAGTACTCGGGGGCGGCCGCCGCGGCGGCGGTGCCCGTCAGGCTCATCGCCGAGACGGCGGTGACGGTGGCGGCGATCGGCCCGGCCAGGCGCATCCCTGCTCCAGAGTGCTCGGTTCGAGGGGAATCTAACAGACAACGATGTCTTTTTGGAGTGGCCGGAGGGCGCTCCCGCGGACTCCTTCATCGCCGATACCGCCCGTGTTCACCGTCCGTACGTCTGACAAACGCTAGTGTCTTTTTGACAGTTCACCGAAGGGAGCGGCCGTGGGAAACAAGACGGACAAGGCGTGGAGCGCCTACAACATGGTGTACGTGGGCCTCGCCGCCGTGGTGGGCGTGGCGTTCCTCGTCCTCGCGATGACCGACCCCTCCGGGGCGGGCACCAACCTCGCGTACGCGTTCGCGGCGTTCGCGGCGGGCGCCGTCCTCTTCTTCCTCGACCGGAGGAAGGGGACCCGGGGGCGGTGACTCCCGGCCCGGCGGCTCAGCGGCGCAGGGCGGTCGCCCGCTCGACACGTGACAGCTTCTCGGGGTTGCGCACGGCGTAGAGGCCGGTGATGAGGCCGTCGCCGACGCGCACCGCCAGGACGGTGTCGACCTCGCCGCCGAGCCGGAAGACCAGTGCGGGGTGGCCGTTGATCTGCGCCGGCTCCAGCGAGGCCGCCGGGCCGAACCTGCGCAGGCCCGCGAGGAGCGGGGCCACCCGGCCGGCGCCGACGACGGGCGCCGGCGCGGCCGCCCTGATCCCGCCGCCGTCCCCGAGGAAGACGACGTCCGGGGCGAGGATGTCGAGCAGGCCCTGCAGATCGCCCGTCTCGACGGCGTGCCGGAACGCCGCGAGCGCGCTCCGGGCCTCGCTCGCGGAGACGGCCGCGCGCGGCCGGCGCGCGGCGACATGCGACCGCGCCCGGTGGGCGATCTGGCGGGCCGCGGCGGGACTCCTGCCGACGGCCTCGGCGATCTCGTCGTAGCCCAGGCCGAACACCTCGCGCAGCACGAACACCGCCCGCTCGACCGGCCCGAGCGTCTCCAGCACCAGCAGCATCGCCATCGAGACGCTCTCGGCCAGCTCGACGTCCTCGGCGACGTCCGGCGTGGTCAGCAGCGGCTCGGGCAGCCACGGGCCGACGTAGGACTCCCTGCGGCGGCCGAGCGTGCGCAGCCGGCTCAGCGCCTGCCGGGTGGTGATCCGGATGAGGTAGGCGCGCGGCTCCCGTACCGCGGCCAGGTCGACGCCCGTCCACCGCAGCCAGGTCTCCTGGAGGACGTCCTCGGCGTCGGCGGCCGAGCCGAGCATCTCGTAGGCGACCGTGAACAGCAGGTTGCGATGCGCCACGAACGCCTCGGTGGCCGGGTCCATCCCACCCTCGGCCGGCGGCCCGGCGGTCGTCTCGCTGCGTTCGTTCATCGCCGGCTCCTTCAGTGTGTCCGCTCCCGGTCGTGGCACGAACACAGGACGCCGCCACCCGCCGCCCTGTGACACCCGCGCCCGGTGGCGTGCGTCACAGGCCCGGGCTGCCGCCGCCGGGCCTGCCGGTGGCGGCCAGCACCGCCGCGAGGCCCTCCTGGAGATCCTTGACGAAATACTCGGGAACCTCCAGCGACGGGAAATGCCCCCCGGTTCCGGGCGTATTCCAGCGGACGATCCGCCGGTACCGTTCCTGTGCCCAGGGGCGCGGGCACTTCTCGATGTCGCGGGGGTACACACTGATCGCCGACGGGACGTCGACCCGGAGTTCGGGGTCGAGCGAGTCGTGGCTCTCGTAGTAGATGCGGGCCGCCGACGCGCCGGTCCTGGTCAGCCAATACAGGGTGACGTCGTCGAGCACCCTGTCCCTGGAGATCGCCTCGAACGGGCTGTCGTCGGTCTCCGTCCACTCGGCGAACTTGTCGAGGATCCAGGCGAGAAGCCCGACCGGCGAGTCGACGAGCGAGTAGCCGATGGTCTGCGGCCGGGTCGCCTGCTGCTTGGCGTACGCCGCGCGGTAGAGCCAGAAGTCGCGGGTCTCCTCGGTCCATTCGCGCTCGGCCGCCGTCAGCCCGTCCGTGGCCAACCCGGGAGGCGCCTGCGCGGTCGTCGTGTGGATGCCGAGCACGTGCTCCGGGAACCTGCCGCCGAGGATCGTGGTGATCACACCTCCCCAGTCGCCGCCGTGCGCCGCGAACCTGCCGTAGCCGAGCCTTCCCATCAGTTCCACCCAGGCGGCCGCGATCTTTTCGATCCCCCACCCGGTGGCGGCCGGCTTGTCGCTGTAACCGAAGCCCGGCAGTGACGGGGCGACGACGTGGAACGCCGGTGCGTCCGCGCTTTTCGGATCCGCCAGCTCGTCTACTACATGGGCGAACTCGGCGACGCTGCCCGGCCAGCCGTGTGTCAGGAGCAGAGGCGTGGCGTCCGCGCGGGTGGACCGGCGGTGCAGGAAGTGGATTCCCAGGCCGTCGATGGCTGTGCGGAACTGCCCGATCCGGTTGAGGCGCGCCTCGAACGTCCGCCAGTCGTACCCGGTACGCCAGTAGTCCACGACATCGACGAGGTCGGCGAGGGGAACGCCCTGCTCCCATCGGCGCGGGCCGGGCGCGGCGCGGTGGACCGTCTCGGCTTCCGGCAGCCGTGCCGCGGCCAGTCGCGCGCGCAGGTCGTCCAGGTCGGCGTCGGTCGCGTGGGCTTCGAATGCCTGCACGTCGCTGGTCTGGCGGTTCATGAGCCCTCCTCGGCCGTCGGGTGAACCGGCTAAGACGGTTCTAACAGGTCCGGATCTCGGCCCGCAACCGGCTAAGGTGGTTCCATGAGCGCTCGGTTCCCCGGCTTCCGCCTCGGCAAGGTGCTGGCGACCAGCTTCACCGGGACCCTGTCGGAGCGGCATGGCGACGCCGTGGAGCGCATCCCCACGCCGGGCCGGCTCGTCGACTGGCTGGTGGTGAGCGGCCTGGCCGTGGAGTCCTGCACCACCGCCCAGCTCGAACGCGCCCGCGAGCTGAGAGAGGCGATCCACGCGGCCGCGACGGCGGCCGCGCGCCGGGACCCGCTCCCCGCGTCCGCGGTCCAGGTCATCAACGACTGCAGCGCTCAGGGGCGGGCCGCGGCCGTCCTGACGCCCGAGGGCGATCGGCGGTGGAGACTCGGCTCGGCATCGGCCGTGGAGGACGCCCTAGGCGTCATCGCCGCCGACGCGATCAGCATCATCGCGGGCGAACGAGACGGGAGACTGGCCTTGTGCGCATCGCCGACCTGCCGGGCGGCCTTCTTCGACACCAGCCAGAGTCGCACCCGCAAATGGTGCGAGATGAACACGTGCGGAAATCGCCAGAAGAAGGCGCGCTTCAATGCCGGCAAGCACGAGAAACCCGGCTCGGCGAAGCAGTCATAGCCCGCGGTATATCCAGGTGGAACCCGCGTCTGCGGCACACCGCCTCTCCACACATATAGGCGGGTTCACGGTCGGGGTGGCCCGAGTTCGAGAACGTGGCTGTTCGTGGTGAAGCCCAATCGTCGGTAGAGCGGGCGGGAACGCGTGCCGGCGCGGACCGAGAGGTACTCCAGACCGAGCGCCGACGCGGTGCCGATGACGGCCTCGATCGCCCGCGCTGAGCAACCGGCTTTACGTGGCCGTGCGGCCGTCGGTGAGGTGGAGGATGTCGTTCAGGAGCTCCGAGGCGTTCATCGCGTCGAGGTCGGCGAAGGTCGCGGGATTGTGCGCGCCGGGCCGCCGGGACGGGTCGTGGCCGGGGATGATGCGGACCCCCTCGATCCGCTGCTCCGGCCAGTCTCCCGGAGCGACGACGGAGATGCCGGGGTCGAGGTCCAGCACGACCGTCCGGGCGCCGGGCAGGCGCCGCGAGATCCAGAAGATGAGGCCGTTGTCCTGGGGGACGCCGCGGTCCCAGCCCCGCCGCTCCATGCCCTGCACCGCGCCGGTCGTGACGGTGAGGCCGCGGAAACGGTCGAGCGCGGCACCGGCACGTTCACTCTCGGTCAGCGCGTGGACTGGCCGGCCGATCTGGGGGAACGGCTGGGAGATCTCGTAGTCGGCGAAGACGTCGGACCACGCCGCCAGCTCGTCCGCGGGCACGCTCAGGGGATGCACGAGCCCGACCTCGTCCGCGCCGGCCAGGGTGAACTCGGTGTCGTGGACGTCGGCGAGCGAGCGGTCCTCGGCGATCCGGAACGTGCGGTCCCCGGACGTCCACAGCAGCCGGCGGGCGATGTGCCAGATCAGGGGATGCCCGGCGATGAGCTCGCTGAACTCGCCCGCGCTCCAGCGCCGCCCGGTGACCATCGCCCGCTCCAGCCGCTCCAGCTGTGCGGCCGCGGTGGCGCGCGCCTCCTTCTTCAGTTCGGTGAACCGCTTGTACGCCGCCGGGGCCAGTTCGGCGTCGTCGCGCGCGCCGGGCTTCGGGAGGCTCGCCCGCCGCCTGCCGTCGCCGTCGAGCACGAACGGCTTGAGCCGCTCGTCGAACCCGGCCGTGAACCGGCGCGGGCCGTAGTCGAGGACGAGCGTGCCCGCCGCGTCCAGGCCCAGATCCGGGACGAGCCGGTCGGCGAGCCGCTCGGCGCTCAGCCCGCGGTCGGCGGCGAGCGCGGTGATGCGGTCGCGCGCCTGTCCCCGCAGGCCCTTGTACTTGATCCGCTCGGCGATGCCGTTGAGCCGCCCGAGTGCGGCGTCGGTGCCGATCGCGACGAGCGCGTCGAGGCCCGCGACGGCCATGCGGTTCCCGTTCATGCCCGGCCACCTGCGGATCACCGGCTCCAGGCCGCGCGCCGTGGTGTCGTCCCCGAGCAGGCCCAGCGCCGTCATGACCCAGCCCTCGTCCTCGAGGCCACGGCCGCCGCCGCGCTCGCGCAGGCCGGACAGCTCGAAGAGCCTCCAGGCGAACGCGGCGAGGGA
This sequence comes from Spirillospora sp. NPDC029432, assembly GCF_040703975.1. NCBI lineage: Bacteria > Bacillati > Actinomycetota > Actinomycetes > Streptosporangiales > Thermomonosporaceae > Spirillospora > Spirillospora sp. NPDC029432. The sequence continues at coordinate 9,608 of NZ_JBEZWH010000044.1, forward strand.
GGCGGGCTCGCACGCCTCCCGCACCGCGTCCACGCCCGGGTGGACGTCGTCGAACTCCGACACGGTGAGGAGCGTGACCAGATGGCCGGCCGCCGTGCCGGGCAGGGCCCGCCCGTCCCGCAGCAGCACCTGGGGGAGCAGGTACGGGTCCAGCCAGCCCGGCGCACCGGGGATCCGCGCGGGGAGGAGGGCCGCCATCGGGTCCAGCGCGACCAGCGCCTCGATCCCGGCGGCGGCCTCGGCGCCGTGCTCCCGGCCCGCCGCCAGGACGTCGCCGGCGTGCCCATGCGAGGCGAGGTGGACCAGCGCCGTCTCGGCGTCGCGCCGGGCCCGCCGGTCGGCGGCCTTCTTCGCGGCGGAGAGCGCGGCGGGGACCAGCGCGCGTGCCGCGGCCCCCGCGTGCCGCGCGAACCAGCGTTCCGCGACGGGGCGCAGCGCCGGACGCCGCAGCCGCCATTCCGCCATCCGCGCGGCGATGCCGGCGTCGCAGAACGGGAGCAGGAGCTCCGCGGCGGCCGCGGGCTGCGCGTCCGCCATGTCCAGCGCCGCCGGGGCGGCGTCCGCGGAGAACCGCGCCAGGATCGGCTTCAGCCGTGCGGGGACGGCCTCGGTCAGGCCGGGCCTCCAGCGCGCGAGCAGGGGCCGGACGTCCTCCTCGGGGCCGGACAGGAACAGCTCCCACTGCCGTTCGGCGGGCAGCCGGCGGTCGCGGAAGAGCTCGATCTCCTTCTCCCAGTCGACCTTCCCTCCGGCCGGGGGAGCGCTCCAGCGCTCGCGTTCACCGGGCTCCCATTCGGCCGTCCGCTCGACCGGGGGTTCGAGGCCCTTGACGGTGACGCGCCCCCGGTCCGGCAGGCCCCCGGCCCAGGGCGGATCGGCCAGTACGGACGGCAGATCCTCGAGCGCGGCTTCGTCGGCCCACCCCGCCTCCCGCACGGCCGGGCCGCCCAGCAGGCGCGCCGCGTACCGGGCGATCTCCCCGGGGCCGGAGTCCGCGGCATCGCGGAGAGCCCGGCGCCCGCGCTCCGGGAAGCGCTCCGCGGCCTGGACGAGGACCGCGTGCACGCCCGGCCGGTCGAGGCGTTCCACCAGGGCCTTCAGCGCCTCGTCGGACGGCAGGATCCCCATGACCTCCAGCGCCCGCGGGTCGGCCGTCCGGTCGATGAGATCGGCCAGCAGAGGGACCAGGGCGGGACCGAGCCCGTCGGCCGCCGTGTACAGATCCTGCTGCCCGACCAGCCGGTCCCACAGCTGCCGCGTCCCGCGGAACCGCGCGACCTGGTCCGGCGTGCCGAGCGAGCACATGACCCGCCGCGCCAGGCAGGGCGGCAGATCGTCGGGCAGCTCGGCGCACAGGTCGTCCACCCAGCCGGTCTCCGACGGGGCCAGGAACGCCGTGGCGATCCGCGCGACCAGGTCCTGGCGGCATTCCGCCAGTGCCTCGACCACGTCCCGGTACTCCTCGTCACCGGCCGCCGCGATGAGCGCGCGTACGCGCGGAGCGACATCGTCGAAGGCCGCGTCGCCGTGACCCCACAAGAGCGCGGGGTCGTCGTGGCGCACCAGCCGAAGACGCCGGCCCCTGCCTCCTCCATCGGGCTCGACCCGGACGCGGGCCAGCCCCGCCGTCGCCGCGGCCGCGAACGCCGGACCGTGCTCCGCGGTCCACGCGTCCGCGAGCTCCTCCGCCTCGATGGCCCCTTCCGCGGCCGCCGCGAGAACGGCCGCGCCGGTGGGGGTCGCGGTGCCGTCCAAGTGGGCGCGGGCGGGCTCGACCAGCTCGGGAGAGCTTTCCCCATGGCTCAGCAGCCGTTCGGCCTTCGCGCGTGACTCCGCCAGGACCTTGCGCAGCCGTTCGGCGGCGGTGGGGTCGATGGCGGCGGGAGCCGCGGGCGTACCGCCACCGCGCCGAGGGTGGAGGTGGCTTCGCTGATGATCGGGGAGCACGAGCGCGTTCTCGGACATGGCCGGGGACGCTAGCACCGCCGGGTGACAACGCCCGCTCGGAGTCTTACACGGAACACGTCCGTGCGGTGCCGTACGCGCCGCACGGCTCGGCTAGGACCGGCCGTGCTGTCGCAGTTCGGTGGCGAGTTCGGCGGAGAACTGCTCGGCGTCGGCCAGGCGGGTGCGCATCTTGTCGCAGCGTTCCTCGACCAGGGCCCGGTAGAGGGCGAGCCGTTTGAGCAGTTCCGCGCGACCGGCGCCTTCGGCGGGACCGGACTGGAGGTCGTCGAGGACGGTCAGGAGGTCGCGCATCTCCTCCAGGGTGAAGCCGAGCGGCTTCATGCGCTTGATGACCAGCAGGCGGTTGACGTCGTCGTCGGTGTAGAGGCGGAAGCCGCCCTGGGAACGGGCCGAAGGCGGGGCGAGGCCGACCTCCTCGTAGTGCCGGATGGTGCGCAGGCTCAGCCCTGTCCGGTCGGCGACCTCGCCGATCTGCATGCGCTGTGCGCCCATCAGGCTCCTTCCGGGTCGCCGGAACGCGGCGGCCTCTTCTTCATCGCGGTCAGGGGTCCATCCTTCCCGGCCCGTGCGATCGGGGCGCCGCCGCCGTCCTGGCGCGGGTGGCGGAGAACGGCGTGACGCGACCCAGAACTCTGATGTTACGAAAGGGGAGTGTTGTCGTACCGGGGACGACTCGTTCACAGGGCCCGCCCGGCGGCGGCCGGCGCCGGTCACTGGCTGCCCGCGAGCTCGCCCGAGAGGGTGCCGTGCATCCTGGCGCTGCCCTCGTTGAGGCCGATGATCTCGACGGTCTTGCCGCGGGCCCCGTACTTGGCGGTGACGGCGTCGAGGGCGGCGACCGAGGAGGCGTCCCAGATGTGGGCGTCGGTGAGGTCGATGACGATGTGGCCGGGGTCGCCGGCGTAGTCGAACCGGTGGACCAGGTCGTTGCTGGAGGCGAAGAACAGCTCGCCGGTGACGGCGTACACCACCTGGCCGCCGTCGGGGTCGGTGACCGCCGAGACCTCGGCCAGGTGGGCGACCCGGCGGGCGAAGATCACCATGGCGGTCAGGGAGCCGGCGATGACGCCGATGGCCAGGTTGTGCGTGGCCACGACCACGGCGACGGTGACGACCATGACGGTGGTCTCGCCGATCGGCATCCGCCTGAGGGTGGCCGGGGCGACCGAGTGCCAGTCGAAGGTGCCGACCGACACCAGGACCATCACCGCGACCAGGGCGGCCATCGGGATGTCGGAGACGATCGGCCCGAACACGATGCACAGGATCATCAGGAAGGCCCCGGCCAGGAAGGTGGAGATCCGGGTCCGGGCGCCGTTCTTGACGTTGATCATCGTCTGGCCGATCATCGCGCAGCCGCCCATGCCGCCGAAGAACCCGGTGACGATGTTGGCGACGCCCTGCCCGATCGACTCGCGGGTCTTGCCCGAGCGGGTGTCGGTGATGTCGTCCACCAGCTTGGCGGTCATCAGCGACTCCATCAGCCCCACCAGCGCGAACGCCAGCGCGTACGGGGCGAGCAGCGTCAGGGTGTCCAGCGTGAACGGCACGTCCGGCAGCCCCGGGGTCGGCAGCGAGGACGGGAGCGCGCCCTTGTCGCCGACGGTGGGGACGGCGATCCCGGCGCCGATGGTCAGCGCGGTCAGGATCGCGATCGACACCAGCGGCGCCGGGACGGCCTTGGTGACCTTGGGGAACAGGACCATGAGCGCCAGCCCGCCGATGACGAGCGGGTAGACGGGCCAGGGGACGTCGCGGAGTTCGGGGACCTGGGCCATGAAGATCAGGATGGCCAGCGCGTTGACGAACCCGACCATCACCGAGCGCGGTACGAACCGCATCAGCCGGGCCACCCCGAGCGCGCCCAGGACGATCTGGAAGAGGCCGCCGAGGATGACCGCGCCGATCAGGTAGCCGAACCCGTGCTCGCGGGACAGCGGCGCGACGACCAGGGCGATCGCGCCGGTCGCGGCCGAGATCATGGCGGGCCGGCCGCCGACGACCGCGATGGTGACGGCCATGGTGAACGAGGCGAACAGTCCCACACTGGGATCGACCCCGGCGATGATCGAGAACGAGATCGCCTCGGGGATCAGCGCCAGCGCGACGACCAGCCCGGCCAGCACCTCGGTGCGCAGCAGCTTGGCGGTGATCGGCGTGGCCGGCTTCAGCCGGCGGGCCAGGACGGCGGGCAGGGACAAGACACTCCAGACAGGGGTCGTGCACGCGCCGGTTCGGACGCGGGCGACAGCGGATCGAGAACAGGTCGAGGGCAGGCAGGGGAGCCGGCCTCATCGCCGGAGAGGGACACCGAAGATCCCGCGCGAGGCTCCGCGCGTTCCCCGGACTTCAGCGGATCGGCGCCACCGGCCGGCTCACATCGTCCGGCCCGCGTCCAGGGGCCGCGGCCATGCCGGCAGGCTCACGGCATGCTGCGACAAAACGAACTCCCCCGAGACTCGGATCGCCGGTTTGGATGACCACCGACAGGCCCTTCACAGGCCAGAACGTCACGGATCCGCACCCCAACGATCTCTACTTTAACGTGACGGAAGAGTTGGTTGTGCGAGTAGAGACCATCGTCACACCAGTGAGCGGTCGCCAGGGAACCGGGGACCGGACCAGGCCCGCGACTTTCGTTGAGAGGATCGATCGATGCCCGCCTCGGCGCGCGCTCCTGGTCAGTCGGTCACGCCCGCCGCGAGCATCGGGGTGAGGGTGAGCCCGGGGTGCTCGCGCTCGACGGCCCGCACGCGCCATTTGTCGGCGAACACCGCGATCAGTGAGCCGTCGAGGGAGCGGGTGAGGACCTCGACGCCGCGGCGGCCGTTCAGCGCCTCGGCCGACTCCTTGTCGGTGACGCGGGCGGTCGTGTAGTCGAGCCGGGTCAACTCGACCGGGGCGTTGAACTCCTCGGCCATCCGGGCGGTGACCACGTCGAACTGCAGCGGGCCGACCGCGGCGAGCACGGGCGCCTGGTCGCCGCGCAGGTCGCTGCGCAGCACCTGGACGACGCCCTCGCCGTCGAGCTGGTCGATGCCGCGGCGGAACTGCTTGGCGCGGCCATTGTCGGTGGCCCGCACCACCGCGAAGTGCTCGGGCGCGAACGCCGGGATCGGCGGGAAGGCCACCGGCGTCCTCACGTACAGGGTGTCGCCGACGGTGAGGCCGGAGGCGTTGGGCAGGCCGATGACGTCGCCGGGGTACGCGGTGTCCAGGGTGGAGCGGTCGCGGCCGAAGACCGTCTGGGCGTACTTGGTGGCCAGGGGGCGCCGGGTGGGGGCGTGGGTGAGGGCCATGCCGCGTTCGAACCGTCCCGAGCAGACGCGGATGAACGCCAGCCGATCGCGGTGCGCGCGGTCCATTCCGGCCTGCACCTTGAACACCTGGCCGGAGAACGGGGCGTCCACCGGCCGCCGGGCGCCCTCGGCGTCGGCTCGCGCCGAGGGGGCGGGCGCCAGCTCGCGGACCGCCTCCAGCAGCGCTTCCACGCCGAAGTTGGGCAGCGCCGCACCGAACAGGACCGGCGTGCAGAGCCCGGCACCGAACGCGTCCATGTCCAGCTCGGCGCCGATGGCCTCCAGCAGCCCCAGCTCCTCGGTCGCCGCCTCCCACGCCTCGCCCTCCTCGGCGGCGGCGCGGCCGGCGGGCACCCGCTCGGCGATGGCGCGGGTCGCGCCGCCGGGCGTGCGCCGGAACCGGGTGTAGGCGCCGCTCGCCCTGTCGATCAGGCCGCGGAAGTCGCCGGCGACCCCGACCGGCCAGTTCAGCGGAGCCGGACGCAGCCCGATGCGCTGCTCGACCTCGTCCAGCAGCTCCAGGGGCTCGCGGCCGGGACGGTCCCACTTGTTGACGAAGGTGATGACCGGGACGCCGCGGTGCCGGCACACGTCGAACAGCTTGAGCGTCTGGGCCTCCAGGCCCTTGGCCGAGTCCAGCAGCATGATCGCCGCGTCCACCGCCGCCAGCACCCGGTAGGTGTCCTCGGAGAAGTCGGCGTGCCCCGGGGTGTCCAGGAGGTTCAGCAGCGCGCCCCCGTACTCGAAGCGCAGCACCGACGAGGTGATCGAGATGCCCCGGGACCGCTCGATGTCCATCCAGTCCGAGGCCACGCCCCGGCGCCCGGACTTGCCGTGCACCGCCCCCGCCTCCTCGATCGCCGCGGCGTGCAGCGCCAGCGCCTCGGTCAGCGTCGACTTCCCGGCATCGGGATGGCTGATCACCGCGAACGTCCGCCGCCGCGCCGCCTGCGCCACCACATCGTCCGGCCTGCCGGTCACCGCGGCCCCTTTCGTGTTCGGCCTCGCCGGCCCACTGCGTGCGTGTCAGAGTGTTCGGGGCGGTAGCGCAGGGCCACTGTCCGGTTCTGCCCGGATGGGTTCGCTCGGCGCACGCCGCTGGTTCGCGGACGGGCCGGCGCCCGGGTCCTCGACGATCGGGCAGCCGCTCGCGCAGCAGCCCGAGGCGCCGGCCGACGTCCCGGCACCAGGCCTCCGGCTCATCGATCCGCTGCCGCGCTGACCACCTGGACCGCCCCCGGTCCCACACTCTACCCTTACGTTAGAGTACGTTGGCGTGGAACGTTCTCGCGCCGCTGTCTGCGGGCGTGCTCACGACGGCGCAGCAACACCCCGTCCCGATATCAGTGGGCATCGGATACCCGGTTGAAGCGGCCGTCCGACCAGGACACCACGTCCGCAGGCTCACAACGACCTCCTCACGGCGCCCGAAGCGGCCACGCATCCGCCGCCGTCGTCCAGGAACTGATAGACCTGCTCCACCAGCACGACGCACCCGACAACGTGACCCGCCGTGGTCGCCGATGGGAGCGAGACCCGCGCCTCCGCATACAGGGCCGGCCTCCACGGTGAGCACCGGCCCGCGATGACCACCACCTGAACCCACTCGCAACGCGGAAGGAACCATGGGGGCACTCTTCGAGGAACTTGACTGGCGCCCGACCCGGATGGGGGAGCTCAGCCTGAGACGCCGCCGTGACCCCCTGTCGGGCACCCAGGTGTACGAGATCAAGCTCGACGACGACTTCCTGATGTCGAGCCTCTGGACCGAAGGCGAGGTGGAACTGGCCCGCCTGGGACTGGCGGCCGCGCCCGGAGCCGAACTCGATGTCGTGGTCGGCGGGCTCGGCCTCGGCTACACCGCCGAGGCCGCCCTGGACGACGACCGGGTGCGCTCGCTCACGGTCGTGGAAGCGCTCGCCGAAGTGATCGAATGGCATGAGAACGGACTGGTCCCGAACGGCGATCGGCTGGTGTCCGATCCCCGCTGCGCACTGGTCGAGGGCGATTTCTTCGCCATGGCGGGCAGCCCGTCGGGCCTGGACTCCCAGGGGGAGGGCCGCCGCTTCCACGCCGTACTGGTGGACATCGACCATTCACCGCGCCACCTGCTGAACAGCGATCACGCCTCGTTCTATCAGCCGGACAACCTGCGCCGCCTGGCCGACCAACTACACCCCGGCGGCGTCTTCGCACTGTGGTCCAACGCCGCCCCGGACACCGATTTCCGCGCCGTTCTCGGCGAAGTGTTCCCCCAGGTGAAGGTACATGTCGTGGAGTTTCCCAACCCCGTTCAGGGCGGGACGGCGGCCAACACCGTCTACGTCGCCAACACGACCCCTGCGCCCACCCGCTGACCAGCGGGCGACAGGACCGCGGCAAGGCGGCCGGCCATTTGACCGGCGCCCGTTCTGCTCAGGGACCGTCGTCCTCGGCGGAGGGCGATGGCTCACTGCGGCGGAGCAGGTTGCGGGCCTTCCCGTGCCAGGCGGGGACGTCGTGCTCGTCGTCGAAGCCGCGGGCGACCACGATGTCGGTGGACGAGTGCGCGAGGATCGACAGCACGATCGTCACGGCGACGAGATGGAAGATCTCATCGGCGTCCGCGATGCCTGATTCCAGGACGAGCAGGCCGTAGACGACCGAGGCGAACCCCTTGGGCCCGAACCACATCACCGCGCCCTGCTCGCGGGCGGTGAGCCCGGAGCCGAGGAAGGAGATCCAGATCGCCACCGGCCGGGCGACGATGAGGGCCAGGACGGCGAACACCCAGCCGGTCCAGCCCACATCGCCCAGGAACGCCGGGGACAGCAGGGCGCCGAACACCAGCAGCGCCGCCAGCTTGAGCAGCTCGGCGACCAGTTCGCCGAACTCCTCGAACGCCTGGCGGTGCTGGTCGCCGATGGTGGCAACGGTGATCCCGGCGGCGAACGCGGCCAGGAACAGGTTGCCGTGGGTGGCCTTGCCCAGCGCCAGCACCAGCAGCCCGATCGCCACGGCGTTGAGCGGCTCGTACCGGGGTGAGATGGCGAACAGCCGGGTGCGTTCCAGCATGATCGCCGCCCACGGCACCGCCACACCGATGACCAGGCCCAGGGCCAGCTCGCTTCCGAGCTCGCCCAGGTGCAGGTCGTCCGAGCCCTGCGCGACGGCCAGGAACAGCACCACGAACGGCAGGATCAGCCCGTCGTTGACCCCCGATTCCACGTTCAGCAGGTGCCGCAGCCGCGGCGGCACACGGTCGTTGCCGACCAGCGCGGCGGCGAACACCGGGTCGGTCGGAGTGAGCACGGCCGCGATCAGCAGCGATTCCGCCCAGCCCAGCCCCACGACGAAATGCGCCAGCGCCGCGGTCACCAGCAACGTCAGCGGCAGGCCCCAGCCCAGGGCGCGGCCCGGCAGCCGCCAGGCGCTGCGCAGATCGTGCCAGCCGGCGTGCATCCCGTCGGTGAACAGCACCGCGAACAGCGCCAGCTCCGCCAGCGTCGCCACCATCGAGTCGTCCGGCCGCAGCGACACCACCCCGGTGACCCCGTCCCCCAGCAGGAACCCGCCGACCAGGAACAGCGCCGCCGTGGACAGGATGGTGCGATTGGCCAGGCTGGAGACCAGCACGGCCACCAGCAGCAGGGCAGCGAAAGCGGTGAGGAGTGTCGTCATCGGGGGGCCGGCTTCCTTCAAGAGGACTGGTAGGGACTTGCCGACCAGACTTCCCGGCGCACCAGTGGCACGACTGTAGCGAAAGCCCGTTCTCACCTTCCAGACGCATATCGAGGATTCGCGGACGCTCCGCCCGACATTCGGGTTAAGCGGCCCCAGGTCGCCGTCCGCAAGGAGGAATCGATGTCAGGGGCGTGAGGCGCGGGAACGTCTCGGTGATCTGACCTGCCGGTCACGTTCGGGCAGGCTCCCGAACGTGATCGAAACGAGCAGCACCAGACCGGCGGCTACGGCCACCTGGCCTTCTCCCACCGTGGGCAGCTCCGACTTCGGGCCGCCGACCGCCGCGAAACGGCCCTGCGGGTCGATGACGACCGGCAGGGTGTCGCCGCGCCCGTACCCCTCGCAACTGGTCGCGAGCTTGCCGGGCAGCGCGGTGCCGTCAGCCAGGCGCAGCGTGCAGTGGTGGCTGGTAGAGCCGCGGTTCTGCCGCGTCCAGGTCCGTTCCACGATCGCCTGGGCATCGACACCGACCAGCGTCATCGCGATGTCCCGCACCGCCACGACACCGACGATGTTGAGGCCGAACACCGCCACGACGCCGAGCACGAGCGGCACGCCCCTGGCCGCATGCCTCCCGTACAGCCACCCCAGCGCCATCAACGAGGCGAGGGTCCCGAACACGACGACCGCGGCCCCACCGCCCGGCCCCAGCCACAGGTGCCCGGCCGCAGCGAGCACGAACCCGGCCAGGACCACCCCGAACACCAGGCCACCGCGCCGCACAGCGGAACCGACGGACACACAACCTCCACACGGCCGGAATCGGGCGTACCAGCGTAATCGGCCGATCCGCTCCCACCTACCCGGCTCCACGGCGAACCCAAAAGTAGCCGCCGGCCTCCCTCTCCAATCCCAACGACGCTTCTGGACGCTAAGAGTCATCACCGCCGACCCCGGCGATCGTCCCAACACCTCTGCAGGGCTCCGAGCGACACGAGGTCGGCGATCGGCAGAGCGGCCACCAGCATCCAGACCTCGGGCCGCTGCCGATCGACCAGTGCGCCGATCGGCGGCCCGAACAGGAACACGCAGGCGGTCAGCGCGCTGACGGCCACCGTGTCGCGGATGGTGGCCATCGCGAGGAGGGCGAAGACGACCACGCGGGTGCCGCCGACCCACCGAGGCTTTGTTGCCGGTGCAGGCGTCGTGGACGATGCCGCGCGGTGTTCCAGTGCCTGCTGCCGGGGCCTGCCGGGCAAGCACGGAAATGGGCTCGTAGTGAGCGCGGCACGACCCACGTCCTTTCCTGTCGGCCCACGGCCGAGTTAACGTACGTAGCCGCCGAACAGCGGGAAACTCTTAGAAGCCCACGCTGGTGCTGTGGCCACGAGAGAGACCGCACGGGTGCTGGGGCGAGCGAGCTGAAGCGCTGTTCCAGAAGTTCCATCCACCGGTATCCGGCCGCCGCTTCCGGCCAGCCCGGCCCCTCGTCCCGCAGCCCTGCTTACAGTGCTCGTAGGGAGGCACTGGCATGGCGAGTCTGTACGAGTACGCGGGCGGCGACGCGGTCTTGCACCGGCTTGAAGAGGTCTTCTACACCAAACTGCTGGCCGACCCGCTGCTCAAACCCCTGTTCCCCAGCCGCCGCCCCGATCATGTCAAGCACCTGGCCTGGTTCACCGCGGAATCCTTTGGCGGCCCCGACCGCTTCACCCGCGAACTGGGCTTTGCGTACCTCATCCAGGAGCACCGTCACCTGAACATCACTGACGAGCAGCGGCAGCGCTTCGTCGACCTCTATATGGAGGCGCTCGACGAGGCCGGGCTGCCCGATGACGAGGCCTTCCGCGAGGCCTTCCGTTCCCACGCCGAGTTCGGCGCGATGGTCGCCCAGCACAACTCCCGCGCTGAGACAGAGGCCGACCTGCACCCCCTGCGCGAGGTTCCCCGCTGGACCTGGAACAGCGACTGACAGCGATGACGTAGCTGAGCCCATGCACAGGTTCGTATTCCTTAACGAATCCCAGACGCACGGCTGCTCGCTGCCCGCCTGCGAATCGGAAGTATGTGCTTTGACCATCGCCAACCGGTTCGACATTGTGTGACGTTGAACGAGGTTTGTGTCCAGTGAGTCGCCCAGCGACTCCACCGCAGATCACAGATCACCACCACGTGGCGTACGCCCGCCGCCTGTACATCCATGCCGCCCGCAGGTGCTGGTCGACGCCACCACAGGTTTACCGCGCCGCCGACGGACCTTGACATCCGCCGACCCTGATCAGCGATGCATCCAGGAATCGATATCTCCGGACTGTCGTAGGGGACGGCTAGTTTTCCGTTGTCTTGCCCACACGATCCCCCGGAGGTGCTGTGGTGGAGATTCCCGATGCGTTACCAGCGGAGCTAGCCGAGCCGATCGCTGCGGCGATACCGCTGGTCACGGCCCGTGTCCCGAAGGCGCCGGCGGCCGAGCTCGGACGGCTGCGGGCGACCGCGGACGGCGCGTGGCCGATTCGTGGCGCCAGACGACGTCCGATGGCTCACGTCCACCCGGGCGTACCAGGCGGTTCGCCAGTGCGGGACGCGCTCGGCTCACTGTCGCCGTTGCTGGCCGAACGCCTTCTCGGCGCGTTGGAGCTGACCGTGCCAGAGCTGGACCTCGCCGACGTCCCGGATTTAAGCCATCTGCTGGGCGAGCCGCTCACCGGCGCCGTCGGTTTCCTCAGCGCGGACGAGACCAGCGAGGCGGTCAAGGGGGCCGGCATGCTGGACCAATTCCGTCCGGGCGCGGTGCCGCTGGTCGCCGCGCTGTCGTGCCGGCTGGCCACCCACCCGCGCGTGGCCGCCCTCCTGGCAGTGGGGCCTGAGATCACCGAAGAACAGGATGTCGCGGCGGCACACGGCGCGGCACATCTTGCGCTGGCTGTGGCCACCTCTGCCGGCGTCCTGCGCCGGGTGGGAGTCCACCCCTGGCCCACCGAACCACCTGCGGTGCTCGGCGTCGCGATCGGCACCGCGGTACTGCTGTTGCGCGAGGCCCCGATGCCCCCGGCCTACGACGCCGCGCTACTGGCCAAGACCCGGGCGGAGTACGTGCTGCCCCGCCACACCTCCGGGTCGGCGCAGGTGCGGGGGCACCGGTTCGGGCTGCTGGAGGGACGTGAGGTCCCGGAAGCCGACTTCGGCGGCAACGGGCTGGTCGCGGTCGTCCCGGGTGGTGCGGTGATCCGCACCGGCGTCGAGACCGGACGCGTCCGGATCGTGCTGACCGTCCTGGAGGGGCCACCGCCGGACGTCGCGGCCGGCTGGGAGGAGATCGTCGAGGTCAGCTGGCGGGCGGATGCCGGTGGCGCCTCAGTGTTCGGGCCCCAGGCGGGTGAACCGCACCTGGACGGGAACACCCGACTCCAGCCGGGTGGGCCGCGTCCGGGCAGCCACGCCCCGCCCTGGCCGGCTGAGTCGCACCTGCGCGGGGCGGCCCCACCGTGGCCGGGCGACTATCGGCTGCGGGTGCACGCCCGCGGCCGGGACGACCCCGAAGCGACCGAGCAGTACGAGCTGGTGGTGTGGCAGGCGCCCGCCGCGCCCGAGATCGTGCACGCCCGCACGGACCGGCTCGGCCACCGGTTGCGCGGTGAGCCTGAGCCGGTGCGGCCGGCACTGCCCGAAGCCACCTACCGCTGGGTGCGCGACAGCGCCCTGTCGGAGGCCGCGACGGTCACGGTGGTGACCGGGGCAGAAGTCGCGGACGTGCTGCGCGCCTTCGGTGCCGACCCGGCCCGGCCCGAGTCGCTGCGAGCCATCGGCGAGGACCTGCTACAGCGACAGGCGATCGACCCCTGGGGCGCGGTGCTGGACGTTGGCGGTGCGGTGCTCGCCGTCGAGTACAACGGCTTCCAGGGCTCGAGCGCGCCCGTACTGACCAGGGCATCGACCGGCGGACGGGCCGCCAGCATGTACTGGAACGTCAACGCGCTGACCCGGTTGTCGTTCGCCGAGCACGGCGAGATCCTGTTGTCGGAGGAACCCTTCGGCGAGCTCGAAGCGCCACCACAGATCGCCGAGACCCTCACCGGACTGGACTTCGCCGACCATCACCGCCGCAAGTACATGATGGGGCTGGTCGCGGTGCAGCGCTTCACCGGCCACGGCATCACCGCCGAAGACCTGGCCCGCATCGAGACCGCCGACATCGCTTTCCGGATCGTGCCGGACCTGCCCACGCTGCACCCGCGCCGACCACGGCCCGACAACCCGCTCGGGCCCGCCGCCGACGTCCTGCCCGGGCTGCCGGAACCAACGTTGCGTGAGGTGGCCTGGTGGGTCGCCGCGGAGGCGGCCCGCTACGCGGGACTCGCCGAAGACCCCGACATCGCCGCCAGCATCGCAGCACGCGCCCTCACCCCGGACGCCCACCTGCGTGCCCGCCGCTCCCAGCTCAGCGACGGCGAACACCGGTGGCTTTGGCTGGCCCTGCACCGCGCCACCAACCCCGACCCCGTCGCCGCGGTCACCGACACCATCGAGGCGGCCCGCTACGCCGCCGGCCCGCACGCCGCCAACCTGATCGCCGACGCCCAGAGCAGGATCACCAGACCAGACCCGCCATAAAGCTGGCCGCCTGCTGGCCCACCTGATCGCTGTCTGGGTTGTGCCTTCGGCGTCGGACCGCTAGACGAGCTGATCGCCGCGGCCCGCCGCCATTGACCAGGCCCCGCGCGGCCACGTTCCCGACGATGTGGTGGCCGCCCTGGGCTCGTCTCGTCGCCTCCCTTCGACGCAGGCGCCAGCGCGGGCGGCCTCATGCCGCGGACGGGCCGTGCCGCCTGCCGTTGTCTCAGCGGCGCTGCTCAGGGGGTCATGAGGGGCGGGCGGCACGGCGGCGCGGGTACTTGCGCGGGAGGCGCGGCCCCCTAAGCGGCCATGCCCATTCAGAGGGGTCGCTGAGCGCGAAGTGGGTCATGCCCAGTCCGACACCGGTGAGTTCGGCGACGAGGAGCTCGACGATCGGGCCGAACTCCTCAACGTCGCCGTAGCCCAAATTCACCACGGGCCAGCGATCGGGGTCCGGGTCCTGGGTGTCACAGCAGAGGGTGTCGCGTCCTTCGGTGCTACCGCGGTACAGCAAGCCGCCGGGCTCGGGGAACGGCACGTGCCGACGGCCCGGTCTCGCAGGGTCCTGCACCCGCACGTCCCGGATGAACGTGGCCTGGCCGGCGTGCCGGGCCGCCAGGTCGCGAGGGTGCTCGACGAAGATGCCCTTGAGAACGATCCAGTGTCCGCCGCTGTAGGTCTCGTACAGGCGCTTGTAGTCGGTCGGCAGCCGAGGAACTCCCAGGCCTCGCTCGAGGGCCTCCCAGTCGTAGGTGCCCGGATTTCCTGGCCCGATAATGGTCCGCAACTGGGTCGAGGGGTCGCGCGCGCTGCCCGCGATGGCGCGGGCGGTGTGATTGGATGCCCGGGAGCTGCCAGGGTGCGCTCTCGCGGTACGGGCGGGAGGGAGACTACGGGCAGGTCGAGTAGGCCGTCCAGCCATTCTTCGAGGAATTCGGTCGTGGTGAGGTTGAGCTGCTGGGCGCCGTGACCGCTCAGGGCCACCAGCCACTGGGCGGGATCGTCGTCGAATGGTAGCCACCAGCACGTCTCCCCACTGGTGAACACGCCCCATAGCCTGGCGTCCGGATGCGGGGGTATGAACGTGCGCCGCTCGGCCTCGATGTCGAAGCCGTCCTCGCCGCACCCCGGAACAAGGAGCCGGAGCACGCCCGCGAGCGTGCCCGAGCCGGTCCGGGAAATCAGCGCGGCGTAGTCCTCTGGCACAACCCCCGGCGGCGACCACGGCTCCCGTTCAGGCAACCGTCGCTCCGCGACGATCCGGAGGGGCGCGGCCAGCCTTCGCCCGGCCTGCCGAAGTCCGGTGACCGTGGGAACGGGATCACTCATTCAATGCCTTCCAGATACAGCGCCGGAATCTGGACCTAGATGTTGAGACCGCGGCATCCCGGGAGGCCCGATCCAGGCGGGCCAATTCGTGCAGGCCATCCCCGCGTGCGCGGGGAGCAGAGGAGGTCGCCATCAGTGGCGGTGCGTGAGGAGGGACCATCCCCGCGTGCGCGGGGAGCAGTTCCGAGACATCAGGTGAACCGAGGTTTCATTGGGTTTCTCGTACGCCGGAATGTTCTCGTGCCGTGAGCGGTGATGTCGATGCCCTGTACGACCGGCCGGGTAAGGCCGGTTGCCGCCGTTATGTTTCTCCCTGGCGAGGTTGATGCGCCGGGGGAGTTCACCTGGCCGGGGGTGCGCCATGGTGTACACCCAGTTTGGGGAGGTCATGCGGTGATGGCGAGGGTGGCGACGACCGGGGCCAGGTAGAGGATGGGGAAGGGCAGGGTCTTGTAGGAGCGGGCGCGGAGCACGGTGATGATGGCGCCCAGGAAGTAGGCGGTCAGGCCGAGTGCGGCGGCGATGCCGAGTGCGGGGACCGCCAGGCCGGCCAGCAGTCCGATGGCGCCGGCGGTCTTGGCCAGGGCCAGCGGGGTCCACCAGGTGCGGGGGACTTTGTAGGCGATGAGGGGCTGGACGACGAAGTCGGCGCGGCGCAGCAGGGAGAAGCCGGAGAAGCCGACCCAGGCGGCGGTGGCGACGGTGACGGCGATCAGGGTGGTGGACATCGGGGCTGCTCCTTGGGGTTGCGGGATCATGTTCGCTCCTTCGACCCCTCCCGCCCGCCGAACGTGACAGCCCCGGCCGAACAATTTTCGACGGCAGTATTCACGGCGCGCTGCAGCTACCCCTTGAGCCCCCGGTGTGCAGGTGTCACCCGCCGATCGGACGGTTCACGCCGCTATGCCACCTGCGCCTACCCTTGCTCTCAGAGGCACGAGGATTCCAGCAACACGACGCCACCGAACCCGGGGTACACCACGGACTTCACCACCCAGTACGGCTCAATTCGCCTCAAGGCGGGCAGTTTGGGTGTGGGGCCTGGCACCTGCTGGGTTTCCTGCCGGTGGGCCGGTACCAGGCCCCGCCGTCACGCCATGACCAGGAGCAGCCTGATCCGGGCGATGAAGCGCGAGAGCTCCAGCGGTCACCGGCGCCCGACGGCAATCACGGCGACGGGCTGCGGCGAGAACGACCCACCAGGCCCACAGCCACCGGGCGGCGCCGACGGTGATCGTGTAGGCGATCAGGCCCATAAGGCTGGTGGCGGTGGCCAGCAGCGCGGCGGGCTGCCGCAGTTCAGAGGCCATGTCCCTGCTGCGTTCGTGGTATGTCCTGGTCGTTGCCTCCCAGACAATCAATCACGGAGTCGGACCGGGGCAGTCCGACCATCAGCTTGACCCCCAGACGCGGGCGAGCGTCCTGCGCACATGCGCAGCTCGCCGGACCAGCGCAACGCAGTGACACTGAAGCGCACGGCCGATCAGTCGCCGGTGACACCAAAGAAGGCGATCTGCTCCGGCGTCCCGTCGTGATACAAGGTCACGTAGTGGCCGTAACCGTTCCTGATCTCGTTCCATAGCCGGTCTCGAGCGCGGTCGTAGTCCGCCCGGCTTGGGCGTTCTGTACCGAACAGCTCCAGGGTCGCCGCTGAGCTCAACGGCGCGGCTTGCAAGATCTCCGGTTCCTCAGCCGGCCCGGCAACGGTGAACAGGTCCAGCACCGAATGGGTCAGGAGTTCCTGGACGACTGGGTCTTCCCAGAGTTCGCGGATGGAACCCGGGCGGGGGCGTTCAGGACCCGCTGAGAAGCGGCTCTTGCTATCGAAAGGCCAAAAGTAGTCGCCTTGGCTGAAGGCGTATTCGTGGGCCATGGCGAGCGCTGCGTCGATGTCCGGCTGGTAGGGAACGACGTAGTCCCAGTTCGATCCGCCCACAGACGGCCCTCCTCGCCCCCCCGAAAGGTTGTTCGACACTATCGGACCAGCCGGTCTCCGAATACCGGAAGCTGGTCGAATCGGGCGCTGCGGAAGAGCCGCGCCCACGCTGTATCAAGCCGTGTCGTACTCGATTACATGGGCTGGGTCTGGGTCGATGCACCTTCCGGCATGATCTAGACGTGGGGTGATCGCGTGGGGCGAGGACTTGGTGGGCCTGCTGGAGACCGCTCACCGGCCGGCTGATGTGCTGCAGGCGGCGGCGTTGTACATGGCCGAGGAGTTCAGGCCGGACGGGTTTCGATGGATCAAGTCCCGGCGCTGCTTCGAGAGGCGTGGCCAGGGCGGCCGCGTTGAACGGATGACGCTGGAGCCGAGCCGTCACAATCGGGCCGGCTCGTTTGTTCGGTCCGCGGTGGCGCAACTGCGTGTCGATGAGTCCGACCTGGGGGACTGGCGCACCGCCAACCATCTGCTGATGGTGATCCGCCCAGCGGGCGCGCTGGATGTCTTGTGCGCCACCAGTTGCCATGACCTGGCGTGGGCCGGATTCCGCAACACCGTTGACCTGACCCACCCGGAGACACGTGTCGCCCGCCTGGTGGCGCTGTGTGAACAAAACAGGCAGACCGTTCTGCCCTGGTTTGCGAGCACAAGAGATCCCCAGCGGCTCGTGGCCCTTGCGCCCGATGCGCTCTTGGGGCCCTTCGCCTTCGTCCCCGACCTCGTCGAGTTCCTGGTCCCGCGCGGACAGCGCGGGCAGGCCCGTGTTGATCGAACGCGTGCTGGAGATTGAGCCAACGCAACGCGAGGCATTCCAGGAGGGCCGCCGCCTTGCTGGCCGGGGCCTTCCGCTCGACCCCACTGGGATGCCCCGCAAGTCCTCGGGTGGACCAGCGCCGTCCTTGAGCTGAGGTGACGATCGCCCCGGGGGGAACACGCTGCAAGACAGCTTGCTCTGGCTGCGCCGCTCCCCAGTCATAGTCCCACAGGGGCGCATGTGGGGAATCAAGCCAACTCGACGGGCCGAACGCCCCGGTGAAGTGCTTCGGCTTCCGTGGTGGGAGCCAAGCCAGCTCGGTGGGCCAGTCTGTCGCCGTCCGTGATGGTCTAGGACCATCCCTGCGCGGGGATGGTCCCCAACGGGGTGACCTACCGGGGCGGGGTGCTGGCTGCTCCCCGTGCACGCGGGGATAGTGTCTCAAACACGGCGGCGTCGGCATGGACGGCGTCCTGCTCCGCGCGCACGTGGTCGATGGTCGCTGATGCTGTCGCTGTCGGCCAGGGCCTGACGCATGGGGAGATCTCGGCGCACCTGGCTGAGGTAGATGGCGTGAGCGTGTCCAGCAGACGATCTCCACCATCGACGAAGGGATGATCAGTGACCGAGCACGTCCCGGATCTCCCCAGCCTCGACGCCGTCCAGATCGACCGTCAGGCGCTTGCGCTCCTGGCCCTGGTCGACCTGACCGGTTCGGCGATGCGGGTCATGCTGCTCCTGCTCGCCTACCAGAACGCCCGCGGCGGCATCGCGCACATCAGCCAGGCCGAGGTCTGCTCTTCCCTGGGCCTGGACCCGCCTGCCGTCAACAAGGTAGGACCTTACGGCCGCCGACATCATCAAGCCCGGCCGCGGCGAAACCAACTGAACCCCGCACTCACCTGTGGCAAGACCGCCGGGCCGGTCAGTGTTCCCCCGATCAAGGCGCTCGACCCCGAGTCGCTTTGCGCCGCCCGCCGCGAGCGGTATGAGGCCCAAGCCGCCAATCTCAGCCGTAGTGCCTGAACTGGGCCCCAGCGCTCCCAGCGTGGCCCCAAGCCCAGGCAGCCCCGGCTCGAAGCGCTCCCACTACTGGTTAGCCTTCCGCGCGTTGCGACGGTCCGGCTGGTAGATCACCAGTGTGTTGCCCGGATTGAGGGAGTCGAGGACGGCGCGAAGTTTGTCTCTGCTAGCAGTACGGTGTCGTGTCCTTCACCCGCCGCACCGTCGCCACCGGCTGCACGATCCGCACCCCCTTGGCGGTCAGCTGCTCCAGCATGTAGGGCGGTGTCTGTCGCAGGTCCCGCGCCAGTTCGTCAGCGACCTGGCGCGGCGCCAGCCCCACCCACAGCTGGTAGAGGGCATCGACGTCGGCGGCGGTGCCGACGGCCACGGGCTGCGGGACCGTCCAGAGGCCGCCCGGCCCGTCCTGCGCCATGGTCCGGGTCGGGACAGCGCCGGATGCCGTGACCTTCACGCACCGGCGGACCCTGGCGCCGTTCACGGGCTCGACCATTCGGAACGCGGCCGCGGTCGAGGGCGCAGGCGTGGTTGCGGGGGCGGTTCCGTGCGCTGCGGGCTTGGACGGTTCGCCGGTGCAGTGGCCAGCACCGTTCCGCCGCCCAGCGTGACCGCCAGCAAGGGCGCGATGCCCTTTGTGATGAGGTCGACGGTCAGGCCGCCGACGACCTCATGGTCCAGGAAACGGAAGGCGCGCCGCCGCCGGCTTGGGCGTTCAGCAGGGTCCTGCGCAGGGGGTTGAGACTCCTCAGAAGACGACACGAGGCGGAACGTAGCGCCGCACCAGTGATCACGGAGGGGAAAGGACGTGATCGGTCCAGCTCGAACGTGGGCACTAACCGCCACCACAATGAATGATCTTCGGGTCATGGTGTTCTGGGCGGTGAGCCGCAATGTCGACCATCGCGCGCCCCTACGCGCGCCCCGCCCGCCAAACTCCTGCGCCTGCGGTGCCTGCTTCGTCACCTACGGCGGCGCGCTCCGCCATCTCGCCGAGGCTTCCACCCATTCCGCATCCAGGCCGCCGAGCGGCGGCGTCGCAGTTCGGCGGTCAGCACGCCGGGGCGCCGGCGAGGGGGCCGAGTCGGTACTTGGGGATTGTGGTGATGTAGTCCGCCAGGTGGCGGGCGTTGCGAAACCGGAAGACGTGCTGGTCGTGCCGGACCGAGGGGACGCGCAGTGTGGTGGAGGCGAGCGCGGGCAGGTCGGCGCCGCTGGCGGAGGCGTACAGGCTGGCGTGCTGTGCGGCGGTGGGGTCCAGGCCGGTGTCGGTGAGGAGCTGGCCGAGTTTGCGGTAGCTGTCGGCGGACTCGGGCAGTGAGGTCATACGACAAGCTCAGGGCCCGTAGCCGGCAGGTCGTTCCGGCTGGGGCATCGAGGTGCGCTTGGCGCGTCGTTCCGTGAAGAAGAGGACCGGCAGGCAGATCGCGAGGTTGAGGACGGCTACGAACAGGCAAATGCCGGTGACCAGATACCGGCCGAAGTCCTCGTCCAGATCCGAGGTCTTGTTGCCGACCGCGAAGCGGGTGCCGGGCGGTGCCGTGCAGCGCACTTGGGCACTCTGGTAGGTGGTCAGGCTCCCGATGTGCTCACAGCCATCGCGCGTGCGGTAAGGACGCCTTCCCGGGCCTTCGTCCAGTCCGGAGCATCTGACCATGACCGGCCTACCCCCCGGGTTGTAGCGGTAGACAGCTCGATCGGGGTCCATCCGGTGATCGCCTTCCGTCAGCTCCACGATCTCGCCCGGGCCGAAGGTACGGCCGATCCCCGCCGCGTTCTCCCGGCTGGTCTCCCCGAACCACGGGCCGAGGACAAGGCCGGCGACGACGAATGCGGCGCTCCCGCCCAGGGCCACCAGATAAAGAATTCTCCGATGTCGCCGGATGGCCATCGATTTCCTCTCTGTACGTTACTCGCCGCTATCGTTCACGCCGGACCGGGAACGAATTGGCCGCTAACTACACCATTCAGGAGAGGCGTCGTTGATTCCGAATTTCTGTCGAGAAACGATCGGATCCAGTGCCGGTGCCCCGACGCTCTGATCGCGACAGAGTCGCTCAGCGGGTGGCGGTAAGGGTGACGGTGTTGTGGGCCGTGCCATCGGTGACCTGGACGTCCGCGGTGTTGGCAGCTCTGAGGGCACGGCCACTGACCGTGATGTTCGCCAATTGGGGCATCAAGCTGCCTACCGGCGAGCCGGGTAGCGTGTAGGAGACGCCGACGTCGTCTCTGGCCCACGTGACGGGTTTGAGAGACAGTTGGGGACGGCAGCCGCGGCCCTCAATGGCGCCTCCGCGGAGGGCGAAGTCGTACCCCGTGCCGGACGAGTCCACGCGCCCCTTGCTGCTCCAGGTCCCGGACACCGTGCCGTCGGCGGCGATGGTGAAGCTGATCGGGCCGGTGCCGGTGTGGCGAACGGTGCCCTTGCCGGTCGTGGCCGTGGACGTCCAATCGAGTGTTCCGGTGTAGGTGCCGGTGCCGACCTGGCTGCACAGATCGCCGGCGGGCGGCGTGGTTCCGCCGGTGCGGCCCCTCGGGCTCGGCGGGGTCGGCTGTTCGGGAACGTGGTAGCTGATGCTGACCACGCCGTAGCCCTTGACGTCGAGGTGTTTGGCGAGGTTGTCGGTAGCGGCGTCGACGGCGGGCCGGGCGAGGGTGTCGCGGACGAAGTTCCTGACCGCCTCGGGGAGGGCGTCCAGGGATTTGAGGAGTCGTTCCACGATGAATCGGCGGAACCGTTCGATCTGCCCACGGCGGATCATGGCTCGGACTTCCAGCAGGCCGCTCTGCTCGGTTCCCTGGGCGTCGGCCGCCGTCTCGGTTCCGGTGTTGTAGGTCAGGTAGGCGGTCCGGTCCTTGCCGATGGTCTCGTCCGCCCGGGTCTTGGTGGCCAGGTCGGGACGTCCGCCGTTGGCGGTGGTCCAGGTGACCGTGCTGCCGGGCGCTCCGGCGCCGACCAGGTCCAGGCCCGCGCTCTGGGCGCAGGTCTCCAGGTCGGTGGGCATTTCGAAGCGGTCGTTGCCGACCGTGAGCTTGAACCGGCCGGTGTTGGGCGCGCCGATGCCGAAGGCGTTGCGGGACGGGACCGGTTCGATGCGGACGTTCCATTCCTTGACCAGGGTGGACAGCTGGTAGGCGAACCCGATCGCGGTCAGGACCCCGCCGATCGCGTCGACGACCGGCGCGGTCGCCGCTCTGATCAGCCCCTTCACGACGGCCGCCGCCAGATCGACGACGGCGTTCCAGATCGAGGCGAGGAACCGGACGAACGCGCCGCCGCCGCTCGCGTCGACCTTCAAGAACCTGGCGAGGCTGTTCAGCCCTTCGGACACGAAGTCGGCGATGCCCGCGCAGAGGTTCGCGCGCTGCCCCTGCCAGGCCACCGTCCGCGCCGTCCCGTCGTCCAGCCGGACCGTTCCGGCGGCCGTTCGCCCGCTCGGGCCGGGTGTCTCCCCGGGCACGGTCGGAGCCGGCGTCGTCGGCAGGTTCGTCGGCGGTACGGACCGTGGTGCGGGAGTGCTCGTCGCCGGAGGGGAGGGCATCGGCCGCGTCGGTGTCGTCGGACCGGTGGTCGGCGGGGGCTGTCCCGGGGCGGTGGACGCGGCCTGGCCGGCGCCCTTGGCCGCCTCGGCCAGGAAGAGGGTGAAGACCAGCCGCGGATACACGATCCTCTCCGGGTGCCGCCAGTCGTGCTCGCCGAGCAGCGCCCGCGCGAAACGCGCGGCCTCGCTGCGATGCGTGATCAGCCAGGCGTTCACCACGAACCCGATCGGCGGCATGCCGACCGCGGTGGGGAACTCGGCGTTGATCTCCGCGCCGGTCCGCCCGCCACCGCCGGCGGCCTCGGCCGCCAGGTTGCGGGCCTGCCATTCGGTCAGCCGGATGGGCGGCCCCCCGGTGGTGCCGAAGTCGTCGTACACCCCGACGCCGGTGCGGCGCAGCACGCCGACGACCACGTCCACCTGCTCGGTGCCGAACGTGCCGGACCGCAGCCGCCGGACCAGCTGCGCGGGATCATCGCCGGCGCGATCACGCGCACCGACGATCCCGCATCCGGAGACGACCAGCGTGCACGCGACCAGCACCGCCGGCACACCCCTGCGCGAACTCGTCAGGAACACGGCGCAGCCCCCTTTTCGCCGATGCGCCCTCTCGTCCGATCCCGTCGCCGAGCGGTCACCGCCCCACTGCCCCCCGATATGGCGCGCGGCCGTGCACAGCCGAAGCGGCGGGCCCGTCTCCTGGAAGGTAAGGCCGGGGGCGGACCGGTACGTCAGGTGTTTCCCTACGTTTCGCGCCGCGCGCCGAGCAGCGCGCCGAGTTCGGCGCGGGAGTGGATGCCGAGCTTGCGGTAGGCGCGGGCGAGGTTCGCCTCCACCGTCTTGGCGCTGATGGACAGATCGGCGGCGATCTCGCGATTGGTCGCACCGCCGGCGGCACGCCTGGCCACCTGTTCCTCGCGCGGGGTCAGGCCGGAGCCGGCCGGACGGCGCAGGCCGAGGCGGGTCAGCTCGGCGCGGGTCTGCTCGGCCCACCGGGCCGCGCCGACCTCCTCGAAGATCGCCAGTGCGCGTTCCAGCGTCTCCCGTGCGGTACGTCGCCGGTTGGCGCGGCGCTGGAGGCGGCCCAGCGCGAGCAGCGTACGGGCGTTCTCGACCGGATGCGGGAGGGGCTCGTGCGCGAGGAGCGCCCGCTCCAGCTCCCGCAAGGCGCCGTCCACGTCGCCGCGCGCGGCCAGGAGCAGCCCGCGGCAGCGGCGCCCGGTCGCCGACACCCACGGCTGGACCTGGGCGGTGTCGCCCCGGTCGAACCAGCGCAGGGTCGCGTCGGCGGTCTCCAGGTCACCGGTCGCGATCAGCGCCTCCACCGCGTCCGGGACGAACCAGACCGCGGCGGGCTCGTCGATCCCGGTTCCGGCCAGCGATCCGACCAGGGGCTCCAGCAGCCGCGCGGCCGCCGGCGCGTCATCGGCGGACAGGTGCGTGAAACCGAGCGCCCACACCGGCACCGTCGCCCAGCGCAGGCAGCCGACCCGCAAGAACAGCGACGTCGCCTGTTCCGCGGCCTGCCGGGCCGTGTCCAGCCGTCCGGCGTAGGCGTCGGTGACGGCCCGCGCGGTGAGCGCGTGGGCACGGAGGATGTCGGTGCCGACGCGGTCGGCGGCCTCCATGCCCTCCCGCGCGTGACGCTCGGCCTCGGCGATGGCTCCCCGCGCACAGGCATCGGGGGCGAGGATGAACGCGAGGATCGGCTGGGCGGTCTCGTCCCCCAGCTCAGCGAGTTGTGCGCCCAGCTTGTCCAGCGTGGCCCGGGCGGGCTCGGGCCGTCCGGTCCAGAACATGAGGCACGCGTGGATCACGCTGGGACGCATCGGTGCCGGGACCCGGCGGCGCACGTCCTCCAGGGCGAGCGCACGTCGCAGTGCAGCGTCGTCGACCCCCTTTCCCCGCATGAAGCCGACGACGGTGGCGACCGCGAGCGCCTCGGCGAGCAGACCGGGTTCGCCGAGCTCTTCCGCGGCGTCGAGCGCGGCCCGGGCATGTGCGGCGGCGACCGAAACCCCCTCATGGGTGTGCGTGACATAGGTGAGATCGCACTCGATGGCGGCCAGCGCGGCCAGGTCGTCACCGGCCTCGGCCCGGGCCCGGCGCAGCAGGCGGGCGGCCTCCGGGAAGCTGTCGTCGTGAAAGCGAAGCTCGCCGAGCAGCCGCAGCACGCGGGCGCGTTCCCGGCCGGGACGGCACTCGGGCAGTATCCGTTCGAGGAGCCGCCGCGCACGGCGGCGCCCACCGACCATGAAATGGTGTTCGGCCGCATGGGCGAGCCGTCGGCACCTCGCGTCCGGGCGGTCCCGCGGCGTCGCCTCGGCGGCCAACTCGCATAACTCGGCGGCCGCGTCCGGTGCCCCGCGGACCATCGCGGCGGTCGCGGCGCCATCGAGCGCCGCGGCGACGGACTCGCTCGGGCCCTCGGACGCCAGTGCCAGGTGCCGGGCGCGCTCCTCGGTGTTGACCACGAGCCGCGCCAGCCGTCCGTGCAGCGCACGCCGCCGGCTCGGAGCCGCCTCGGCGTACACCGCGGAGGCGATGAGCGGATGGGTGAAAAGGAGGCGATCGCCGTCCAGGGTGATCAGGCCGGCCTCTTCCGCCGGGGCGAGCACCCGCGTCACCCGGCGTCGCCGGTCCATGCCCTGGAGCAGTTCGGGCGTCGGGCCGGCGAGCGCGGACGCGGCCAGCAGCGCCTCCCGCGTCGCCGCCGGCAGTTCGGCCACGCGCCACCCGACCAGTTCCCTCAAGGACGCGGGAACCGGCAGCGGTTCACCCGGCGCGGGCGGTTCGTCGCGGGCGTTGAGCGCACGCGCGATCTCCAGCGCGTGCAGCAGGTTCCCGGCGGCGGCGTGCCGGACCCGCGCCAGGACCCTCGGTGGCGGTACCGCACCCAGGTTGATCATCAGCAGCCGTCGAAGGGACGCGAGGTCGATCTGTTCGAGCCGGAGCCGCCGCATCCGCGAGACGCCGACGCCCTGTTCCAAGTCGGATCCGAGCCGTGCGGGAACGTCGGAACGCGCGCAGAGGAGAACACGTACGGGCTCCTCGTCCACGCGCCTCAACGCCCACATCAGCACCCGTGCGCTTGGGGCGTCCAGCCAGTGGGCGTCATCGACCGCCACCATGACGGGATCCGAGCGAGCGAGCAGGCGCAGGACGGACAAGAACGCGACCGCGATCGCCCGCTCGTCCACCGGACCATCCGCTTCGGCGCGCAGCAAGGCGAATTCGAGGACGCGGCGTTGCGGCCCGGGCAGCACGGCCAGCGTCGAGTCCGGCACCGGATCCAGGAGGTCCGCCAGGGCACAGTAAGCGAAACCGGCTTCCGCCTCGGCGGGCGAACAGGTCAGGACTCGATGGCCGCGGGCCCGTGCCATCGCCACCCCGGCACGCCACAGGGTGCTCTTGCCGATCCCCGCGTCCCCTTCGAGTAGGAACGCGACCCGTGGCGAATCCAGGAAGGACGACAGCGACTCGAGTTCGGCGTCCCGGCCGACGATCTCGGTCTGCCCGTCGAAGCGCCCCACGGCCAGATCTTACGCCGGGTGATCCCGCCGTCACGATCTTCGGCGAGGCCGGAGCAGGACAGCGTCCGCCGGCGGTCGGCAGTACGATTCGTACGTCTATGACGCAGGGTCCCGGGCACGGCACGCGACCCACCCGGTCAGGTGCCTGCCGCTCGCCGCTGGATCAGGCGCAAAGTGACCGCACCGGCGAAATAGGCCAGCAGCACTTCTGGGGGGAGCCCCGCCGGAGCACGATATTCCGGACCCGCCAGCGCCACACCGACAAGTCCCAGTTGCGCCCCGGCCAGCCCGGCAATGGTCAGCGCGGTGGAGGCCCCTGGCCGGACGATCGGTCTTCGGTCCGTGCCCGCACCGGCCGGGCCTCGACCGGGACGCGTTCTGCCACGCCACTCCGACCGTCCGAACAGCGCCACCAGCAAGGCCAGCACGAACGCCAGGCAAGCCAGCCACGGAACCCGCAGCAGCAGCCATTGGGAGGAGCCGACCCGCGGCTGCGGGAATATCCCGGTCGGATAGAGCGCGACGGCGGCCACCGCCACCGCCGTCATGTGCCACAAGAACGCGGTCAAGATCACGGCGTTGAGCCCTACCACCGCCATCCACGGGCGGGTCCGCCGCAACCACCGGTTGGCCGGGCCGTGCAACAGCAGCACCAGGGCGGTCTGCACGATCGCCAGGGACAGCAGGGCGACCGTCGGCGGGGAGGTGTTCTGCACCTGTGCTCCCGGAACGGCGACCATGCTCACCGGATACGGCCCGGCCGCCGTGAGGAACACCAGGCACCCGGCTCCGAACGCGGCCAGCGGCAGGGCCACCTGCCACCGCGCCGGCAGCCGTCCGTCCTGCCAGGAGAATCCGATCTGATGAACGGCCAACCATGCCAGGAGGAAGTTGGCCACGCCGCCATGGTCCGTCCCGTAGCCCAGGTGCGCAACGTCGCCCGCGCCGACCAGCAGGGCCAGAACTAGGGGGACCGCAAGACCCCACCGGCGGTGCAATACGTACATCGCTGGAGTGAGCACCACCACTGCGAAATATGCGGCGAGAAACCACAGCGGGATCGTGACCAGCCAGACCGCCCTCCCGATGACGTCGGGCTCGGCGCCCAGGGCACGGGCGAGAGCGGCCGACATTGCGATCACGAAGAGGAACGTCGTCGTCGGGCGCAGCAACCGGTCGGCGCGGCCGGCCAGCCATTCCCGCCAGTGGACACCGCGTGCCATCGACGACCTCAGGGAGGCGGCATTGGAGAAACCGCCGACCAGGAAGAACACCGGCATGACCTGAAACAGCCACGACAGCCCTTGCGTCCACGGCAGGACCGCCAGCACATGGCGGCCGGCAAGGCCACCTTCGCCATAGGTCACCACGGTGGCGAGCCAATGGCCGGTCACCACCAGTACGATCGCGGCCGCACGGAGCAGATCGACCCAGCGATCCCGCTGCGGCGGCGTCCGCTCCGCCAGCTGGCGCAGCCCGCGGATCACGTCCCGGGCGCCACGCACGATGCGCTCTGACATGGTGCCGACACATCCTCCCCCCGGCCCTGACACCGCGAGATATGCCCGTGGTGAAGGAGCCAATCCCGTCCCTCGCTCCGCGACACCCAGGGGCCGCCGCCAGGCGTGGCGCTGGAGTGCTTTCCCTTTCCGGCCGCGCGGCGAGGGAGGCTCGAAGGAAACCGAGGATTTCCGCCCGCGCGGCCTCGGCCTGCTGTTCCACGCCCGGCAGGGTGAGGAACGCGTGCCGCGCTCCGGGGTACTCGGTGAGCCGTGCCGGTGTCCCGGCCGCCTGCAGCCGCTCGGCGTAGCGGCGGCCATGATCGGCTACCGCGTCCTGGGTCGGCACCACCTCCAGAGCCGGGGCCAGCCCGCTCAGGTCGTCGGCGTACAGCGGCGAGAGCGCACGAGCGTCGGTTCTTGGCGGGATGGAGAGCCGCTGGAACGCCCGCAGTTGAAGCACGGCCCGCGTTGGGCTGTACCCGTACTCGGCGATCGAGGCGTAGTCGAACATCGTCTCGGTCACATCGACCGCGGGATTAGCCAGCACCTGCGCCTTGAGCATCAGGCCGGCCTCTCAGGCCCGGATCGCCGCCAGGGCACTGATCAACGCGCCGCAGCTCTCGCCGAACACGGCCGTGCGCGCCGGGTCGACGCCCCACTGCGAGGCGTGCCGCACCACGTGCTGGAGCACGTCCCAGCCGTCGTCGACGGCATCCGACAGCGGAGTCTCCGGGCCGAGGAGGCGGTGCTCGACCGAGACGACGACTGCGGGCAGGTGGGCGGCGAGATGGCTGTTGGCCCAGTCACATTGCACCGCCGTGCCCACGAAACTGCCTCCGTGGACGTGGAGCACGAGTGGCAGCTCGGCCCGGTCGGTGCCGTCGCCGTCGCGCGCGGCGTCCGGCCGGGCCGCACCACCTGCCGCCAATCGATCGTGGCGCCGGAATCGGGTTTCCCGAGGAGCGCCCGTGCCGCGCTGGACGCCCGGAAGCGGTTCTCCGCCTCGCGGTAGGCGAGCAACTCCTCGTCCGTCATCGCCGGCCAGTCCAGCTCCGGCGGCCGCTTCATTGCAGAGACCTCACTCATGCCTTCTCCTCAGTCTGGAAGGTTGTACGTTCTGCGAGGCCCGATGCCCCAAGGTCCGGGTGTCTGACGGGAGGCGGCGCGTTGCGGGCGGGTCGTGCCAGCCGGGCCGCCAGTTCCCGGACCTGTTCAGGACGCGGGTTGGCGCCGGTCAGCACCGTCGCCAACCGATCGCCGTGGACCGCGCCCTCGGCGATCGCCGCCAGGCCCGCCGCCCCCGCCGGCTCCAGGACGATCCCGAGCGTGCGCGCCGCCAGCTCCATGGCGGCGGCGATGGCCTCGTCGGACACCAGGACGATCTCGTCCACCAGGGTGCGGGCCCGCCGTACCGAGGCATCCAGCGGACCGAGCACTGCGATCCCGTCGGCGAAGGTGCGGGCGCGGTCGATGCGGACCGCGCGGCCGGCGCGCAGGCTTTCCCGCATCGAGGGGGCGCCTTCGGCGTTGACCCCCACGATCCGGGTGCCGGGGGCGTACTCCTTCATCCAGCGCGCCACGCCGTTGATCAGCGCGCCGTCGCCGACCGGCAGCACGACCGCGTCGAAGCCCGCACCACCCGGTGCGCCGCGGGCCAGCTCGACTCCGATCGTCCCGGCGCCCTCGGCGATCGCCGCCTGCAGACCGTCCTGAAGGTAGACGCGGTCAGGATGGCGTTCGGCGTGGGCGGCCGCGGCCTCTCGCGCGGACGTGCCATCCGTCCCCGCGGTGATGACCCGGGCGCCGAAGGTCTCCATCCGCTCCCGCTTGCCGGGATTGACCGTCTCGGGCACGAACACCTCGACCGGCATCCCGCGGGCCCGTCCCGCATAGGCGACGGCCTGCCCGAAGTTGCCCGAACTGGCGCACACCACCGGCGTGCCCGGGGCGAGCGTGCTCAGCATCAGATCGGCGCCCCGGCCCTTGAAACTGCGCACCGGATTGGCCGTCTCCACCTTCACCGTCACCGCGCGGCCGCCCAGCGCCCGGCACAGCTGCTCGTCGAGGTACTGCGGGGTGTTGAGGAACACCGGATCGATCACCTGTACGGCCTTCTCGATCCGTGTCACGTCCAGGTCCATGCGCGTCGCCTCTCCTCGGGGCTTCCGGACCCGGCCGACGCTATTCGAACTCCCGATCGAAGCGATTGAGAATTATCCCGCCGCGACGCAATAATCTTGCATGCCCGAATCGCCGCCGCCGCGCCTGGACGAAATCGACGTCCAACTCTTGGACCTGCTCCAGCACGACGCCGGACGCACCCTGCACGACTTCGGCGAACAGGTCGGGCTCTCACCGAGCGCCGTCCAGCGACGGATCGCCCGCTACCGCAAGGACGGCCTCATCAGCAGGCAGGTCGCCGTCCTCGACCCGCACCGCTTCGGCCCCACCGTTCTGGCCGCGGTCCTGGTGACCCTCGACCAGGAATCGTTCGAGCACCACCGCGCCTTCGCCGAACGGACGCGCTCGCACCCGCAGGTCCAGCAGTGCTACCGGGTCGCGGGGCCGTGGGACTACGTCGTCGTATTGGCCGCACGAAGCATGCGCGACTGCGGCCGGCTCGGCGACCGCCTGTTCAAGGCCGACGACAACATCAGACGTTACGAGACCCTGGTCGTCTTCGACACCATCAAGGCCGGCCTGGCCCTCCCGCTTCCCGCATCACAGCCCACTCGACCACAAGACAGGCGGCCATAGGCAGGGAGACCCCAAGGGAAGGCCGATGTGTGGCGGGCGTCCCGGCACCAGCGACGGCTGAGCGGACCACACGAGAGCACCATCGCCTGGTCGACCGGTCAGGCCCTGGGGACGGTCGAACGCGGCGGGAAGGAGCACCACGGCCGCTCCCACCCTGTCATCCAGGGCGGCAGGATCGGCTACAGGCTCACTGCGTGGGCTTGTTCATGCGGATCAAGGTCTGCTGGCCGTTGGCCACGAACTTGCGTTCGCCGCCCTTCCAGACGCCGTACACCTCCAGCTCGCAGACGGTCAGGGTGCGTCCGGATTTCAGGACGGTGCCGATCGCCTCCAGGTAGTCACCGGCGGCGGGGGCGAGCAGGTTGATCTTGTACTCGACGGTGAGGACATCGCTGTCCTCGTCGAACAGCGTGAGCGCGGCGTAGCCGCCGGCACTGTCGGCGATGGCACTCGTGGCGCCCGCGTGGACGTAGCCGTGCTGCTGGGTGACCTCGGGTCGAGCCGGGAGCACGATGCGGACGCGGCCGGGGCCGATGTGGGCGATACGCGCACCGAGGTGCGCCATGAGGCCCTGGCGGTCGAAGCTGTCCTGGACGCGCTTCCGCACCGCGGGGCTCGCCTGTTCCTGCTGCGTCTGGTCTTCCACGTATGTGCTCTCCTTCGGTCCGTGTCGGGTGGAGCGACATCCTCAGCCGGCCAGGCGTTCCACTGGTAGGAAGGCGCGATGGCGATCATCATGGCACCACTGATGCCCTGCTTCGCCGGCGAGACGGGAACGGCCTGCTTGCGCAACGAGATCCGCCTGCGCAGCTCCACCTCGACCGGCGGCCCGCCGGTCACCTACAGTTTCGGAGCTGTCGCCTTTCGGCACTTCCTCTGGGAGGAGATCGTGATGTGGGCGAGCGTCATCGCAGTGATCGGAACGTTGGCGGGCGGCCTGACGACCGGGTTGCTCCAGGCTCGTGTCAGCCGTACGGCCCGCCAGGACGACCGGGCGGCCGCACGTGGGAGGCCCAGGTCGCCAACTCCAGCGCCCTGGCCGACCACCGGCAGGCGATATGGCGGTGCGAGGACCTGCGCCTCAACGCCGCTCCCACCGAAGAGATCGCCGAAGCCCGCGCCGCCGCCCGCATCACCCGTTCGGCGATCACCGGGCCGATGACGACCTTGTCCCTCCTGGCCCCTGAGCTCACCGAGCCGGCACGTGCCGCGGCCAAGGCGACCTACCTCCTGCGGGATGCGCCCGACCGGGCGACGCTCGACACCCTGCTCCAAGCCGCCCGGGACGCCAACGGTCGCCTCGTTGCCGCCGCCCGCACGTATCTGACCTGAGCCGACCGGCGACGCAGAGCCTGATCGCTCGCCCCGGATCTCCCGAGCTGCGCAGGTCGTCGGACGCGGGGCGGCCCGGCCTCCCCGTCGACGACCCGAGCGCACCTTCGCGTCGCCCGGCCCGGCCGTCTCAGCTACGAGGTCGCCGTTGCCGGACGCGTCCTGCCGTGCCGTCTCTTCCCGGGACCGAAGGGCCCTGTCGCCGCGCGGGACCCCCGCCGATACTCGGGAGAAGGTGATCAATGTCGTGGACGCGGGTCCGCGGATCGGTCCGGGACCCGCCGTGGCGCTTCGGAGGGCGGAATGTGGGGCGGCGCGGCCGGGCATCGGCTCCGGATCGACACCCGCGCCGTGCCCCCGGTCGAGCGGCTCGCGTACTGGCGGACGATGGTCGCCCGTGCGGGCTTCCCGCTCGAGGCCGACATCGACAGCCCGGGGCGTGACGGCTTCCACGGTGAGCTGACGCTGCTGACGCTGGGCGCGGTCATGGTCGGGGAGATGCGCTGTTCGCCGCTGTGCGTGGCCCGTCCCCGGCGGCTGATCCGGCGCCGCGACCCGCAGGCATACCAGCTCGACCTGGTCCGCGCCGGTTCGCTGAGCAACGTCCAGGACGGGCGGCGGGTACGGGTGGGCCCCGGCGAGATGCTGCTGCGCGACAGCTCGCGGCCCTTCACCGCCGGGCAGTCGGCCGGGCGCGGCCGGCTGTGCACCACCGTCGTGGTCCTGTTCCCGCGCTCGGAGCTGCCGCCACTGCCGTACGGCCCGCCCGACCGGCTGGTCTCCGTCCCGATCAGCGTCCGGGACGCCGCCGGGGCGCTGCTGGCCCGCCATCTGACGGACCTGCTGCGGTACGCGCCCGGATGCACTCCGGCCGAGCGCGGCATGATGGCGCGGGTCGTCCTGGATCTGATCGGCGCGCTGTGCGCCAGGGAGATGGCGGGGGAGCGCACGCCGCCGCACGGGTCCGGGCGGGGCGCGCTGCTGGCCCGCGTGCACGACTTCATCGAGCGGCGGCTGGCCGATCCGGAGCTGGCGCCGCAGCTGATCGCCGACGCCCACCAGATCTCCGTGCGTTCCCTGCACAAGCTCTTCGAGGACGGCGGCGGCACCAGCGTCGCGGCCTGGATCCGGTACCGGCGACTCGAACGCTGCCGCCGCGACCTCACCGATCCCGCGCTCCGCGGGCGGCCGGTGCACCTGGTCGCCGCGCGCTGGGGCTTCCCCGACCGCGCCCACTTCGGCAAGCTCTTCCGCGCGACCTACGGCATCTCACCCGGCGCGTACCGGACGCGTGCGCGGACGGACACATACCCGGCGCGCGCTGCCAATGACGTCCCGGTGGCCGCTCCGGATACTCGGTTCGTAGGCCCCGCGAACGGAAGGGACGACGATGACGCGTCTGATCGAGCGCACCGCTGACCGGCTGCTGTCGACCGTTGCGCCGGAGGTGGAGGCGTCCGCCATCGGCTGCTCGGAGTGCCACGCCTCCAACTGCATGCCGTACCGGTGGTGCGAGCAGTGCGCGGCCCAGCGCGCCAAGCTGTACACGCAGTGTGACTGCTGGTCGACCATCTACTTCAAGGAATGCTCCTGCGGCTCCTGCTGACGCGGGCGCCGTGGACGGGGAACGCGGATGGACTACCTCGTTCTCGCATGCCGTGCCCTGATCGGGCTCGTCCTCCTCTTCGCGGCGGTCTCGAAGCTGCCGGGCGCGGGGTTCGGCCCGTTCACCGGCACGCTGCGGCGGGCACCCCTCACCGCGAGGTTCGCCCGCCCGCTCGCGGCGGCCGTCGTGGGAGCGGAGGCGCTGATCCCCGTACTGCTGGCGGTCCCGGCCACGGTCCCGTTCGGGTTCGCCGCCGCGGCGGTGCTCCTGTCGGGCTTCGCGGTCTTCGTCGCCACCGCGCCGGCCGGATCGTCATGCCGCTGTTTCGGCCGGTCCGACACGCCCGTCGGACTCCGGCACCTGGTACGGAACGCGGGGCTGGCCGCGGTGGCGGCGGCCGGGGCCGCGAGCGGCGCCACCGGGACGGGCCACCCCGCGGGCGCGGCGGTGGCGCTGGCCGCGGGCGCGGCCGCGGCCCTGCTGGTCGTCCATTCCGACGAGATCATCGGGCTCTTCGCCGGGCCTGTCGACCGAGGAGCGAGCTGATGCCCTACCTCTCCGCCGCCGTCGTCCTGATCGGCGTGCTGTGCCTGGTGAACCTCCTGCTGACGTTCGGCGTCGTGCGCAGGCTGCGGCAGCAGGGCGGGGAGCCCCACGACCACGGCGGCGGCGATTCCGCGCGGCCGCGGCTGCTCGCGCCCGGCCGTACGGTCGGCGACTTCGCCGCGTCAACCACCGAGGGACGGCCGTTCGGGCGGGAGACCTTCGGCGACGGGACGCTGGTCGGCGTCTTCATGACGGGCTGCTGGCCGTGCCAGGACCTGCTCCCCGAGTTCGCCGAGCGCGCGCGGGACGCGGTCGGCGACCCCGACCGGGTCGTCGCGGTGGTCGCGACCGTCGACGGAGAGCACGCCGAGGACTACGTCGAGCGGCTGTCCGGGGTGGCGCGGGTGCTGGTGGAACGGGACGGCGGGCCGGTCCTCCGCGCCTTCGAGGCGTCCAGCTACCCCGCCCTCTACGTCGTGGACGCCGGCGGGGTGGTGGCCGCCGCCGGGATACGGTTCGCCGACCTGGACGGCGCCCTCTCCCGTACCGCATCGGCCCCGTGACCGCGGAGCGGCTCTCGCCACGTGCCGCCCGCGAGGCCGCGGCGGTCATCGCGAAGGCCGCGCCGCTGAGGACCGTGCGGTACCTGCTGCTCATGGTCGCCGAGGCCGCCGTGCCGGTCGTGACGATCTGGGCCACCAAACTCCTGGTGGACACCCTGGCCCGGAACGGTACGGCGGCGGACGCCTTCCGCGCGGCCGCCATGCTCGCCGCGACCGGGCTGGTCCTGGCCGTCCTGCCGCAGTACTCCCAGTACCTGGGTGCTGAGATCGGGCGTGCGACCGGGCTGCTGGCGACCGAGCGGCTCTTCGCCGCGACCGGGCGGTTCACGGGCCTCGGCCGGTTCGAGGACCCGGTGTTCCTGGACCGGCTGCGCCTGGCCCAGCAGGCGACGGTCGTCTGCAACTCGCTGCTCAGCGGGGTGTTCGCCGCGGGCCGCGGTGCGCTGACCACCGCCGGGCTGACGGTCTCGCTGATCGTGATCAGCCCGGCGATGACCGCGATCGTGCTGGTCTCCTCCGTGCCCATGCTGATCGCGCAGCTGCGGCTGTCGCGCGGGCGCGCCGGGCTGACCTGGAGGCTGGGGCCGGTCGAGCGCCGCGAGATGATGCACGCCGACCTGCTGACCGGCGTCGGGGCGGCCAAGGAGATCCGGCTGTTCGGCATGGCGGGCTTCCTGCGCACCCGCCTGCTCGCCGACCGCCGGACGGCCGACGCGGCCCGGCGGGCGCTGGACCGGCGCGAGCTGGCCGCCGAGGCGGGCCTGGCGCTGCTGGGCGCGCTGGTGGCCGGCATCGGACTCGCCTGGGCGGTGGCGGCGGCACGCCGCGGCGAGATCACCGTCGGGGACGTCACCCTGTTCGTCGGCGCGCTGACCGGCGTCCAGGTGGGGCTCAACGCCCTGCTGGTGTCGTTCGCCCGCGTGCACGAGCAGCTGCTGCGCATGGACCACTACGCGGAGGTCGTCCGGGCCGGGCCCGATCTGCCCGTGCCCGCCCGGCCGCGCCCGGCGCCGCCGCTGCGGCACGGGATCGAGCTGGACGGCGTCTGGTTCCGCTACTCCGACGGCCACCCGTGGATCCTGCGCGGCGTGGACGCGTTCCTCCCGTACCGCGGGTCGGTGGCGCTGGTGGGAGCGAACGGCGCCGGCAAGAGCACCCTGGTGAAGCTGCTGTGCCGCTTCTACGACCCGACCCGCGGCGCGATCCGGTGGGACGGGACGGACCTGCGCGAGATGGACCCGGCCGAGCTGCGAGAGCGGATCAGCGCGGTGTTCCAGGACCACGCCAACTACGACCTCTCGGCCGCCGAGAACGTGGGGGTCGGCGACGTCACCGCGATGGGCGATCTGCACCGGATCCGGGCGGCCGCCCGGCGGGCCGGGGTGGACGGCCTGCTGCGGGATCTGCCCGAAGGCTACGACACGCTCCTGACCAGGATGTTCTTCGGCGGTACGGGGGACGGAGTGGTGCTGTCGGGCGGCCAGTGGCAGCGGGTCGCGCTGGCCCGCGCGTTCATGCGCGGCGACCGCGACCTGATGATCCTGGACGAGCCCAGCTCGGTCCTGGACGCGGCCGCCGAGGCGGCGGTGCACGCGGCCGTGCGGGACCACCGCGCGGGGCGGACCAGCCTGCTGATCTCGCACCGGCTGAACACCGTCCGCGATGCCGACGTGATCGTGGTACTGGACGACGGGGTGATCGCCGAGTCCGGGAGCCACGACGAGCTGATGGCCGCCGGGGGCCGGTACGCGCGGCTGTTCCGCCTCCAGGCGGCCGGCTTCGACGGCGCCGGCCCGCCACCGGAACCCGCGGGACGGCCGCCATGACATCGGCCGCCCTCTGGGCCGCGCTGGCCGGCGGGCTTCCGCTCGCCGGGGCGCTCGCGGCTCTGCTGCAAAGCCGCCTCTACCTGGTCGTGCGGGTGGACGGCGACAGCATGGAACCCACGTTCGCGGACGGCGACCGCCTGCTCGTACGGCGCCGCCGGCCGCGCGCCCTCCATACCGGGCAGGTGGTGGTCGCGAGCAGCCCCCGCGTACGGCCGGGAGCACGGGTGCGCAGGGACCGGCGGACGCTGATGGTGAAGCGGATCGCGGCGCGGCCGGGCGAGCCCGTCCGGCCGGAACTGCTGCCGCCCGACCTGGCCCGGGACGGCGCGACCGTACCGCCCGGAATGTTCATCGTCGCGGGCGACAATCCCCGCGGCCTCAGCTCCCGCCGCCTCGGCTACCTCCCCGGGAATCTGGTGTACGGCGTGGTCGTCCGCCGCCTCAGCACCTGACCCCTGTGCCTGCCGAAAACTACGTCCGTGCAGGGGAGGTGTAACGGGAGTGGGCTCGCCGCATGGTGGACGAGGGCGCCAGCGTCAACGAGGATCACCCGCACCCTAGATCGGTCGATCCACCGCCCTGCGAGGCCCTGGCATCGAGGTCCCAGGTCTCCTGACCTCCTGACGGTCGGCGCCAGCGCGGTGGTTTTCGCGCCGCTCTCCGTCTCGCGCATGCATGCGCCGTGCTTGATGCCGCTGCCAAGGGCAAGCGGGCTTGGCCCTGGCCTGGCATGAAGCCCATCTGAAGCAGCGGTGAATGCGCCCACGGGTTGACTCAGGCGATCACCCGGTTCGGGAAAGCCCCGAAGGATCGTCAGGCGAAGGAGAACGATGAAGACCGTGCCCTTCAAGCGAGTGACCGCAGTGGCCGCGCTGGCCACGGCAGGGCTGCTGTCCGCCGGAGCCACCGCCGGCGTCGCGGTCGCGGACGAGCAGCGAGCCGCCGCGCAGTTCCGATGCGGCTTCCACATCGACAGCAACCTCAACGCCCTGTACGGGCACTGCGACACACCGCCCCGCACCGACATCATCATCAACGTCGAATCGGGCAGCGGCGACTACACCATGTGCGTGCCGCCCGGCGTGACCCGGCTCGGCAAGTGGCCCCACATCTCGTACGCGGCCTACGCCGGCAGGACGTGCAGCGCTCGGTAGCCCAGCACCCACGGCCCGGTGGGGTGAGACCGCACCGGCTCCTGGCCCGCTCTGGGTCTGGATGTGGCGGTGAGCTGGTGGCACCGTGCGACGCCCGCCCCACCGCCACCGGCCGTACTTGAGACCCCGCGCCTCCTCCGTTGAGGGGCGGGGTTTCATCGTCGCGGCCGCCGGCGCCGGCGGTGAACGCCACCGGGGGCGGGCGGCGGTCCAGAGGAGGCAGCTGAGTGTTTCCTGCGGCTGGTCGAAGCGCAGCAACGCGACACCACCGAACCCGGGGCACTCCAGACTTCACACCCAACCCGGTGCGGCTCAGGCAGGCGAACGCGTCCGGAGCGGTGCCGGTTCAGGCCGTGGTCGTGGCTCATCGAGCGGTCGACGGTACCCAGCCCTGTCGGCCGAGTTCAGCGCGTATCACGTGCGCGATGGCCCGGTTGAAGCGGGCGTTCTCGGCGGCCTCTGGATCGGCGCGGTCCTGTTCGGCCACGCTCGCCCACTGTTCCAGCGCCGACAGCACCAGCTCCCACTGATCCCGGTCCAAGGTCACCGTGCTCTGCTGTCCGGGCGCCGGCCAGGTCTCGAATCCACGCGCATCGCGCGGCCAATCGGGGATCTGGTCCCAGCCCGCCCGGCGGATGCTTCTCGCGAACTCGACCACGCCTCGGGGATCGCCTTGGACGGCTTGCGTCGCCGCCTCGTTGTCCAGTACCGCATCGACGGTCAGCCACTGGCGGGTCTGCATCTGCACCCGATAGCCGCGGTGGGCTTCCTGTGGGGAGGGCATGCACATCACCTCTGCGGGTCAGGTCCGGAGGGTGTGGACTACCGGACTGGCGATCGACAGTCCCATGATCGGGGCGTGCGGTGAGGGTGGCGGGCGCTCCCGGTGGCCGGGCCCGGTGAGGAGGCCATCGCCGCCGCGAGCACTTCGCTGATGGTGCACCGGCACTTCGGCACGTGCGGCCGGGCGGAGCAGATGCTCCGCCCGGCCGCCAGCGTATGCTTCCCGGCCGGTGCGGATGCACAGCGCGTGCGGGAAGCGGGTCTTGGCCGGTCCTCAATCGGCGGCGACGCGGCGGACTAGGTGATCCACACTCGGAAGGCATCGCCGGTGCCGCGTGCGCTGGCCGGCGGCAGGATGCGCTGGGTCTGGTAGAAGGTGGTGTTCAGAGCCGCCCCGCCGTCCTCGTTGTCGTCTTCGTCGATCATGCAGATGCTGTAGCCGCGCGAGCCGGTCCGGTTGGTGGGCACGGAAGCGGGAAGCTGGCACCAGGGGAAGGTGCGCCGGAGCCGACGCGGCGGAGTATTGGGGTTGGCGGTGAAAGCGCCCTGGCGGGTGGAGGCGAACGGGTACTCGTCGCAGCTCTTGCCGGGAGGCCGGGGGAAGGGGTTCTGGCCGGTGGGGCAGGAGCGGTTGCGGTTCTGGGTGGCGTTGGCCGGGGTGGTCCTGTTCAGCACCCGCCCGTTGGGGTAGGCGCCGGGCAGGCCCGACTGCTGGGCGTCGCGGATGTGGCGGGCCAGTTCGGGGAAGGGGCCGTTCAGCGCGTACTGCATCGCCGGCACGAAGTTCGGGAACACGCAGCCGGCGACCCGGTAGCCGGGGATGGCGTTGTCGCACCGCACCCGCGGTGAGGTCTCGGAGGAGCGGGCCGGTCGGGCGGCGGGTGCGGTGGCGGTCAGGTGCACGGTGCCGGTCTTGCTGTTGCGGCGGCCGACGGCCGGGGCGGTGTTGGTGATGGTGGCTTCGCCGCCGACGACCTGGCCTGAGTACAGCGGCTGTGGCGGGTACTGCTGGCCGGTGACCGTGCAGCGGCTGGAGCAGCTGAAGCGGCCGCCCAGGTTGACGACGGCGGCGCCGACGACGCGGAACGGGATGGCCCGGTGCGTGTAGAGCATCTCGGTGTTGGTCGCGTTGGTCTCCAGGTGGTGCAGGTCGTTGAACTCCACCTCGCCGACGGTGACCCATCGGTTGGCCACCCGCTGCCGCACGGTGACGGTCGCCGTGGAGTTCTTGCAGGCCTCGGTGCGCAGCAGGTACCAGCCGTCGCTGGCCGGCTCGTCCAGACACCACTGCGGGATGGTGCCGGCCAGGGCCTGGACGGCCGCGGCCGTCGGCCGGGTCGCGGCCGGGCTGGTGGTGGTGCACACAGCCGTGGTCTGGCCTTGGGCGGCGAGCCGGTCCAAGTCGGCCGCGGAGCAGTCACCCGCGGCGGCGGGCCGCTCGTCGGCGGCTGCTTGGAGCGGGAGCTGAGGCGCCGGGGCGGATGGCTGCGCGGTGACCGGGGCCGCGGGTGCCGGCTCGGCGTGCGCGACAGGAGCGAGCACCGAACTCACGGTCAGGGCTGTCGCTGCTGACAGCCAAAAGCGTCTCAATTTCACGGCGGCGGTTTTCCTTTCCGCGTGTGCGAGCAGTTGGGCATGTCGGCGTGAAAGGACATGCGCTTTCCCGGCTGCACGATGCAGTCAGGCCACTTCGTCAGATAGTGATCGCCATCAAGATCACCCGGCGGGTGGTCTATGTCAAGGCCTGTCTGACTCGGAGTGTCATTTAGCGATGTCGCATGACGCGAAAAGATATGCCTGCCAGCCTTGTTGCGGTGGTGGCCGGACCCGGACGCCAAGGGGCCCTTACATGCAGGCGCCGCCCTTGGGTATACGCGAAATTGCGCACCCTTGCCGCAAGGCCCAAAGGGCCCTATCGCCTAGCGGTTCCTTCGATTAGGCTCTCGGCCGTTCAGGAACCCGCTCGGTGTAGTGAGGCGAACGGGGGCGGCCGATGCGGCGCCTGCCTTCATCCCGCGGGCGTATGGTCGCTGCGCCTACCCTCCCGCGACCAAGCCCCGCGGATCGGCGAGCACTGCTCAAGCGGTGGGGAAACTGATCGGGTCACCCGGGAACCCTTGAAAGAAACAGCAGGATCGACAAGGCTGCAGCGTGCCCCGGACGGGCCGCACAACCATCACACCACCGGCCAACAAAACCCGGACAACTGATCGCCTGGGGCCCATCGCGGTCAGCTCGTCAAGCCTGAGGGAATCGAAATCCCGCCTTAAGGTGCACTTTCCGAAGCCCTCATTCGGCCAGAGTCAATTGGTGCCCGCTGGCTGTCGCAAGACCCTGGAAGGTCCGAGGCGGGATTGCGGACGTCATCGACGGTCACCCATCCGCACTAGTGCAGTCGGGCCGCCGGCTCGGCATCGGGGCGGGAGCCGGACTTCTGTTCGCGACGGCTGGCATAAGTGGAGTGTCTGAAGATCTGTGGGTGAGGCGGTGATCAGCTCGTCGTGGTTGGTCACCTGTGATCCTTCCCGGCCGGGGCATCGGCCCTTGCCTTCGGATCACCACCTCACCCACACGATCTCTAAGACAGTCCCTCCGGACATCGGGCGGTCAGCCCTTGACGGTCAGTAGGGGGCGGAGTTCGGCGACGGGGGTGGCGACGTCGGCTGCGTGCAGGGAGGTGATCACTGGGGTGATGTCCTTGTACGCCCAGGGGGCCTCTTGTTTGAGGTCGCGGCGCCAGGCGGTCATGACGTCGGGGCGGCCCGCCAGTAGTGGGTCGCGGTGGTCGAGGGGGGTGACCACGCGGAACTCGCGGAGGAAGGCGTCGAGGTCGGCGTCGCTCGCCTGGGCGGAGGTGCCGCGGGGGATGCGGCGGCCGGCGCCGTGGCAGGCGCTGGACAGGGTGCGGGGGTTGCCGTGGCCGCGCAGGACGAAGCTGGACGCGCCCATCGAGCCGGGGACGATGACCGGTTCGCCCCATATCGCGTACGGGCCGCTCTCGGTGTGGCCGCCGGCCGGGGTGGCGCCCTTGCGGTGCACCACTCGGTTTCCGTCCTGCCAGAAGAGGTTGTGCGGCGCGTCGTACAGCAGGCGCGCGTCTAGGTGCCCGCACTCGGCCGCGAGGCCGGCGCGCATCGTCAGGGACAGGAAGAAGCGGTTGCCGGTGGCGAAGTTGGCGGCGTTGCCGAACGACTCCAGGTAGCGGCGGCGGTCGTCGGCGGAGCGCTCGTCCAGGAGGAACGGCAGGATCCCGTTCCGCGGGCGGGGGAGGCCGGTAGGCCAGCCGGACCGGAGGCGGTCCAGTGCGGTGCCGTTGGCCTGGTGGCCGAGCGCGAGCGAGCCGCTGTGCGCCATCGTCACCACCGTGCCGGGTTTCAGGCCCCAGGCGTGGGCGGCCGCTGCGTCGTGGACGCGCTCGACGTACTGGAGTTCGACGAAGTGGTTGCCGCCGCCGATCCCGCCGATGACCCCGTCGCTGGTGGCGCCCCCGGACGCGCCGCCCGCGCTGCCGACCCAGTCGGCGAACGCCTCGGCGGTCCGTACCGGCAGGCCCGGCAGGTGCATGCGGTCGACGCTGTCGTCGGCGTCGGTGGACGAGATCCCGGCCCAGCCGGTGTCGCCGGTGAGGAGCAGGCCCGGCAGGCCGTCGTGGAGGAGGGCCTCGCGCTGTACTGGAGTGAGCGCGATCCGTCGGCCGCCCTCGAAGAACAGGTGCCGGAGCCGGCGTTCGAGGGCGTCCAGGCGGGGCCGGACGGCGGCGGCGTCCAGCGAGGTGACCTCCAGCCGCATGCCGCAGTTGACGTCGTTGCCGACGGCCTGGGGGAGCAGCGCGCCCTCGGTCTCGATGACGGTGCCGATCGGGATGCCGGCGCCCTTGTGGAAGTCGGGGGTGAGCGCGACCCGGGTGACGCGGGGTACGGGGCCGTCGTGCCGGACGGCCTCGGCGAGCCGTTCCAGGGTGCGGGCCGTCTCCAGGACGGCGAGCGCCTCGTCCACGGCGGCGGGTTCGAGCGGGACGTCCGGACCGGCGCAGATCTCGACGGGGATGTCGTACGGGTTGGGAAGGCGGAGCCGGCGGTCGTCGACGCGTTCGAGCCGGTGGTCCTGGCGTGCGTGGTTCAAGAAGAGTCCTTCGTGGCTGCTGAGGGGCATGGCGAGAAGAGGGCGGGGCGGAACCCGCCACGGGCCTCCGGTTCAGCAGCCGCGAGGTGAGGACGAATGTATCAGCCGTCGCCGGCCCTGCCACCCAGATAACGGGTGACCATGCGCGCGATGAACCGCGCGACGCGCTCCGGCGGCTCGGACGGCAGCATGATGTTGCTCATCGTCAGCCGGATCGCGGCGTCGGCGATCTCGCTGACCTCCGCGCGCTCCATCCGGGGCCACTGCTCCAGCGCGTGCTCGATGAGCCGGGCGCTGGCGGTGAACAGCACCGGGTCGGCCCGCGTGGTCAGCAGCGGGAGCAGCTCGTCGCCGCCGGCGCCGGTGAGCACCACCTTCTTGATCGGGTCGTCGGCGGAGGTCTCCAGCGTGAACAGCACCGCCGCCTCGACCGCCGCGAACAGGTCGTCGTGCTCGGACAGGATCCGGTCGATGTCGTCCAGGTAGCGCTCGTTGTCGCGCAGCACCACGGCCTGCGCGAGCCCCCACTTGTCGCCGAACTCGTTGTAGACCGTCTGCCTGCTCACGCCCGCGGCCGCGGCGACGTCCTGCATGCGCACGCCCCGGTAGCCGCGCCTGACCAGCTGCTCGGCCGCGGCGTCCAGCAGCGCGTCGCGGGTCGAGGGGCGCGCGGTGCTCATCGGTGTCCCTCCGGTGATCGGCTAAGGCATGTCCTCACGTGTCGGCGACGGCTGTCAAGCCGCCCCCGCCATTATCCTCCCGGCCCGGTCCGCGCCGGGAAGGCGGCGGGATGGTAGGGAATGGGGCGAGAGACGAGGCGAGGAGGGCCGGTGTCGGGAATCCTGGTGGCCAACCGCGGCGAGATCGCGCTGCGGATCCTGCGGGCGGCGCGCGAGCTGGACCTGCCGGTGATCGCGGTACGGACCCGCGACGACCCGCCGTTCCCCGGCCTGCGCCGCGCCGCGCAGGTGAGGGAGCTGCCCGGCGAGGGCGTGGCGGGCTACCTGGACGGTGACGCGATCCTCGCCGCGGCCAAGGACGCGGGCGCCACCGCGATCCATCCCGGGTACGGGTTCCTCAGCGAGAACGCCGCGTTCGCCGCCCGCTGCGCAGATGCCGGGATCACCTTCGTCGGGCCGCGCCCGGAGCTGCTGGAGCTGTTCGGCGACAAGTCGCGGGCGCGGGCCCTGGCGCGCGAGGCCGGCGTGCCGGTGACGCCCGGGACGGCCGGGACGGCGACGCTCGCCGAGGCCCGCGCGTTCCTCGCCGAGCACGGGCCGGTGATGATCAAGGCCGTCGCGGGCGGCGGCGGGCGCGGCATGCGCGCCGCCGCGACCCCCGCCGAGCTGGACGAGGCGTACGAGCGGTGCCGCTCCGAGGCGCTCGCCGCGTTCGGCGACGGCGGCCTCTACGTGGAGCGGCGCGTACCGCGCGCCCGGCACGTGGAGGTGCAGATCGCCGGGGACGGCACGGGCACCGTCACGCACCTGTGGGACCGCGACTGCAGCGTCCAGCGCCGCCACCAGAAGCTGATCGAGATCGCCCCCGCGCCCGCGCTCGCCGCGGAGACGCGGGCGGCCCTGATCGACGCGGCGGTGCGGATCGGGACGCGGGTCCGGTACGAGGGCCTCGGCACGGTCGAGTTCCTGGTGGCGGGGGAGGAGTTCTGGTTCCTGGAGGTGAACCCCCGGCTCCAGGTCGAGCACACCGTGACCGAGGAGGTCACCGGGATCGACCTGGTGACCGCGCAGATCCGGCTCGCGTACGGCGCCCGGCTGGCGGACGTGGGCCTGGCCGGGCCGCCGCCGTTCCCGCGGGCGTGCGCGGTGCAGGCGCGGGTCAACACCGAGCGGGTGGACGCGGACGGGACGCCGCGGCCGCGCTCCGGGACGCTGACCGCGTTCACGCCGCCCGCCGGGCCGGGCGTGCGGGTCGACACCCACGGGCACGCCGGGTACGAGGTCGGGGCGCGCTACGACCCGCTGCTGGCCAAGGTCGTCGGCCGCGCCGGGGACTTCGCCGCCGCGGTGGCGCGCGTCGCCGGGGCGCTGGAGGAGTTCGAGATCGCCGGGGTCGAGACCAACGTTCCGCTGCTCCAGGGCGTCCTGCGGCACCCCGCCTTCACCGGCGCCGCGTTCGACACCGGCTTCCTGACCGAGCACCTGCCCGGGATCGTCGCGGCCCTGCCGGAGCCCGAGGCCGTGGCCGTGCGGGCGGACGCGGACGCGCCCGCCGGGACGGTCCCCGTGGCCGCCCCCATGCAGGGCACGGTCGTGAGCGTGGACGTCGCCGAAGGGGACGCGGTACGGGCCGGGGCGCCGGTCCTCGTCCTCGAGGCGATGAAGATGGAGCACGTCGTCCGCGCCGGCGCGTCCGGGATCGTCCGGCGTGTCGCCGCCGCGCCCGGCGACACCGTCGCCGACGGCGCGCCCGTGCTGTTCCTCGAACCCGCCGACGTCGTCGGCGGCGACGCCGGTGAGGAGGCGCGGATCGACCCGGACGAGATCCGCGCCGATCTGGCCGAGGTGCGCGCGCGGCACGCGACCGGGCTGGACGAGGCCCGCCCCGAGGCAGTCGCCAAGCGGCACGCCCGGGGCCACCGCACCGCCCGCGAGAACATCGGCGACCTGTGCGACGCGGGCACGTTCCACGAGTACGGCGCGCTCGTCATCGCCGCCCAGCGCCGCCGCCGCACGGTGGAGGACCTGGTCGCCCGCACGCCGGCCGACGGCCTGGTCTGCGGCATCGGCGAGATCAACGGCGGCCGGGCCGTGGTGATGGCGTACGACTACACCGTCCTCGCCGGCACGCAGGGCCACCTCAACCACCGCAAGACCGACCGGATGCTGGAGCTGGCCGCGCGCCGCCGGCTGCCCGTGGTGCTGTTCGCCGAGGGCGGCGGCGGGCGGCCCGGCGACACCGACACCACCACGGTCTCCGGGCTGGACGTCACCTCGTTCCACGCCATGGGGCGGCTCAGCGGGCTCGTCCCCTCGGTCGGGATCGCCGCCGGGCGGTGCTTCGCCGGGAACGCGGCGCTGCTCGGCTGCTGCGAC
The DNA here is from genome assembly GCF_040703975.1 of Spirillospora sp. NPDC029432. Taxonomy (NCBI): domain Bacteria; kingdom Bacillati; phylum Actinomycetota; class Actinomycetes; order Streptosporangiales; family Thermomonosporaceae; genus Spirillospora; species Spirillospora sp. NPDC029432. The sequence goes on from NZ_JBEZWH010000044.1 coordinate 54,522, forward strand.
GTCATCATCGCCACCCGCGACGCCAACATCGGGATGGGCGGGCCGGCGATGATCGAGGGCGGCGGGCTGGGCGTGTTCCGGCCCGAGGAGATCGGGCCGGTCCGGGACCAGGAGCCCAACGGCGTCATCGACGTCGTGGTGGACGACGAGGCCGGGGCGGTCGCCGCCGCCAAGCGCTACCTGTCGTACTTCCAGGGGCCCGCGCCCGAATGGGAGTGCCCGGACCAGCGGCTGCTGCGGCACGTCGTCCCCGAGAACCGGCTGCGCGCCTACGACGTCCGCCGCGCCGTCGAGGGGCTGGCCGACACCGGCTCGGTGCTGGAGCTGCGGCGCCGGTTCGGGGTCGGGATCGTCACCGCGCTGGTCCGGATCGAGGGCCGCCCGATGGGCCTGATCGCGAACGACCCGGGCCATCTGGGCGGCGCCATCGACCGCGACGCCGCCGACAAGGCCGCCCGGTTCCTCCAGCTGTGCGACGCGCACGGCCTCCCCGTGGTGTCGCTGTGCGACACCCCCGGCTTCATGGTCGGCCCGGACGCCGAGCGGACCGCGACCGTCCGGCATTTCAGCCGGATGTTCGTCACCGGCGCCAACCTGCGGGTCCCGCTCGTCACGATCGTGCTCCGCAAGGGGTACGGGCTGGGCGCGCAGGCGATGGCGGGCGGCGGCTTCCGGGCGCCGCTGGCCACCCTGGCCTGGCCGACGGGGGAGATCGGCGGCATGGGCCTGGAGGGCGCGGTACGGCTCGGCTACCGCAAGGAGCTGGCGGCCGCGGAGGACCCGCAGGCGATGTTCGAGGAGATGGTGGCGGCCGCGTACGAGCACGGCAAGGCGCTCAACGCCGCCTCGGTGTTCGAGCTGGACGACGTCATCGACCCGGCCGACACCCGCCGCTGGATCACGACGGTGCTCGCGGGCGCGCCGGACGCCGGGGAGCGGGAGGAGCGGGCGCCGCGCCGCTGGATAGATACCTGGTGACATGTCGTGAAAGTGGCGGATCCACCGTGGAAGATCGCTAGGATTCCGGGCGGTAGGGCCGTAGCGCAGAGGTCGTCGCGCCTTGCAGCGGGCTGGAGGACGTCGGTTCGAATCCGACCGGTCCTACCCCTCATCTTCCATGCCGCCGGACCGGGGGAGCGTCGTTGCCGCAGGTGAGCGAGGTCGCGCGGCTGCGGCGGATCCGGCGGTACGCGGTGCCCCGGTGGATGATCGAGCGGTCGGCGGAGCGGCGGGCGGCCGGCGACTGGCGCGGCGCCTGCGCAGCCGCGGCGATCGACGTCGAGCTGGACCTGGACGAGATCGCGCGGCGCCGCGACGCCGAGGTCGCCGGCCGGGTCGAGGACGACCTGCGGCACCTGGTCCCGGACCTGGTCCGCTGGCACGCGCCCCGGGTGCAGGGGCGCACCACGCTGGCGCCCGACCATCCCCTGGTGCTGGCCGAGTACGGCATGGAGGCGCTGTACGTCGACACGCCGTCCTGGCTGATCAACGGCCCGCAGCGGATGACGCTGCGCTTCGGCGACCCCCGGCCGCGCGAGGCCCCGTTCATCTGCACGGACTTCCCGCACATCGGCTTCTGGCGCAACCTCGTCCAACCCTGGACGGAGGCACGGCACCTCTGGGACGACCGGCACACCGGCGAGCTGCGCGAGCGCTGCGGCGGCGACGCCGGGCGCGCGCCCTTCTTCCACCCCGACGGCACCCCGCTCACGGCCGCGGAACTGCCCGCCTCCGACCCGGGTCCGGGCGACCCGGCCGGGCACACCGAGTGGGTCACCCTCCTGCACGAGCGCGGCGAGATCGACGCGGCGTTCGCCGCCGCCGGCGTCGAGCTGGTCACGCCGGACCCCGGGACCGGGCGGCCCGGCGGGTACGAGCCGTTCGGCCCGTACGACCAGCTCGCCCGGATGCCGCTGGCGCTGACCCGGCTGGAGCCGGAGATCCGGCGGCTGGGCGGCGGCCGGTTCCAAATCCCGTGGACCGTGGAGAGCGTCATCCTGTTCGACCACGACGGCGAGCGGCTGCGGGTCGAGGTCGTGGCGTCCGACTCCTACTGGGAGTGGCGGGACGAGCACGGGAAGGACGTCCCGGTGCTCGCCGACGCGACCTGGCGGCGGCCGCCCGACCTGGACCTGCTCCGCCACGGCCGCACGCCGCCCGAGGCCCTGCACCCGCTCGTCCGCGACGCGCTGTTCCCCGGGCGCGCGGCGGCGCGGAACGCGCCGGCGGGGCCGCCGGAGCCGGAGGTGCCCCTCACGGTGCGCGTGCGGTGCGGCGGCGAGTGGCACGAGCCGGCGTTCCGGGACGGCGTCTTGGAGATCCCGCACACCGGGCAGGAGAGGGACCGGGAGGCGGCCCTCGTCGCCCTCGGCGGCGAACCGGGCGGCTGCTTCGCCGCCGAGCGGGCGTGGACGACCGGCCGGGGCAGGCTGCCCCGGAAGTGGCGCGAGCTGCGCCGGGACCTGTTCGACCGCTTCCACCACGGCGACACCGATGGCGTCGTGCGGATGCTCGACCTCGGGATCGACCCGCGGGTGCGCGACGAGCACGGGCGCACGCTGCTGCACATGCTGGCGCTGCTGCCCGAGCACGAGCCGCTGCTGCCGCGCCTGCTGGCGGCGGGGCTGGACCTGGAGGCCGAGTCCACGAGCGACTGGAGCAGGGACATGCCGCGCACCCCGCTGCACCGGGCCGTGGAGATGGACGGCCGGGAGGCGCTGGTCCGCGCGCTGGTCGACGCCGGCGCCCGCGTCGACCTGCTCGACGAGGAGGAGACGACGCTGCTCCGCCTCATTGACCGCGCCGGCCGCCGGGACCTCGGCTGGCTCAGGGAGCGGGTGCTCGCCGAGCACCCCGACTACGAGGACTACTGAACCGCCGGCCTACGGGACGTCCTGGGCGCGCCGCGTGTCGGCGCGGACCTGGAACGGCGGCCCGGAGGCGACCGTGCGCCCGGCGCGCAGCACGTGCAGCTCGTCGCAGACGCCCATGACCTGCTCCAGGTCGCGTTCGGCGAGCACGACGGCCAGCCCCTCGGCGGCCAGGTCGCGGATCAGGACCTCCAGCGCGCGCGACTCCCGCAGGGGCAGGTCCGCCGACGGCTCGTCGAGCAGGAGGAGCCGGGGGCGGGTCGCCAGGGCGCGGGCCAGCTCCATGAGCCGGACGCTCCCGGGCGGCAGGCGCTTGGGCAGGTCGTCCGCGTGGCGGGCGATGCCGGTGCGGGCGAGCAGGGCGTCGGCGACGTCGCCGCAGCGGCGCAGCGCCTCCCGGCGGCGCCGGAGCCGGTCGCGCGCGCCGCGTCCCGCGATCGGGCGCGTCAGCGCGTGCGCCTCGGCCGCGAGCCGGACGTTCTCGCGCACGGTCAGCGTCCGGAACGCCTGGGGCCGCTGGAACGTGCGGGCGACGCCGAGGCGGGCGCGGGCGTGCGCGGACCGTCCCGCGAGGTCGGCGCCGTCCAGCAGCAGCGTGCCGGCGGAGGGGCGGCGCAGCCCGGAGATCACGTCCAGCAGCGCGCTCTTGCCGGAGCCGGCGGGCCCGATGAGGCCGGTGACCGTGCCGGGCGGCGCGGCGAGGGTGACACCTGCCAGCGGGGCGCAGGTGATCCCGGACGCCAGGAGCCCCTCGCCGGCGGCCTCCTGGGCGTCGGGCATCGCGGCTCCTCGGGTGTGATCCAGATCACCTGAGCGCCTCACTGTACTGGCGCGGCCCCGCCCGATCAACGCTTTCCCGGCAAGTTGATCACGGTTCGGTTGCGTGCGGTTCCGGCATCTTGTCGCGCTTCTGGGGAATTCATACATTCGCGGCGAAACGGGGCCCGTCCCACATCCCTGAGGAGCTCCTATGACCAAGGTTGAACGCCGCGACGTGCTGGCCGGGGCCGCCGCCCTCGCCGGGTTCGCGGCCGTCGGCCTGCTGCCCGGCACCGCCGCCGCCGCGACCCGGCAGCGGCCAGGCGCCGCGCGGCCGCCCGCGCTGGGCACCGGCGACAAGGCCGTCGTCGCCCGCGTCGACGCCCGCCGCGCGCTGAAGCACCTGAAGGTGCTCAGCGACGAGATCGGCTGGCGCATCGCCGGCACCGAGTCCGAGCACCGCGCCGCCCGCTACATCGCCCGGGAGCTGCGCGACCTCGGCTACAAGGTCGAGCTGCAGCCGTTCCCCGTGGCCGACAAGTACCTGGCCGAGATCCGCGCCAGGGGCGGCGTGCACTGGCAGTGCAGCGCCTCCCCGCAGGCCGCCGTCGCCGCCGTCGAGGGCGAGGCGGTGGACGTGGGCGCGGTCACCGAGGTCACCGCCGACGTCGCGGGCAAGCTCGTGCTGTTCGACCGGATCGCCGGGAAGGAGACCGACCAGGTCAAGGCCGCGGCGGCCAAGGGCGCCAAGGCCGTGCTGATCGCCAACGTGCGGTCCACGACCTACCCCGAGCGCAAGGCCGCGTCCTTCGCCCCGGCGCTGAAGGAGCCCGCGGCGATCCCGGTGCTCGGCCTCGCCGAGTACCACGGCGCCGAGATCCGCGGCGGTGTCCGGCGGCTGTCGTTCAAGGTCACCCACCACTCCGGGCTGACCTCGTACAACGTGCTCGCCGAGCGCCGGGCCACGCTGCCGAACCCGCAGCGCAAGGCCGTCATCATCAGCGCCCACTACGACAGCGTGCCGGGCTCGCCCGGGGCCAACGACGACGGCAGCGGCACCGTGCTCTGCCTGGAGCTGGCGCGCGCGCTGCGGCGCCTGCCGACCCAGCAGGACCTCCGGATCTGCCTGTGGGGCTCGGAGGAGTACGGCCTGATCGGCGCCCGCCACTACGTGAAGGGCCTCAGCGAGGCCGGCGTCGCGCAGATCAGCGGCTGCTTCCAGAACGACATGGTCGCCACCAGCCACCCGCCGGCGGGCACGTACTGGCTGCTGTCGGTGGACGGCGCCGACAACACCACCACCGCCGCCGTCAACGCGGCCGCCGAGCGGCTCGGCTACGTCGACCAGACCGAGGGGCCCACGGCCCGCGGCTCCAGCGACCACGAGGCGTTCTTCGAGCGCGGCATCGCGGCGGGCAACTTCAGCTGGCGCGGCGGCGAGGCGCCCAGCCAGCTGGAGCCGATCTACCACACGCCGGAGGACACCATCAGGAAGAACATCAGCCTCCAGCGCCTCCAGGTGTCGCTGGAGCTGATCGGCTGCGCCGCCTACGACGTGGCCCGCCGCAAGTAGCCCCGGCCGACCGTACGGCTCCCTGACCTGGGACTCTCCCCCGGAGATCCGGCGCATTCCGGCGCATCGAGTAAAGTGTCGCGTTCGCGGCGCGCCGAAAGCGCCCTCTGGACTCCGGGGGAGAGTTTGCGTCCACTCACGGCCGCCGCCGAGCGCGCGGTCTTCCGTACGCCCGAGGGGGCGCCGCCGCCGCGCACCCTGCTCGACGTCCTCGACGCGACCGCGTTCCGACATCCGTACGCGCCCGCCCTCGACGACGGCGCGGCCCGGCTCGACTACGACGGGCTCCGCGCCGAGGCCGGGCGCCTGGCCAAGGAGCTGGAGCAGGCGGGGATCGGGCGCGGCGACCGCGTCGGCGTCCGGGTGCCGTCCGGCACCCTCGACCTGTACGTGGCGATCCTCGGCGTGCTGACCGCCGGCGCCGCCTACGTGCCGGTGGACGCCGACGACCCCGAGGAGCGCGCGGCGCTGGTCTTCGGCGAGGCGGAGGTGTGCGCCGTCATCGGCGCGGACCGCGCGGTCACCCACCACCGGCCGCCGCGCGGGCTGCCGGGACGGCCCGGCCTCGACGACGACGCCTGGATCATCTTCACCTCCGGCTCGACCGGCCGCCCCAAGGGCGTGGCCGTCACCCACCGCGCCGCCGCCGCGTTCGTGGACGCCGAGGCCCGGCTGTTCTCCGCGACCCCCGAGGACCGCGTGCTCGCGGGCCTGTCGGTGGCGTTCGACGCCTCCTGCGAGGAGATGTGGCTGGCCTGGCGCAACGGCGCCTGCCTGGTCCCCGCGCCGCGCGCGCTCGTGCGCACCGGCATGGACCTCGGCCCCTGGCTGGCCGAGCGCGGCATCACGGTCGTGTCGACCGTCCCGACGCTGGCCGCGCTGTGGCCGGTGGAGACGCTCGCCGGGGTCCGGCTGCTCATCTTCGGCGGCGAGGCGTGCCCGCCCGAGCTGGCCGCCCGCCTCGCGGTCCCCGGCCGGCAGGTGTGGAACACCTACGGCCCCACCGAGGCCACCGTCGTCGCCTGCGCCGCCCCGCTCGGCGGCGGCGGCCCGGTCCGCATCGGGCTCCCGCTGGACGGCTGGGACCTGGCCGTCGTCGACGCCGCCGGCGAGCCCGTCGAGTACGGCGCGACCGGCGAGCTGGTCATCGGCGGCGTGGGCCTGGCCCGCTACCTCGACCCGGCCAAGGACGCCGAGAAGTACGCGCCGCTTCCCTCGCTCGGCTGGGACCGCGCGTACCGCAGCGGCGACCTCGTCGTGGCCGACCCGGACGGGCTGCTGTTCGTCGGCCGGGCCGACGAGCAGATCAAGCTCGGCGGGCGGCGGATCGAGCTGGGCGAGGTGGACGCCGCGCTCCAGGCGCTGCCCGGCGTGACCGGCGCCGCCGCGGCCGTCAAGACCACCGCGGCCGGCCACCAGCTGCTGGTCGGCTACGTCGTGGCGGACGAGGGCTTCGACGGTGGCGCCGCCCGCGACCGGCTCGGCGAGGTGCTGCCCGCCGCGCTCGTCCCGCGGCTCGCGGCCGTCGGCACGCTGCCGACCCGCACGTCCGGCAAGGTCGACCGCGACGCGCTCCCGTGGCCGCTCCCGGACACCGGGGCAGGCAGGGACGGCGGGGACGGCGGCGGCGAGCCGATGACCGCGGCCGAGGAGTGGCTGGCCGCGCGCTGGACCGAGATCCTCGGCGCGGAACCGGACGGGCCCGGCGCCGACTTCTTCGCCCTCGGCGGCAGCAGCCTGGGCGCCGCCCGGCTGGTGTCCGCGCTGCGCCCGCGGTTCCCGTCCGCCGCGGTCGGCGACGTGTACGAGTACCCGACGCTGCGCGCGCTCGCCGGCCACCTCGGCGACCCGCAGGCGGAGGACGAGAAGGCGCCCGTGCGCGAGGTCCGGCCGCTGCCCAGGCGGGCCGCGATCGCGCAGACACTGCTGATGGCGCCGCTGCTCACGCTCGGCGCGATGCGGTGGGCCGTCGGCGTCGCCGCGTTCAACAACGTGATCGGGCTCCCGTGGGCGCCGGCGGTCTCGTGGTGGTGGGTGCTGACCGGGGGGCTGCTGTTCGTCACGCCCGCCGGGCGGATGACGCTGTCGGCGGCCGCCGCGCGGCTGCTGCTGCGCGGGCTGCGGCCCGGCACGTACCCGCGCGGCGGCGCCGTCCACCTGCGGCTCTGGACGGCCGAGCAGATCGCGGTACGGCTCGGTGCCGCCGAGCTGTCCGGCGCGCCCTGGTTCACCCTCTACGGCCGGGCGCTGGGCGCCCGGATCGAGCGCGGTGTCGACCTGCACTCCCCGCCGCCCGTCACCGGGATGCTGCGGATCGGCCGGAACGCGGCCGTCGAACCCGAGGTCGACCTGTGCGGGCACTGGCTCGACGGGGACGCGCTGCACGTCGGCGGCGTCCGGATCGGCGCCGGGGCCTCGGTCGGCGCCCGCGCCGTGCTGTTCCCCGGCGCGCGGATCGGCAAGAACGCGCAGGTCGCGCCGGGCGCCGCGGTCACCGGCCGGGTCCCGGCCGGGCAGCGCTGGGCCGGCGCCCCGGCCGTCCGCTGCGGCAAGGCCCGCCGGCACCCGGGGGAGCGGCCGCCGCACCGGCGCCGCTGGTCGGCGGCCTACGGCGCGTCGGCGCTGGTGCTGAGCGCGCTGCCGCTGCTGACCGCCCTGCCCGGACTGGCCGTGCTGGCCGCCTTCCTGGACGGCACCGCGACGCTGGGCGAGGCCCTGCCCGCCGCGCTCCTGGCGGTGCCGCCCGCCACCCTCGCCGCCATGCTGTCGTTCGCCGCCGTCACCCTGGCCTGCGTGCGGCTGCTCGGCCTCGGCCTGGACGAAGGCGACCATCCCGTGCACGGCCGGCAGGCGTGGCAGGCGTGGGCCACCAGCCGGCTGATGGGGATGGCGCGCGTCTGGCTGTTCCCGCTGTACGCCAGCATCCTGACGCCCGCCTGGCTGCGCGCCCTAGGCATGAAGGTCGGCCGCGACGTGGAGCTGTCGACCGTGCTCGCGCTGCCCACGATGACCTCGGTCGCCGACGGGGCGTTCCTGGCCGACGACACGATGGTGGCGCCGTACGAGCTGGGCGGCGGCCGGATGCGGGTCGCCCGCGCCCGCATCGGCAAGCGCGCGTTCCTCGGCAACTCCGGCATGGCCGGGCCCGGCCGCAAGGTCCCCAAGGGCGGGCTGATCGGCGTGCTGTCGGCCGCCCCGAAGAAGGCCAAGGCCGGCGCCTCGTACCTGGGCCTGCCGCCCGTGCGGCTGCACCGCGCCGCCGAGGAGGGCGACCAGTCCCGCACGTTCCGGCCGCCGCCCCGGCTCAAGGCCGCCCGCGCCGCCGTCGAGGCCTGCCGGATCGTGCCCGCGATGGGCACCGTCGCGGTCGGCGTCCTGGCCGCCGCGGCGCTGGAGTGGCTGATCGCCGCGCGCGGTCCCGGCACGGCCGTCCTGCTGGGCGGCGCCGTGCTCGCCGGCGCGGGCGTGCTCGCCGCCGCCGTCACCACCGCCGCCAAGTGGGCGCTGCTCGGCCGGATCGCCGCGGGCGAGCGGCCGCTGTGGAGCTCGTTCGTGTGGCGCAACGAGCTGGCCGACAACTTCGTCGAGGTCCTGGCCGCGCCGTGGTTCGCCGAGCCGTGGCTGGGCACCGCGCCGTTCAACGCGTGGCTGCGCACGCTCGGGGCGCGCATCGGCCGCGGCGTGTGGTGCGCGACGTACTGGCTGCCCGAGACCGACCTGGTGCGGCTCGGCGACGGCGCCACCGTCAACCAGGGCAGCGTCCTGCAGACCCACCTCTTCCACGACCGGATCATGAGCATCGATTCGGTCGTGCTGGAGCCCGGCGCGACGCTAGGCTCCAACGGTGTCGTCCTGCCCGCCGCGACGGTGGGGGCCGGCGCCACGGTCGGCCCCGCCTCCCTGGTGACGCGCGGCGAGCAGCTGCCCGCCGGCACCCGCTGGCTGGGCAACCCGATCGCGGCCTGGCCGCCCCGGCGGGACGGGCACCACGGGAACGAAGGCGACGCGGCCTGAGGGCGCCCAGGACGCTGAGGACACTGAGGACGCTCAGGACACTGAGGACGCCGAGGACACTGAGGGCGAGGACCGGACCGGGCGTGAACTACTTCCCCGAGCGCGGCAGCGACGCGTACCGGGTCTCCTTCTACGACCTGTCGCTGGAGTACCGGGTCGGCCCCAACCGCCTCGCGGGCACGGCCGTGCTGTCCGTCGTCCCGAACGGGCCGCTCGACCGCGTCGAGCTCGATCTGGGACCGTTCCGGATCGGGAAGGTCCTGGTGGACGGCCGCCCGGCGCGGTTCCGGCAGCGCCGCGACAAGCTGCACGTCACGCCCGGCCGGCCCGTCGCGGGGCCCTGCACGGTGGAGGTCCGCTACACCGGCAACCCGCGGCCGCTGGGGAGCCCGTGGGGCGGGCTCGGCTGGGAGCAGCTGACCGACGGGTCGCTGGTCGCCGCGCAGCCGACCGGCGCCGCCTCGTGGTTCCCGTGCAACGACCGCGTCCAGGACAAGGCCCCGTACCGGATCTCCGTCACCACCGCCTCGGCGTACCACGTCGTGGCCAACGGGCGCCTCGCCGGGAGGAGCACCGCGGGCGCCACCACGACCTGGGTGTACGAGCAGGACGAGCCGATGGCGCCGTACCTGGCCAGCGTCCAGATCGGGCGCTACCGGGGGATCGAGATCGGCGGCCCGGTGCCGCAGCGGCTGGTGTTCCCGCCGGCCGCCGAGGACCGGGTCCGGCACGACTTCGGCCGGCAGGGCGAGATGATCGACGTCTTCGTCCGGCTGTTCGGGCCGTACCCGTTCGGGGCGTACACGATCGTCGTGGCCGACGACGAGCTGGAGATCCCGGTCGAGGCGCAGGGCATGTCGGTCTTCGGCACCAACCACGCCGACGGCCGCCGCGGCGAGGAGCGCCTCGTCGCGCACGAGCTGGCGCACCAGTGGTTCGGCAACAGCCTGACGCTGGCGGACTGGCGCGACATCTGGCTGCACGAGGGATTCGCCACCTACGCCGAGTGGCTGTGGTCGGAGTTCTCCGGCGGCGAGCCCGCCGACGAGCACGCGCTGCGCTGGCACGCCCGGCTGGCCCGGCAGGCGCAGGACCTGGTGCTGGCCGATCCCGGCGTCCGCCGCGTCTTCGACGACCGGGTCTACAAGCGCGGCGCGCTGGCCCTGCACGCCCTGCGCCGCGCGACGGGCGACGGGCGGTTCTTCCCGATGCTGCGCGAATGGACCGGCGAGCACCGCCACGGGTCGGTCACGACCGCCGCGTTCGTCCGGCACGCGCAGGAGCGCTCGCCCGTGCCCCTGGACGCGCTGTTCACCGCCTGGCTGCGCCGCGGCGCCCTCCCGCGCCTGCCCTAGCCCGTTCGGGCGCCGCGCACCGTTGACGCGCCGCGCGCGGCGTTCCTAGGCTAGGCACATACCGACCAGTTGGTATGTCGCCATCACCGCAGCGGAGGTTCGCCCTGTGAGCACAGCACCGCCCGACGCCGAAGCCCTGCGCAGGCGGGTCGAGGAGTTCCTCGCCGACCATGATCCGGCCGCCCTGGAGCCGCTGGAGTTCCTGCGGGCCAGGTTCGACGCCGGGCTCGCCTGGGTGCACTACCCCGAGGGGCTCGGCGGACTCGGCGCGGCCCGCGAGCTCCAGCCCGCCGTGGACAGGCTCTTCGCGAAGGCGGGGGCGCCGACCAACCACCCCGAGCGCAACGGCATCGGGCTCGGCATGGCCGCGCCGACCGTCCTGGCGGTGGGCACCGAGGAGCAGCGGAAGCGGTTCCTGCGCCCGCTGTGGACCGGCGAGGAGATCTGGTGCCAGCTGTTCAGCGAGCCGGGCGCCGGATCCGACCTGGCCGCGCTCGCCACCCGCGCGGTCCGCGACGGCGACGGCTGGGTCGTCAACGGCCAGAAGGTCTGGACGTCCATGGCGCACGAGGCGCGCTGGGCGCTGCTGGTCACCCGGACCGACCCGGACGTGCCCAAGCACAAGGGCATGACGTACTTCGTCTGCGACATGCACGCCCCCGGCGTCGAGGTGCGGCCGCTGCGGCAGATCACCGGTGAGGCCGAGTTCAACGAGGTCTTCCTGACCGACGTGCGGATCCCCGACGAGCACCGGCTCGGCGCGGTCGGCGACGGCTGGCGGGTCTCCACCACCACCCTGATGAACGAGCGGGTCGCCATCGGCGGCGCCGCCGCCCCGCGCGAGGGCGGCATGATCGGCGTGGTCGCGAAGCTGTGGCGGGACCGCCCCGAGGTCCGCACCGCCGGGCTGCACGACGCGCTGCTGCGCCGGTGGGTGGAGGCCGAGGCCGCGCGCCTCACCGGCGCCCGGCTGCGGCAGTCCCTCGCCGCCGGCGCGCCCGGCCCGGAGGGCTCGGCCGCCAAGCTGACCTTCGCCGAGCTCAACCAGAAGATCTCCGGCCTGGAGCTGGAGATCCTCGGCGCGGACGGCCTGTACTACGACGACTGGACGATGCGCCGGCCGAGCGCGGTGGACTTCACCCGCCGCTCGCCCGGCTACCGCTACCTGCGCGCCAAGGGCAACTCGATCGAGGGCGGCACCTCCGAGATCCTGCGCAACATCATCGCCGAGCGGGTGCTGGGCCTGCCCGGCGAGATCCGGGTCGACAAGGACGTGGCGTGGAAGGACCTGCCCAAGTGAGTGACCTTCTGTACAGCGAGATCGAGAACGACCTGCGCGCCGGCGTCCGGGGGCTGCTGGACGACAAGGCCCCGTGGACCGGCGTGCTGGCCGGTACCGAGAAGGACGACCCGTACGACGCGGCCCTCTGGCGCGCGCTCGTCCAGATGGGCGTGACCGCGCTGCCCGTCCCCGAGGACCTGGGCGGCGGGGGCGCGTCGTGGCGGGAGACGGCCGTGGTGATGGAGGAGCTGGGCCGGGCCGTCGCGCCGGTGCCGTTCCTCGGCGCGGCCGTGCTCGGCACCGCGGCGCTGCTGGCGGCCGGTGACCGCGGGCTGCTGGCCGAGGCCGCGGCGGGGGACAGGACCGTGGTGCTGGCCGTGCCGCTGGGCACCGCGCCGGACGCCCCGCTCCCCGCCGTGCGGGCCGAGGACGGCGCGCTCACCGGCGAGATCGCGGGCGTGGCCGACGGCCTGGCCGCCGACGTCCTGCTGGTCCCGGCCGCGGACGGGCTGTACGCGGTGGACGCCGGCGACGCCGGCCGTACCGGGGCGACCTCGCTGGACATGACCCGGCGGCTGTGCGACATCGCGCTGTCCGGTGCCCCGGCCCGCAGGATCGCCGAGGGGGACGCCGCCGTGCGGGAGGCGCTGTCCACCGGCGCGGCGCTGCTGGCCTCCGAGCAGCTCGGACTCGCCGAGCGCTGCCTGGACACCGCGCTGGAGTACGTGAAGAACCGGTACCAGTTCGGCCGGCCGGTGGGGTCGTACCAGGCGCTCAAGCACCGCGCCGCCGACCTGTGGACCTCGATCGCGCAGGCCCGCGCGGTGGCCCGGTACGCCGCCGCCTGCACCGCCGGCGGCGACGCCGACGCGCCGGTGGCGGTGGCCGTCGCCAAGTCGCACTGCTCGGAGATCGTGGTGAAGGCCGCCGAGGACTGCGTCCAGATGCACGGCGGCATCGGCTTCACCTGGGAGCACCCGGCGCACCTGTACCTGAAGCGGGCCAAGGCCAGCGCCCTGTCGCTCGGCACCCCCGACCGGCACCGCGCCGCCCTGGCCGGACTGGTCGACCTGCCCCCGGCCTGACCCCCCGCGCCCAGGGCGGCGGTTCGGCCGCCCGATCGGCGAGTTCCAGGCGATCAAGCACCATCTCGCGGGCGCGCTGGTGG
>NZ_JBEZWH010000045.1:0-66988 GCF_040703975.1 Spirillospora sp. NPDC029432
GCCAAGGTCAGTGATGGGACCGCCGGCGCCACCAGGGCAGGTCGGGGGCGGCGAACGGGTCGGGGCTGGTGCGGGCCAGGAAGATGTCGCGGCCGCGCCGGTGACCCCGCCGGCCACCCTCACCGCCCGCGAACGGGAGATCGCGGCGCTGGTCGCGCGCGGCCTCAGCAACCGCGGCATCGCCGACGAGCTGGTCATCAGCCCGGCGACCGTGGCCCGGCACGTCACCAACATCCTCACCAAGCTGGGCTTCGGGTCGCGCGCCCAGGTCGCGGCCTGGGCGGTCGACCACCTGGGCGACGGCCCCCGCGGCTGACCGGTGTGTACACAGGGCGCGGTCCGGGCGGCGGTGCCGGGCGCCGCCGGGATACGAGCCCGGATCCCCAGACCGGCGCATGCGCGGGCGCGCCGCCGCGATCTAGGTTCGGAGCATGATCCCGATCGGTGGCGACGCTGACCCGCTGGCCGCGTTCCCCGCGGTGACGCTGACGGAGGCCGTGCTCGGGACGCCGGCCGCCGATCCCGGCCGCGCCGCCGTGGTCGACGCGCCGACCGGCCGCGCCCTCACGCACGCCGGGCTCGCCCGGGAGGTCGCGGCCGCGGCGGCGGCGCTGGCCGCCGAGGGCGTACGGCGGGGGAGCGCGGTGGGGGTGCACCTGCCCGACGGCCCCGAGTTCGCCGTCGCGGTGCACGCCGTGACCGCCGCCGGGGCCGTGCCGCTGCCGCTGCGGGTGACGGCCCCGCCGGCCGAGCTGGCCCGCCTGCTGCGCGCGGGCGGCGCGGAGGCGCTCGTCACCTGGCCGGCCCTGAGGAGGAGCGCCCGGGACGCGGCCGAGACCGCCGGCATCGCGCGCCTGCTCACCACCGCCGATCTCGCGCCTCCCCACGCGCCCACCGGCGATTCCCCGGCCGGACCGGCGCCGGCCCGGGACGTTTCGCGTTCCGGCCCCCCGTCCGAGGGCGGTGCCGCCCGGCCTGAGGCGCCGGGCGTGGACGCGGTGGCGGTGCTGGGCTGCACGCGGGGGACGGCCGGGCCCGCGCGGGTCGTCCCGCTCACGCACGCCGAGATGGTCGCCGGGCTCGTCCGGGTCGCGGACTCGGGCATGGTCGGGCGGGACGACACCGTGCTGCCGGCGCTGCCGCTCAGCGGCTTGCTCGGGCTGAACGGCGCGCTCAACCCCGCGCTGCGGCTGGGCGCCACCGTCGTCGCCGGGCCCGGCGGCGGGCGCCACGACCTGCTGCGCGCCCTCCAGGACCGCGCGGTCACGGTCGCGCTGCTGCCGCCCCGGCTGGTCGAGACGCTCGCGTACGACCGCGTCGTGCCGCGCTACGAGCTCGGCGCGCTGCGCTCGGTCGTCGCGGCGGGCGGCCCGCTGCGCGCCGAGACCGCGCGCGCCTGCGCCGCCCGGCTCGGCTGCGCGGTGCGGCAGGCGTACGGGCTGACCGAGGCCGCCGGGCTCACCCACCTCAACGTGCGCGGCGCCGAGGAGGGGGCGCTCGACTCGGTCGGCCGCGGCCTGCCCGGCGTGGCCTGGCGCGTCGTGGACGCCGCCACCGGCAAGGAGCAGGCGGCGTACCAGCCCGGTGAGCTGTGCGTGCGGCTGCTCGCCACGGGGACCGCCCGGCCCGGCTCGGTGCGGTGGTCGGCCACCGGCGACGCCGCGTTCCGCGACGACCACGGCCGCGCGTACATCCTCGGCCGGCTCGGCGAGGGCCGCCCCGAGCCGCCCGCCGAGCCCGAGACGGTGCTCGCCGTCCACCCCGCGGTGCGGGACGCGGTCGTCGCGCCCGCCCCCGACCCCGAGCTGGGGCTGGTCCCGTACGCGTTCGTGGTGCTGTCCGAGTCCGCCGCGGCAGGCGACCTCCTGGACTACGTCAACGACCACGTGCCGCCGTACAAGGGCGTGGTCGCCGTGCGCGTCGTGGACGAGATCCCGCGCACGGAGGACGGCGAGGTGCGGCGGCGCGCCCTGCTGGCAAGAGCGGGGTTGCCCGGATGAGCTACATACCTGTCTACACACTTCTTCTGATGTGACGGGCCGTGCGCGCGGCGTACGGTCGTGCCATGTTCGACGGGGACACCGGCCGGTCGGCCGTTTCCGACGCCACGGTCACCGCGACCGTGCTGGACGCCGCGCGCAGGAACGCGCTGCGCTGCGGCGGCCGCCCCGCCATGGTGGGCCCCGGCCGGGAGCTCGGCTACTCGCGGTTCTCGGTGGTCGTCCCCGCGGCCGCCGCCGGGCTGGCCAGGCACGGTGTCCGGCCCGGCGACGTCGGCGCCGTCCACCTCGCCGACGCCTGCGACACGGCCCTGGCCGTGCACGCGGTGAGCGCGGTCGGCGCGGTACCCGCCCCGCTGCCGCCGCACTCGTCCGCCAGGGAGCTGGCGCAGATGCTGAACGAGTGCCGGGCGCGGTTCCTGATGACCGGGTCCGGCGAGGAGGCCGTCCTGGCGCTGGCCGCGGCGGAGCGCTCCTACGTGCGGCAGGTGTTCGCGTTCGGCGACCTGCCCGGCGCGACGCCGTTCGCCCGGCTCGTCGACAACCACGAGCTGCGCGCGCCGCTCGCCGACCCGGCCCCGCCGGTCGACCTCGCCCGCGACGTCGCGCTGCGGCTGTGCGACCCGCCCGCGCGGCCGACGCACGCCGAGCGGCTCGCCGAGCTGCACCGGCTCGCCGCCCGCGCCGGGATCGAGCAGGGCGACGTGCTCGCCTGCTGCTCCTGGGACTGCACGGCCTCCACCTGGCTCGGGCTCATGAACCTGTGCCTGATCCAGGGCGCGACGTTCGCCGGGGTCGCCGAGTCCGGCACCGAGGCGCTGCTGCGGGACGTCCGCGAGCACAGCGCCACGCTCGCGGTCGTCACCCCCGACAAGCTGCGGGCGCTCGCCCGCGAGGGCGATCCCGGACCCGGCCGCCCGCGCCTGCGGCTGCTGGTGACCGGCACCGCCGACCCCGAGGACGTGCGGGCCTGCCGCGCCCGCCTCGGCTGGACGGTCACGGATCTGGGACGGCCTTGAGCGCCAGGATGGCCATGCCGCCGTCCGGCGGCCGCCCGCCGCGCCGGCCGGCCGAGTGGAGGACGTGGCCGCGAAAGAGGCCCTTCGGCTCCTGGTTCAGGAGCCGGAGGGCCTCCTCGCGGCGCATGGGTCCCTGCCCGGCCGCCGCGGGGCGGGCGGGCCCGACGCCGTCCGCTAGCCGGCGGCGGGGCGGGGGATGGCCTTGTGCTCCAGGTACGGGGACAGGCCCTCGGGGCCGAGCTCGCGGCCCAGGCCGCTGTCCTTGTAGCCGCCGAACGGGGTGTTCGGGTCCATGACGTACATGTTGACGCCGCAGCTCCCGGTGCGGATGCGCCGCGCGACCTCGACGCCGTGGTCGACGTCGGCGGTCCACACCGAGCCGCCGAGGCCGTAGTCGCTGTCGTTGGCGATCCGGATCGCGTCCTCCTCGTCCTCGTACGGCAGCAGCGCCAGCACCGGGCCGAAGATCTCCTCGCGGGCGATCCGCATGTCGTTGGACACGCCGCCGAACACGGTGGGACGCACGTACCAGCCGCGGTCGTGCGGGCGGTCCAGGCCGCCGGTGATGAGCTTGGCGCCCTCGTCCTGGCCGATCCGGATGTAGTTCTCGACGCGCTCCTGCTGGCGGCGGGCGACGAGCGGGCCGATCTCGGTGGTGTAGTCGGCCGGGTCGCCGACCGACAGCCCGCCGACCATGGCGGCCAGCGCGTCGGCGACCTCGTCGTAGCGCGAGCGCGGCGCGAGGATGCGGGTCTGCGCGGCGCACGCCTCGCCGTTGTTCATCAGCGAGGCCAGCTTGAAGCCCTCGACGGTGGAGGCGAGGTCGGCGTCCTCCAGGATGATCGCGGCCGACTTGCCGCCCAGCTCCAGCGTGACCGGGCGCAGCCGCTGCCCGCAGGCCGCGCCGATCTGCCGGCCGGCGGCGGTGGAGCCGGTGAACGCGACCTTGTCGACGCCGGGGTGCTCGACCAGGTACATGCCGGCCTCGCGCCCGGCCGGGACGATGTTGACGACCCCGTCCGGGATCCCGGCCTCCTTGATCCACTCGGCGAGCAGGTAGGAGTCCAGCGGCGCCTCGGGGGACGGCTTGGCCACCACCGTGCAGCCCGCGATGAGCGCCGGGGCGAGCTTCATCATGAGCGTGAACTGCGGCACGTTCCACGGGTAGATCGCGGCGACCACGCCGACCGGCTCACGGGTGACGGTGACCGGGCCGAGCATGCCGGGCCGCTCCTCCTCCCAGGTGAAGGAGGCGGCCAGGTCCACGTAGTACTGCAGGGTCATCTGCGGGATGGCGGCCTGGCCGAAGATCGAGAACCCGATGGGCGAGCCCATCTCCTCGGTCGCCAGGTCGGCCATCTGCTGCTGCCGCTCGGCGTAGATCGCCGACAGCCGGCCGAGGATCTCGGCCCGCTCGGCGGGCGTCATCCGCGGCCAGGGGCCGCGGTCGAACGCCTCGCGGGCGGCGGCGACGGCGGCGTCCATGTCGGCCGGGGTGCCGTCCGGAACCCGCCCGATGATCTCCTCGGTGTGCGGCGAGATCACATCGATCGTGCCGGTGCCCGAGGGGGTGGTCCACTGGCCGCCGATGAACAGCCGATCGTGCTCGCGCATGCTGCCGTACCTTCCCCAGCGCAGGAAAAACTTTGACCGAGTGCTTGCTTGGCCACAGCATCGCATGCCGCCCCCCGGCGTTGGCAAGAGCTGATGAGACTACAGTCTCATTTTGGTCGTGGGAGCATGGCCGGATGACGATCGCGGACTTCTGGTTCGACCCCGCCTGCCCGTACACCTGGATCACCTCCCGCTGGCTGCTGTCGGCGGCCGAGGTGCGGCCGATCGAGGTGCGGTGGCACGTGCTGAGCCTGTCGGTCCTGAACGAGGACCGCGAGGACGACCCGGAGAACGACCCCGAGGGCTACCTGTGGCTTCCCGTGCGGGTCTGCGCGGCCGTCGCCGTCGAGCACGGGCAGGAGGCGCTCGGCCGCTTCTACACCGCGCTCGGCGAGCGGCTCCACGAGGGCGACGGCGAGTGGGACCCGGACGCGTTCGCCACCGCGCTCGCCGAGGCCGGCCTGCCGACCGACCTCACCCAGGCCGCGCTGACCGAGGAGTACGACCCCGCCGTGCGCGCCTCCCACTGGGAGGGCATCGCCAAGATCGGCACCCATGTCGGCACGCCGATCATCGTGGCGACCGGCGCGGACGGGGCGGAGTCGGCGTTCTTCGGCCCGGTGATCTCGCGCATCCCGCGCGGCGAGGAGGCCGGCCGGCTCTGGGACGGGACGCTGCTGGTCGCCGGCGTCGAGGGCTTCCACGAGCTCAAGGGCTCCCCGCACGCGCCGCCGGACTTCGGCTGAGACCGCGGCCGCGGCCGTTCAGCGGCCGAGCAGGTGGGCGTTGGGCTCGCGGGCGAGACCGGCCAGCGCGGGCATCTCGACGACCTCGACGCCGTGCGCGCGGAGCCGTTCGGCGCCCGTTCCCGGAACGAACAGCGCGGGCTCCCGCCAGGCGAACACCACCCGGGCCAGGCCCGCCGCGATGATGCGGTCCGTGCAGGTCAGCGGGCGCGACTTGCGCTCGCCGCACGGCTCCAGCGAGCTGTAGACCGTTCCACCGGCGAGCGCGGGACCGGCCGCCCTGGCCAGCGCCGCCTCTTCAGCGTGGTCGTGCGGATCGGACTCGCGCGAGAAGCCCCGCGCGATCTCGTGGCCGTCCGCGCCGACGATGACCGCGCCCACCGAGAACGCGGTCTCCGACGGCGGGCAGCGCCGGGCCAGCTCGCAGGCGAGCCGCAGCCACCGCTCGTCGTCCGCCGTGCCGCCCGCCGTGCCGCCCGCCGTGCCGGCCGCCGTGCCGTCGACGCCGTCAGCCACGGGCGCCGCCGATCAGGTAGCGCAGCAGCACCAGGTCGCCGATCCGCGTCGACTCGGCGAGCCGCATCGGCCGTCCGGGCGACTGCGGGAACACCCCCGGCCCGGCGAAGCGCGGCGCGGACGGGTCGCCGATGAAGAACGGCGCCACGACCAGCTGCAGCTCGTCGGCCAGCCCGGCGGTGAGGAAGCGGGTGTGCACCCCGCCGCCGCCCTCCACCATCAGCCGCCGCACCCCACGCGCCGCCAGGTCGGCCAGCAGCGCCGGCAGGCTCACCGGGTCGCCGGCGTCCAGCACCTCCGCGCGGCCCGCGAGCCGTTCCGCGAGCGCCGGCACGGCGGCGGGCGGCGCGT
Organism: Spirillospora sp. NPDC029432; assembly: GCF_040703975.1. NCBI lineage: Bacteria > Bacillati > Actinomycetota > Actinomycetes > Streptosporangiales > Thermomonosporaceae > Spirillospora > Spirillospora sp. NPDC029432. The sequence goes on from NZ_JBEZWH010000045.1 coordinate 6,247, forward strand.
ACACCAGCTTGGCTGAGTCGCCGGTGGTGAAGAACCGCGACTCCGGGTCGAGGTCGCCGCTGGCGGTCAGCGTCACCTTCGTCAGGTCGGCGGGCAGCCCGCGCGCGGCGCGCCGCTCCCGCCGCGCCGCGGACCGGATCAGCAGCTTGGGGTCGTCGGCCCGGATCGTCCCGGCACCGACCATGATCGCGTCGCAGGACGCGCGCACGGCGTCCACCCGGTCGAAGTCGGCCGGGGTGGACAGCCGCAGCCGCTCCGGGCCCGCGTCGTCGATGTACCCGTCGACCGACATCGCGCAGCTCAGCAGCACGTAGGGACGCTCGCTCACGCCGGCAAGCCTAGGGGAACCAGGGGTACGGGCCCGCGGCCGGAGGGGAATGCCCGGGATATCGGAGATCATCCGGGTGTCCCCGGCGTTTCTGCGCCGCGAGTGTCGGAGGGGACGCCTAAGGTGGCTGCGACATGCGACTCCTCCACACCTCCGACTGGCATCTGGGCCGGTCCTTTCACCGCGAGGGGCTGCTCGGCGCCCAGGCGGACTTCATCGACCACGTGGTCGAGACCGTACGGTCGGAGCGGGTCGACTGCGTGCTCATCTCCGGCGACGTCTACGACCGCGCGCTGCCCGGCGTCGACGCCGTACGGCTGTGCAACCAGGCGCTCGAGCGGCTCGCCGAGCTGACCCGGGTGGTGCTCATCGCGGGCAACCACGACTCGGTCCAGCGGCTCGGCTTCGGCTCCTCGCTCATGGACGCCGGCGGCGTGCACATCCGCACCGACCCGTCCCGGGTGGGCGAGCCGGTGATGGTCGGCGACACCGCCGTCTACGGCGTCCCGTACCTGGAGCCCGAGCTGGTCCGCAACGACTGGGAGCTGGACGAGCGCAGCCACGCCGCCGCGCTGGCCGAGGCCATGGGCCGCGTGCGGGCCGACATGGCGGCGCGGCGCGCCGCGCGGTCGGTGGTGATGGCGCACGCGTTCGTCACCGGGGGAGAGGCGAGCGACAGCGAGCGCGACATCTCCGTGGGCGGCGCGTCCAGCGTCCCGGCCTCGGTGTTCGAGGGCGCCGACTACGTCGCGCTGGGCCACCTGCACGGGCGGCAGGCGATGACCGGCCGGGTGCGCTACTCCGGTTCCCCGCTGGCGTACTCGTTCTCCGAGGAGCACCACCTGAAGGGCTCCTGGCTGGTCGACCTGCGCGACGGGGAGCCGCACGCGGAGTTCGTCGAGGCGCCCGTGCCGCGGCGCGTCGCCCGCCTGCGCGGCCGCATCGACGACCTGCTGGCCGACCCGCGCCACGAGGCGTACGAGGACCGCTGGCTCCAGGTGACGCTGACCGACCGGCGCCGCCCCTCCGGCGCCATGGAGCGGCTCCGCCGCCGCTTCCCGCACACGCTCGTGCTCGGCTTCGAGCCCGAGGGCGCGACCGAGGACGGCGGCCGCACCTGGTCCGAGCGGGTCAGGGAGCGCTCCGAGCTCGACATCGCGGGCGACTTCGTGGCCGAGATGGGCGACGCCCCCGCGACCCCCGCCGAGCGCGACCTGCTGCACGAGGCGTTCGAGGGCTGCCGGCACAAGGCGGCGCTGGCATGAGCGCGGCCGGTATGAAGGACGTGCCGGCATGAGGCTGCACCGGCTGGAGGTCACGGCGTTCGGGCCGTTCTCGGGGACGGAGGAGATCGACTTCGACGCGCTGTCGGACGCCGGGCTCTTCCTGATCCAGGGCCAGACGGGGGCCGGCAAGACCAGCGTGCTCGACGCCGTCTGCTACGCCCTGTACGGCCAGGTGCCCGGGGCGCGCAACGCGGTGAAGGGCCTGCGCAGCGACCACGCCGCCGACGGCGCGGCGCCGCGCGTGGTGCTGGAGACGACGATCCGGGGCCGCCGGCTGCGCATCACCCGCTCACCCGGGTGGGAGCGGCCCAAGCTGCGCGGCACCGGCACCACCTCCGAGAAGCCCAAGGCGCTGCTGGAGGAGCTGGAGCACGGCGCGTGGATCGGGCTGTCCAACCGGATCGACGAGGCGAGCGACCTGATCGGGCAGCTGCTCGGCATGACCGCCGACCAGTTCTGCCAGGTGGCGATGCTGCCGCAGGGCGAGTTCGCGGGCTTCCTGCGCGCCCGCGCCGAGGAGCGCCGCAAGGTCCTCGAACGGCTCTTCACCGCCGAGATCTACACCCATGTCGAGAAGTGGCTGGCCGAGCGGCGCGCGGCGACCGGCCGGGACGCGGGCGAGCTGCGCGCCGGCGCCGAGGCCGTCGCCGAGCGCGTCGCGGAGGCGACCGGCGCCCGGCCGCCGCGCGGCGCCGCCGCGGGGCCGGTGCCGCGGCCGCGGCAGGGCGAGCCGGTGGACGAGCCGTTCGACGAGATCGAGGTGCTGCCCGCGTGGGCGGCCGAGCTGGCCGTCCAGCACGACGCGATCCGCGCCTCGGCCGAGGAGCTGACCGGCGCGGCCGCCGCCGCCGAGCAGGCCGCCCGCGCCGCGCTGGACGAGGCGCGCGCCCTGGCCGACCGGCGCCGCCAGCAGCACCTCGCCCTCCAGCCGGACGCCCCGGCGCGAGGCCGCGAGCGCGGCCAGGCCCAGCGTGGTCTTGCCGCTGCCGGAGGGGCCGGCGACGGCGACGATCGAGCCCGCCGGGACGGTGAGGTCGATCCCGCCGAGCAGGCGCGCGTCCCCCGCGTACGCGGACAGCCCGCGGATCTGGAGCAGCGTCACGGGACGCGCCTCCTCCGGGCCAGGGCGTGGTCGACGAGCAGGTTGCCGCCCACGCACATCGACATCAGCAGCCCGGCCGGCACCAGGACGGCGTACGGCTGGGTGAAGAGCGCGTCGGCGTTGCGCTCGATCAGGACCGCCCAGTCGGGCGACGTGGACGGCAGGCCCAGGCCGAGGAAGTTGGCCGACGCGAGCAGGTACAGCACCAGCGGGAAGCGGGTGCCCGCGTCGGTGGCGACGGGGGCGGCCAGCTCGCGGGCCAGGTGGCGCAGGTGGATGTAGGCCCAGCCGTACCCCTGCATGCGCAGCGCCTCCACGGACGTCCGGGACGCGGGCGCCAGCGCCGCGCCGCGCACGAGCCGGGCGACGGCGGGGACCTGGAGCAGGCCGGCCGCCGCGACCAGCCAGTACCAGCGGCGGTGCCCGGTGGCGGCCAGTGTGATCAGCACGAGCAGGCCGGGGAAGGCCAGCAGCAGGTCGAGGGCGCGCATCACGGCCTCGTCCACGAGCCGCCGCGGCCCGGCCGCCAGCAGCCCGAGCGGGACCCCGGCCGCGTACGCGATCAGCAGTGCGCCCGCCGCGGTGCCCAGCACGGAGGGCCCGCCGTGCAGGACGAGCGCGAGCACGTCGCGTCCCAGCACGTCGGTGCCCAGCGGGTGCCCGGGGCCGGGCGGAGCGGACGGGAGCGCGGCCGGCCCGGACGGCGGCGGCTCGGCGGACCCGCCCGCGAGCGGCCCGGCGGCGGCCAGCAGCACCGGCACCCCGAGCAGGACCGCCGCGGCCCACTGCCGCTTGTGCGGCGACGTGCCGCCCCGGTGGCTCACACCGCCTCCCAGCGGCGCGGGGCGAGCCGGTACGAGACCAGGTCGCCCGCCAGGTGCACGGCCACGGTCGTCCCGGCGAACAGCAGCGCGTACGCCTGGATCTGCGGGGTGTCGCGGTTCTGCACGGCCTCGACGAAGCCCGTGCCGAGTCCCTGAATCCCGAACAGCGACTCCACCAGCAGGGCGCCGCCGAGCAGGCCCTCCACGCAGCGCGCGAACTGTTGCGCGGCGGGGCCGAGCGAGTTCGGGACGACGTGGCGCACGACGACCGTCCGCTCGCGCAGGCCCAGCAGCCGCAGGTGCTCGGCCACGGGCCCGCCGCGCCCGGCCGCGACCCCGGCGCGGATCTGCCGGGAAAGGTCGCAGGTCCGGCCCGCGGCCAGCACCGTCACCGGCAGCACCAGCACGGCCGGGTCGGCGAGCAGCCGCGTCCCGTCCAGGCCGACCGCGGTCGCCGGGAGCAGCCCCGCGGCCAGCGACAGCCAGGCGATCAGCAGCAGCCCGAGGACGAACTCCGGTACGGCGTGCAGCAGCACGGCGGCCCCGTTCAGGGCCCGGTCGAGCCGGGTGCCCTCGCGCAGGCCGGTGACGACGCCCAGCAGCGGGGCGAGGACGGCCACGGCGGCGAGCGCGGGCAGTCCCAGCGCCAGCGAGGCGGCGGTCCGGCGGGCGATCTCCTCGCCGACCGGGGCGCCCGTCATCAGCGACCGTCCCGCGTCCCCTGAGGCCAGGGCGCCGAGCCAGTGGCCGAAGCGCGCCCAGGCGGGCTCGTCCAGGCCGAGGCGGGCGCGGAGCGCGGCGATCTGCTCGGGCGTGCCGTGCTCGCCGCGCAGGACGTCGGCGGTGTCGCCGGGCAGCAGCGCGCCGAGCGCGAAGACCGCGGCCAGGACGGCGGCGCACTGCGCCACGGCCAGCGCGCCCCGCCGGGCGGCGTACCCGCGCACCTCAGGCGAGCGTGACGCGGTCGAACCGGGCCCATGCGTGGGAGTTCGGCGGTGCCGCGCGCAGCCCGCGCACCGACGCCGCGATCCCGTCGTTGGCGTCGGAGAACGCCCACACGAGCAGGCCGGACTCGTCGCGCAGGATCCGCTGCGCCTCCGTGAGGAGGTCCTGCCGCTCCTTCTCGTCGCGGGCGGTGCGGGCCCGGTCGAGCAGCCGGTCGAAGCGGCCGGAGCGGAAGCCCGTCATGTTCCGCGCCGCGCCGGAGCGGAAGCGCTGCTCCAGGAAGTCGGGGACGGGCAGCGTCGACGTGGTGCTGAACGACGCGACACCGCGCTTCTTGCTCTCGCTGAAGTACGTGGTGGCGGCGAGCGTGCGGGGTTCGAGGCGCAGCCCGATCTCGGCGAGCTGGCGCGTCATGAGCGCGGCCGCCGGCTCCCACGCGGCGTCGAGCGTGCTGGTGTCGAGCGGGACCGCCAGGCCCTCCGCGCCCGCGTCGCGGACGAGCCGCCTCGCGCGCTCCACGTCGCGCCCGCGCTGCGGGAGGCCCGCCGCGTAACCGCGCAGGCCCTTGCCGAACAGGTCGTTGCCCGCCTCGCCGTGCCCGGCCAGCGCGACCCGCACCAGCGCCTCGCGGTCGATGCCCAGCGCCATCGCCTGGACCAGCCGGGAATCGGAGAACGGCTCCCGGTCGGTGCGCAGGATGACCTGCTGGGCGGTGGCGCGGCGCGCGGTCAGCAGGCGCACGGACCGCTGCCCCTTGAGGCGTTCCACGAACGCCCCGGCCAGGTCGGCGGCGTAGTGGACCTGGCCGGACAGCAGCGCGTTGACCCGGGCCGACTCCTCGTTCGCCGGGACGATCTCCAGCTCGGCGATCGCCGGCGGCCCCTCCCAGTGGCCCTCCCAGCGCCGGTACCGCGCGGTCCCGCCCGGCGTGAACGACACGTACCGGAACGGGCCGGAGCCGACCGGGTTCCGGAAGGCGGTCGTGCCGTCCGGGACGATCTCCGTTCCGGGACCGCCGAACGCCGTCGGGAACCCGAAGTCCGGCTTCTCCAGCGCCAGCGTCAGCGTGCGCTCCCCGGTGGCGCGGCTCGCGCCGAAGTCGATCGCCGACAGCAGCTGCTGGGACGGCGACCCGACCTCCGGGTCGGCGGCCCTGCGGTAGCTGTAGAGGACGTCCTTGGCGGTGACGGGCCGCCCGTCGTGGAAGCGCGCCGCGCGGAGCCTGACGTGCCAGCGGGTCCCGGCCGCGTCGCTCTCCCACGACTCGGCCAGGCGCGGCCGGACGGACATGTCGTCGCCGTAGGTGGCCAGCGTGTCGAACAGCGCCTTGGCGCGGGCCTGGTCGACGAAGTTGGGCGCCACGTGCGGGTCGAGCGTCTCCTGGGAGCCGCCGGCCGGGAACGCGGCCCGGAAGCGGTCCGCGCCGCCGCCGTTCCCGCCGCCGCAGCCGGCGAGCAGCGCGGCGGTCGCGGCCGCCCCGCCCGCCGCCAGGAACTCGCGCCTGCCGATCCCCCGATCCCGCTCTTCGGGCGACCGCCCTGGGGGTCTAGAGGTCCGCCCCCAGAGGGTGTGCTGCCCCGCCGCCTTCCGGGCATGGCCGTTCATCGGATCCTTCCTCGGGGTGTCCTCGCCCCTGCCGGTGGACCGGCGACGGGTCAGTCTCCTGGCTCCCGGATCATCGCTCGCCCCGGCCTTCCCGCACGCGCGCGCGGACGGTGGCCGTGCCTGGGGATCGCTCCTCGGTCACAGTGGCGGGACCGCGCCGGATTCGCACCGGCTTCCTGGTCCCCGTCGCCTTTGTCCGATCATTCTGGCCCATCCGGACGCCCGACAACGACCTGCACAATGCAAACGCACGTGCACGCGGACGCCCGATCACTCTCGTCAAGCGATCAACTGGCCGTAAGCTGGCGGCCATGTCCGAGGGCCGCCCCGCTTGCGAGTGCATCATCTGCCGCGACTACGGAGATCGCGGCCGGCTGGGCAACTTCCAGCTGCGCACCATCGTCCACATCAGCCAGTACGGCTGGAGCATGGTGCTGGTGCCGCCGGTCGGCGACGGCCCCGGCTGGGCGTACACCGTCGGCCTCTGGCACAGCCTGCGCTCCCCCGAGCTGGCGATGTTCGGCGGCGACGTGTACGAGATGGAGGAGATCCTCAACGCGCTCGGGCGGCAGGCCGGGCGCGAGGGCCCGCCCGCCGACGGCGAGCGCCGCGACGACGTCGTGCGCGGCCGGCCCGCCGCGTTCCGGGGCGTCGACCCCGGCTGGCACGAGCGCGCCTTCCACGGGGCGATGGCGTTCTACCGCGGCCGGCCGCTGCCGTTCCTCCAGGTCGTGTGGCCCGACGAGAACGGGCTCTACCCGTGGCAGCCCGGCACCGAGCTGCCGTTCCGGCGCTCCCAGCCGTGGCTGTGGCTGAGCCCCCGGCAGCATCCCGAGGGCGTCTGGACGCACCGCCTCACCGCCCCGGCGTAGAGTCGGGCGGATGCCCGTACCGATCACCGAGGCCATCCGGACCCGGCGCCTCACGCTGGAGCCGCTCGGCGCCCACCACGCCGACGAGATGGCCGAGGTCCTCGGCGACCCCCGGCTGCACCGCTACACCGGCGGCGAGCCCCTCTCCCTGGACGAGCTGCGCGCCCGGTACGCGCGGCTGGCCGCCGGGCCCGCGCCGTTCCACCAGGAGCAGTGGCTCAACTGGATCGTCCGGCGGCGCCGCGACGGGCAGCCGGTCGGGACCGTCCAGGCCACCGTCACCCCGGGCGAGGCGGGGCCGCGGGCCGCGGTCGCCTGGGTGGTCGGGATGCCGTACCAGGGCTTCGGCTTCGCCACCGAGGCCGCCCGGGCGCTGGTGTCCTGGCTCGCCGGGCACGGCGTCCGCGAGATCACCGCCAACGTCCATCCGGCCAACCGCGCCTCCGCGGCCGTCGCCCGCCGCGCCGGGCTGTCCCCCACCGCGCGGTACGCGGGCGACGAGGTGGTCTGGAGCGACCGGCGGGGCGGGTGAGCTCGGGCGATCCCCGCGTTTCACCGAAGTTCTCAGAGTTTTCTCCTCCGGGAGACGGCGCCGCGCCCCGATCCGCCCGTACCTCCCTGTGGACCGGTCCCCGACCAGGACCCCGTTCGCGGGAAGGAGCAGGCGCATGGCGTCGCGCGCGGAAGGCGTCCCGAAAGAGCGTCCCCTCACCGTCCTCGGCGCCGTGGTCCTGCCCGGCACCGAGCAGGCCGTCGCGCTCGTCCGCCGGTACGCGCGGGCGCTCCTCGGCCCCGGCTTCCCCGATCTGTACGAGCTCACCGTCGTGGCGAGCGAACTCTTCACCAACGCCGTGCGACACTCCCGGTCGGGGCCCCGGCCCGGCGACCGCCGGGGCGGGCATGTGACGGTGTCCTTCCTGGCGGGTGCGGGTGTCGTCCGGCTGGAGATCGCCGACCAGGGGGGAGGCGGTGCGCCGCGGCTGCGCGCGCCCGACGACAATGGGGAGGGCGGGCGCGGCCTGCACGTGGTCGAGGCGCTGAGCCTGGGCTGGGGATCGGAACGCCGGGACCGGCACACGGTCGTGTGGGCCGACTTCGCCCGCCCTGGTGACGAGCCGATCTCCGCGTGCGAGACCCGCCGCCCCGATGGGTAAGGGAAAATCGGAGGCTCGCGCGCGACGAGCCGAGGGGTGGAGAGATGCGGGAGGTCTGGCCCGGCGAGGCCTACCCCCTGGGCGCCACGTGGGACGGCACCGGGACCAACTTCGCCCTGTTCTCCGAGGTGGCGCACCGGGTGGAGCTGTGCCTGTTCGACGCCGAGGGGCACGAGGAGCGCATCGTCCTGCCCGAGGTCGACGGGTTCGTCTGGCACGGCTACCTGCCCGGCGTCGGGCCCGGCCAGCGGTACGGGTACCGCGTGCACGGCCCGTACGACCCGCGGAACGGCCACCGCTGCAACCCGAACAAGCTGCTGCTCGACCCGTACACCAAGGCCGTCGAGGGCGAGATCCGCTGGCACGAGTCGCTGTTCTCGTACCGGTTCGCCGACCCCGGGACGCTCAACAACGACGACAGCGCGCCCTACATGCCGAAGAACGTGGTGATCAACCCGTTCTTCGACTGGGGCGACGACCGGCCGCCGCGCGTGCCGTACCACGAGAGCCTGATCTACGAGGCGCACGTCAAGGGCCTGACGAAGCTGCATCCGGCGATCCCCGAGGAGCAGCGCGGCACGTACGCCGCGCTCGCCCATCCGGTGATGATCGACCATCTGACCGAGCTGGGCGTGACGGCGGTCGAGCTGATGCCGGTGCACCAGCACGTGCCCGAGCACGCGCTGGTCGCGCGCGGCCTGACGAACTACTGGGGCTACAACACCCTCGGCTTCCTGGCGCCGCACAACGCCTACAGCTCCTCGGGGCAGCGCGGCGAGCAGGTGCTGGAGTTCAAGGCGATGGTGCGGGCGCTGCACGCGGCCGGCATCGAGGTGATCCTCGACGTGGTCTACAACCACACCGCCGAGGGCGACCACCTGGGCCCGACGCTGTCGTTCCGCGGCATCGACAACGCCTCGTACTACCGGCTGCGCGACGACGACAAGCGCTACCACCTCGACTACACCGGCTGCGGCAACTCGCTGAACGTGCGCAGCCCGCACGCGCTCCAGCTGATCATGGACTCGCTGCGGTACTGGGTCCTGGAGATGCACGTGGACGGGTTCCGGTTCGACCTGGCCTCGGCGCTGGCCCGTGAGCTGCACGACGTCGACCGGCTGGCCGCCTTCTTCGACCTCGTCCAGCAGGACCCGGTGGTGTCGCAGGTGAAACTGATCGCCGAGCCGTGGGACGTGGGCGAGGGCGGCTACCAGGTAGGCAACTTCCCGCCGCTGTGGACGGAGTGGAACGGCAAGTACCGCGACACCGTCCGCGACTACTGGCGGGGGCGGCCGGCGACGCTGCCGGAGTTCGCGTCCCGGCTGACCGGCTCCAGCGACCTTTACGAGAACAGCGCCCGCCGCCCGTTCGCGTCGATCAACTTCGTGACCTGCCACGACGGCTTCACGCTCGCCGACCTCGTCGCGTACAACGGCAAGCACAACGAGGCCAACGGCGAGGGAAACCGGGACGGCACCGACGACAACCGGTCCTGGAACTGCGGCACCGAGGGCCCGACCGGCGACACCGACGTCCGCACGCTGCGGGCGCGCCAGCGCCGCAACTTCCTGGCCACGCTGTTCCTGTCGCAGGGCGTGCCGATGCTGTCGCACGGCGACGAGTTCGGCCGCACGCAGCACGGCAACAACAACGCCTACTGCCAGGACAACGAGATCGCCTGGGTCGACTGGGACGACGCCGGCGGCTGCGGCCTGGAGTTCGTCCGCGTCCTGTCGCGGCTGCGGCGCGACCATCCCGTCTTCCGGCGCCGCCGCTTCTTCACCGGCGGCGCCCCGGGCGCCGCGCCCGCCGACATCGCCTGGCTGACGCCGGGCGGCGAGCCGATGACCGACCACGACTGGAACGCCGGGTTCGCGAAGTCGCTGGGCGTCTTCCTCAACGGCGACGCGATCACCGAGCCCGACCAGCGCGGCCGGCGGATCCGGGACGACTCGTTCCTGCTGCTGATCAACGCCCACTCCGAGCCGGTGGGGTTCGAGCTGCCCGGGCCGGAGTACGGCGAGCGGTGGGAGTACGCCCTGGACACCGCCGACCCCCGCGCGGTCGGCGAGCGGCCCCGCGTCAAGGCGCGCGACCTGGTCACCGTGGTCAGCCGCTCCCTGACGGTGCTCCGCCGGATCGTCTAGGCCGTGTGGCAGGCGGCGGGAGACTCTTGGGCGGACAGCTCTGCGGCCAGTTCTATGCAGCGCAGGCGGGCCGGGGAGAAGTCGTAGGGCATCTTGCCGATGGCTTCGAGCACGCTCATGGAGCCGGCCTCGTCCTCGCCGTCATCGGCGGTGGCGGGGTGCAGAGCGTCCCAGGCGTCGAAGAGGGCATCGTCGTCCTTCCCCAGGCCGGACTCCTCGATGGCGGCCTCCAGGACGCTTTCGAAGGCGTGCCGCTCGGCGGCGACCTGGGCCACCCGCGGATCATCGACGGCGACGCCGTCATCGAGCGCCTCCTCGGCCTCGTCGACGCGGTCGGAGTCCTCCCGCAGAGCGGGATGCGTGGCCAGGGCGGCGAAGCGGGTGGCCTGGACGGCCGCGCCGAGCGGGCCGAAGATCCGCTCGGTGACCAGCAGGGTGTCCAGGTCCGCCTGGCGCAGGGAGCCCTCGGGCAGGCTCTTGAGACGGTCGGTGACGACGTCGGAGAGCGGGCCCATCCGGCTGCCTTCGGTGCGCATCCGCTGCACGGCGGTCCGCTGCCGCCGCAATTCCGCCTCCTGCTCGGCGAGGGTCTCCTCCAGCCGCTCCAGGATGCCCGCGATACCGTCCCCGCCGTCCGCACCGGCGGAGGCCGTGCCGGTGGTGAAGGCGTCACGGATGTCGTCCAGGGCGATCCCGGCGTCGGCCGTCCTGCGGATCCACAGCAGTCGGATCATGTCCTCGTACCCGTAGCGGCGGCGGTCGTCGCCGCCCCGCTCGGGCTCGGGGAGCAGGCCGATCTCGTGGTAGTGGCGAATCGCCCGCGGCGTGGTGCCGGCGAAGGCCGCCGCGTCACCGATCTTGACCTGGCGAGGCGGCATGAAGGACGAACGCATGAACAGGGACCTTCCTCAAGGGATCGGGATGTGATCACCGAACCACATGCCGCTACGGAAGGTGCAACCCCATGCGCGGGCGGCTAGGCGCCGGCCCTGACGGCGGTCAGCAGCACCAGCACGAACGTGGCGGCCCCGACCGCGCCGTGCAGGATGACGGCCCTGGCCGGGAACTCCTGCCCGGCGTCCCGGGCGTGCCGCCCGCCCCGCCCGACGAGCCAGCGCGTGAACAGCACGAACCCCTGGAGCATGACGACCAGCAGCGCCGTGAAGGCGCCCCACGCGTACGCGGCCTGCCCGGTCGCCAGGAACGCCGCCCAGAGCAGCAGGCCGGCGACCGCCGCCAGCGGATGGCCGACCAGGACGAGGAGCGGGTAGCGCGTCACCTTGGTCGCCTGCCGGCGCAGGCCGCCGCCGGTGATCCAGGTCGCCATCAGGTACGCGCCCACGGCCGCCGCTACCAGCCAGGCGCCCAGCGCGGCGAACTCCACCCCCGGCTCCTTTCGGCGCGGTCCTTGCCTCCCGGGCGTAGTGTCTCCCGCGCGGCCGCCGGGCGTGACGGAAACGGCCGAATCGCATACCGCCCGTTATCGAGCGCGCCGATCGGGTGCAGTAGCTTGGCGGGCATGCTCATGCGGCGACTCACTCCCGAGAACGGCAAGGCCGACCTGGCGGAGGCGTACGCGTACCCGCCCTGCCTCGACCGCCCCTGGGTGCGGGCGAACATGGTGGCCAGCGCGGACGGGGCCGCGACGTGGGAGGGCCGCAGCGGCGGGCTGGGCGGCGACGCCGACCGCCACCTGTTCCTGTACCTGCGCGGCCTCGCCGACGTGATCCTGGTGGGCGCCGGGACGGTCCGCGCCGAGGGGTACGGGCCCGCGCGGCCCCACCCGTCCTGGGAGGGGCTCCGGACCGGCCGCCCGGAGACGCCCGCGATCGCGATCGTGTCCCGGTCCCTCGACCTCGACTTCACCGCGCCCATCTTCACCGAGGCGGCCCCGGACGCGCGGACGATCGTGCTGACCGTCCGGGACGCCGACCCGGACCGGCTCCGCGCCGCCCGCGAGCACGCCGAGGTGATCCAGCTGGGCCGCGCGGGCTGCGACTTCGCCTCGGCCTTCGAGCGGCTCGCCGGGATGGGGCACCGGCGCGTGCTCTGCGAGGGCGGCCCGCACCTGCTCGCCCAGGTGGCCGCCGCGGGCATGCTGGACGAGCTGTGCCTGACCGTGAGCCCCGTGCTCGCCTCCGGGAACGCGCCCCGCGTCCTCGACGGGACGGTGCTGCCGCCCGCCGCCCGGCTGCGGCTGGCGCACGTGATCGAGGACTCCGACGACGCGGGCTTCCTGTTCCTGCGCTACGTGCGCAGCCGGTAACGCAGGAACAGCACGCCCTCGTCGACGTACACGGCCGCCGGCCGGAGCCGCACCTCCGCCGGCAGCTCCCCCAGGAGCCGCGTGTGCCGGGGGCCTCCGCCGTACAGCGTGGGCGCCACGTTCAGGCACAGCTCGTCGGCGAGGCCCTCCCGGATCAGCGAGGTCGTCAGCGCCGGCCCGCCCTCGCACAGCAGCCGCGGGAACTCCTCCTGGAGGAGCCGCACCGCCGCCGGGAGGTCGATCTCCTCGTCACCGTCCTCGCCCGGCGCGACGGCCCGCACCGGCGGGGCGTGCCCGGCCAGGGCCGCCGGTGAGGTGACCACGATCGTGGGCGTCTCGGCCGCCGTGAACAGCGGCAGCGACCAGTCCAGGTCGAGCGTGCGGCTCACGACCACGATCGGCGCGGGCGGGCCGCCCCGCCGCTCCCGCAGGTCGGCGCGCAGCCGCGCGGGCCCCAGCCGCCCGGTGCGGACCGTCCCGGCGCCCACCAGGATCGCGTCGGCCAGCGCCCGCAGCGTGCGGAAGACCCGGAAGTCGGCCTCGCCGCCCAGCCGGTCGGTCCAGCCCTCGTCGTCGGTGACGGAGCCGTCGGCGCTCATCACCATGCCGATCCGCAGGCCGGGCGCGTCCCCGTACGCCTCGTACGGATCGGCCTCGGCGGCGGGCTCGGGCAGCAATCGGCGCATCCCCGCAGGTTAGCGCGGGGGCGGCGACACGGGCCGGGCGCGGGGGGCGGTCTCCCGCATTGTCGGTGGCGGGGTCCAGGATGGGGGGATGGACCTGCCGATCAGCCTGCCGCTGTCGCCGATGCTGGCCAAAGCGGTCAAGACCATGCCCAAGGGCGACGTGCTGTACGAGCCGAAATGGGACGGCTTCCGCTGCATCGTCTTCCGCGACGGCGACGAGGTTGAGCTCTCCAGCCGCGGCGAGCGGCCGCTGACGCGCTACTTCCCCGAGCTGGTCGAGGCGGTGAAGCGCGAGCTGCCCGAGCGCTGCGTGGTGGACGGCGAGATCGTCCTGCGCAGCGGCTCGCGGCTCGACTTCGACCGCCTCCAGCAGCGCATCCATCCCGCCGCGTCCCGGGTCAAGCTGCTGGCGGAGCAGACGCCCGCCTCGTTCATCGCCTTCGACCTGCTGGCGCTGGGCGACGAGTCGCTGATGGAGGTGCCGCTGGGCGAGCGGCGCCGGCGCCTGGTCGAGACCCTCGGCGAGGTGAGCGCGCCGATCCACGTCACCCCGGCGTCCGACTCCTACGACACGGCCCTGCGCTGGTTCGAGGAGTTCGAGGGCGCCGGCCTCGACGGCGTCATCGCCAAGCCGCTGGACATCGGGTACGAGCCCGACCGGCGCGTGCTGTTCAAGGTCAAGCACGAGCGCACCGCCGACTGCGTCGTCGCGGGGTTCCGCTGGCACAAGTCCGGCCCGATCGTGGGCTCGCTGCTGCTCGGCCTCTACAACGCGGACGGCATGCTGCAGCACGTCGGCGTCGCCGCGTCGTTCACGATGAAGCGCCGCGCCGAGCTGGTCGAGGAGCTCCAGCCGTACCGGATGGAGGACTACGGCGGGCATCCCTGGGAGGGCTGGGCCCGGCAGACCGAGGCCACCGCCGACCGCATGCCGGGCGCGGTCTCCCGCTGGACCGGCAAGAAGGACCTGACCTGGGTCGCGCTGCGGCCCGAGCTGGTCGCCGAGGTCGCCTACGAGGGCATGGAGGGCGACCGCATCCGCCACACGGCGCGCTTCCGCCGGTGGCGCCCCGACCGTACTCCGGAGTCCTGCAACTACGAGCAGCTCGAGGTGCCCGTGGCGTACGACCTGGACAACATCTTCGCGGGCCCCGGCGCCTGAAGCGCGCCGCCCCGCGCCCCGGACGGTGCCGGGGGCGCGGGGCGGCGGGCGCGGCCGCTACGGGCGCCGCGTCTCGTTCTCGATGGTCTCGCGGATCCGGTCGCGGTCGGCCCGGGTGTCGGACTTGGTGCTGACGTGCGGGCGCAGGTAGGTCTGCCGGACGCCCGGCACACGGTCCTCGACGACGAAGGTGGCCTTGGTGGACGCCTCGGCGCCGGGAGTGCGGACGGTGGGGAGCGTCTTGAAGTCCGAGCGCATCTCGTCGCGGTCCAGCCGGCTGATCACGTAGCCGCGCTGGTTGTTGTAGAAGCGCAAATGCGGGTTGATCTTCAGGAACGGGTGGCTCGCCGGGTCGGAGTCCGCGCCGTCGCCGCCGCTGGTGATGGACGTGCAGACGAGCTCGGCGCCGATGGTCTTCGAGTCCGGGTCGTCGTAGTTCGCCTTGAGGTCGCTGGCCCAGTGGGCGTGGACGTCGCCGGTGAGCACGACGGGGTTGCGGACCTTCGCGTCCAGCCAGCCTTTGGTGATGCGGTCACGGGAGGCGACGTAGCCGTCCCAGCCGTCCATGCTGGTGACCTTGGCGGGGCCGGAGTTGTTGTCGCGCTGGGCGAAGAACACCTGCTGGCCGAGGACGTCCCAGCGGGCCGCCGAGCGGCGGAAGCCGTCCAGCAGCCACTTCTCCTGGGCGTCGCCGGTGATGGAGCGCTTCGGGTCGCTCGCGGCGGCGCAGTCCTTGTAGCCGTCGCCGCACGCCTGGTCGTCGCGGTACTGGCGGGTGTCGAGCATGTGGAAGTTCGCCAGCCGGCCCCAGCGGACGCGGCGGTAGATCTGCATCTCCGGGCCGCGCGGGACCGAGCTGCGGCGCAGCGGCATGTTCTCGTAGTACGCCTGGAACGCGGCGGCGCGGCGGGCGCGGAAGTCGGCCGGGTCGGGCGTGTCGGAGCCCGCCTCGGGCACCGCGCCGGCCCAGTTGTTCTCGGTCTCGTGGTCGTCCCAGACGACCAGCCAGGGGGCGGCGTGGTGGGCAGCCTGGAGGTCGGGGTCGGACTTGTACTGGGCGTGCCGCTGGCGGTAGCCGGCGAGCGTGACGGTCTCGGGGCCCTCGTGGTCGCGGACGTTGCCGCCGGGGATGGTGTAGACGCCCTTCCGGTACTCGTACTGGTAGTCGCCCAGGTGCAGGACCAGGTCGGGCTGCTCCTCGGCCAGCCGGCGGTACGCGGTGAACAGGCCGTGCTCGTACTGCGAGCAGGACACGAACGCCATGGACAGCGCGGGCCCGAAGGACGACGGCCGGGGCGCGGTGAGGGCGCGGCCGACGGGCGAGACGAAGTTCCCGGCGCGGAAGCGGTACCAGTACTCGCGGCCGGGGCGCAGGCCCCTGAGCTCGACGTGCACGCTGTGGGCCGACTCGGGGCGGGCGGTGGCGGTACCGCGCCGCTCGATCCGGCGGAAGCGCTCGTCGGCGGCGACCTCCCACCGCACCGGGAACGCGGCGTCCGGCATGCCGCCGAGGCCGTCCTCGGCCAGCGGCCGGAGCGCGAGCCGCGTCCAGAGGACGAAGCCGTCGTGGTCGGGGTCGCCGGAGGCGACGCCGAGGGTGAACGGGTCGCCGGCGAGGTTGCCGGGGGCGCGGCGGGCCGCGGCGTGCGCGGGCGCGGCCACCGCGCCGGCGGCGACGCCCATGGTGGCGAGACCCGTGGTGGCGAGACCGGTGGTGACGAGGAACGATCTCCGGGCGAGCGGCTGCTGAGCGTCGGCCATGGCGTGAGGTGACCCTTCGAACGGTCGGTGATGATCGCCGGAAAGCCTCACGGAGGCCGGTGACCGCGGCGTTCCGTGCAGATGACACGCGTTCCAACAGAACCGATCTTTTCCGTCCGGCGCGCGGGGCGGCCGGAGGACGCGCGAAGGGCCCGCCCAAGAAACCGGAAAAACGGGGACCGTAACCCGGAAACGGGGAGGCGGAAACAGAAAAACCCCGGCGGCGGGCACCGGGGCGGCATGAAGGATGGTAGGCTTCCGCCTGCAAACAGGCCGACACCACCTCTACCTTACGAACAGGAGACTACCGGACGCATGCGAGCCCGTCAAGTCAAGTCCGTACCGGAACCGATTTCCCAGCCGGACGCCGACGCCGCGCGGGAGGCCGCGACGCGCACCGAGCAGGAGTACGTCACGCGCCTGTACGACCGGCTCGACACCGAGCGCGAGCAGGCCGAGGCCGAGCTGCGGTCGGGACCGGCCCGCACCGGCGGCGGCAGCGCGTTCCAGGCCAGGGTCGAGCGGCAGGCGGCCACCGAGGCGGCGGCCCGCCGGCTGGCCCGGCTGTCGGCGGTCGAGCGCGCCCTGTGCTTCGGCCGCATCGACCACCGCGCCGAGGAGGACGAGCCCGGCGACACCTTCTACATCGGGCGCGTGGGGCTGCGCGACGCGGACCGCGAGCCGCTGCTGATCGACTGGCGGGCCGAGGCGGCCCGCCCGTTCTACACCGCCACGCCCGGCTCGCCGGGAACGCTGGCGCGCCGCCGCCACCTCCACCTGCGCGGCCGCTCGGTGGTCCGGCTCGACGACGAGGTGTTCGACCTGGACGGCCTGTCCGAGGACGACCGCGGCACGATCGTCGGCGAGGCGGCGCTGCTGGCGACGCTGCGCCGCGGCCGTACCGGCCGGATGACCGACGTGGTCGCCACCATCCAGGAGGAGCAGGACCAGGTCATCCGGTCCGGGCTGCACGGCGTCCTGGTCGTGCAGGGCGGCCCCGGCACCGGCAAGACCGTCGCGGCGCTGCACCGCGCCGCGTACCTCCTCTACACCCACCGCGGCGTGCTCGAACGCCGCGGCGTCCTGGTCGTGGGGCCGAACGCGACGTTCCTGCGCTACATCGAGCAGGTGCTCCCCGGGCTCGGCGAGACCGACGTCGCGCTGGCGACCGTCGGGTCGCTCTACCCGGGCGTGCGCGCCACCGAGTACGAGACGCCCGCGGCGGCCGTGCTGAAGGGCGACATCCGGATGGCGAAGCTGGTGGAGGACGCCGTCCGGGACCGGCAGGCGGTCCCGGAGGGCGATCTTGAGGTGGCGGCCGACGACATGGTGCTGCGGGTCCCCCATGAGGACTGCGTCCGCGCCCGCGACCGCGCGCGGGCGCTGCGCGCGCCGCACAACATCCAGCGCCGGCTCTACGTGCACGACCTGCTGGAGGCGCTCGCGCTGGACCGCGCCCGGCAGTACGACCGGCTGGCCGACGAGCCGCTGGAGCAGATGATCGCCGAGAGCGGCGTGCCCGCCTGGCTCCAGGAGCTGATCGACGAGGCCGAGGACGAGCCGCTGCTGGACGAGGCCGATCTGAAGCTCGCCAAGGAGGCGCTCTGGCAGACCCCGTCCGTGCGGGCGGCGATCGACGCGCTGTGGCCGGAGCTCACCCCGCAGCGCCTGCTCGCGGACCTGTTCGCCGCCCCCGCCGCGCTCGACCGGGCCGGCGGCCACCTGTCCGCGCCCGAGCGGCGGCTGCTGCACCGCGCCGCCGGCGCGGACTGGACGGTGTCGGACGTGCCGCTGCTGGACGAGGCGGCCGAGTGGCTGGGCGAGGACGACACCGCCGACCGGATCCGGGCCCGCGCCGCCGCGGCCGAGCAGGCCGAGGAGGAGCGCTACGCCCGCGAGGCCATCGAGTCCACCGGGCAGACCGGGGTGGACTGGATGAACGCGGCGGACTGGGTCGACGCGGCCACCCTCGCCGGGCGCCACCACGACGACGGCCCGCCACTGACCACGGCGGAGCGCGCCGCCGCCGACCGGCAGTGGGCGTACGGGCACGTGATCGTGGACGAGGCCCAGGAGCTGTCGGAGATGGCGTGGCGGACGGTGATGCGCCGCGTCCCGACGCGATCCCTGACCGTGGTCGGCGACATCGCGCAGACGGGCAGCCCGGCCGGGGCGCGGTCCTGGGGCCAGATGCTCGACCGGTACGTGCCGGGCCGGTGGCGCGAGCAGCGGCTGATGGTCAACTACCGCACCCCGGCCGCGATCATGCGGGTGGCGGCGGACGTGCTGGCCGCGGTGGCGCCCGACCAGGTGCCGCCGGAGCCGGTCCGCGACGACGGGCCGCCGCCGCGCGCGCTGCGGATCGCTCCCGCGGAGCTGCCGGACCTCGTCGGCGCGGAGCTGGCCGAGATCGACACCGGTGAGCGCGGCGCGGGCCGGCTCGCGGTGATCTCGTCCGGCCGGCGCTACCCGGCGGTCCGCGCGGCCCTGCCGGACGCCGAGTACGGCGCCACGCCGGAGGCGCTCGACTCCCCCGTGGTGGTGCTCACCACCGACGAGGCCAAGGGCCTGGAGTTCGACTCGGTGATCGTCGTCGATCCGGCGGCGATCATGTCCGAGTCGCCGCGCGGCGGCCAGGACCTGTACGTCGCGATCACCCGCGCCACCCGCCGCCTCACCGTCGTCCACGACGGCGACCTGCCGCCGGTCCTCGCCGCCCTCACTCCGGCGGACTGACCCGGCACGCCGCGCCCCTCCCCCGCCGTCCGGGGAGGGGCGCCCGCCGGGGCCGGGCGGGGCCGTTCAGGGGGCGGAGCGCCAGCTCCACCCGGTGCGGCGAGGGCGGCCGGGCAGCTCGGCGCGGCCGGTGGCCCACAGCAGGGCCGTCCACGGATCGCCGTCCCCGGGTACGTCGGGGAAGAGCCGGGCGAGGGACGGGGCGCACACGCCGGCGGGCGGCGTCCAGCCGAGGCCGAGACCCTCGGCCATGTCGTGGGTGTGCACCAGGGTCTCCACGACGCCCATCGCCGCGAAGCCGGCCGGGTCCGCGACACCGAAGCTGTGGTACGAGCGCAGCTCCGGCGGCGCGGCGCGGACCAGCGCGCTCAGCATCGCGCCGCTCGCCTCCAGCACCTGCAGGAGGCCGTCCGGGCCCGCCGCGCGGTCGGCGTGGATCGCGTTCCGGGGGCCGCCGGGCCGGCGGCTCACCCAGGCGAACGGCACCGGGCCGTCCTGGGCGGGCGTCCTGGGGCCGAGTTGCGCGGCGTACGAGAAGAGGTCGTCGGCCAGGTGCTCGGCGGTCTCCCAGCAGGTCCAGTCGAGGGAGCCGGCCTTGCGGTCCCAGGCGTCCGGGGCGGCCGGGCGGAGGGTGTCGAGCGCGAGCCGGACGGCCCGGTCGAGATCATCGGCGAGGGGCATGCGGTCCTGTCGGTCAGTCGATCACGGGGCTGCGGCGTTCGAGGAACGCCACGTCGCGCCAGCGGCTCGTCCCGCCGAAGTCGTGCCGCGCCATGCGCTCGCGGACGCCGATCGTACGGAAGCCGAGCGCCTCGTGGAGGCGGATGCTGGCGACGTTCTCGGGGAAGATCCCGGCCTGGAGCGTCCAGAGTCCGCCGCGCTCGCTGGAGTCGATCACGGCGCCGAGCAGGGCCCGGCCCACCCCGCGGCCCTGCGCCGCGGGGTCGATGTAGATCGAGACCTCGGCGATCCCGGCGAAGCAGGCGCGATCGGAGATCGGGGACAGCGCGGCCCAGCCCAGCACGCGGTCGGCGTCGCGGGCCACGAAGCGGTGCGCGGCCAGCTTTCCGGCGTCGAACCTCTCCCAGCTCGGGGCGGCCGTCTCGAACGTCGCGTTGCCACCGTCGATCCCGCTCTGGAAGATGGCGAGCACCTCGTCGGCGTGCTCGGGAAGCATTGGAAGGATCTCCACCCCACCACTGTAAGGAGTGGTCAGGAGTGCTGGAGATGCGCGAGGGTCCTGGCCAGCTCGGCGCCGATGGCCCGCCCGGCGGCGGCCGGGTCGCGGTCGCGGACGGCCTCGACGAGCGCGGCGTGCGCGTCGGCGCCCGGCTCCTCGTGCGCGCGCACGTCGATGATCCGCACCAGTTCGAGCAGGCCGTCCCGCAGCACCGGGACGAACTGCGCGAACAGGTCGGTCAGCAGCGGGTTGCGGGCCGCCGCGACGACGGCCCGGTGCACGGCGATGTCGGCGTCCACGAACGGCTCGGCCGGCCCGCCCGCGGCCGCCCGCCGGCCGGCCAGGGCCGCGTCCATGGCGGCCAGGTCGGCGTCGGTGCGGCGGGCGGCGGCCAGCTCGGCGGCCCTCACCTCGATCATCATCCGGATCTCGTACACGTCGGCGACCGAGGCGCGGCGCAGCCGGGCGGCCCAGTCCGCGGCGGGCTCGGTGGCGACGACGAAGACCCCGGCGCCCTGCCGGGTCCGCAGCAGGCCCGCGCCCGCCAGGACGCGGATCGCCTCCCGTACGGTCGAGCGCCCCACGCCCAGCTCGGCGGCCAGGGCCGTCTCGCCCGGCAGGCGGCTCCCGACCGGCCACTCCCCCGCGGAAATGCGGTCGCGGAGGTTGTGGGCGGCCTGCTCGACGAGGGGGCTGGGACGGAGCATGCGGAGTTCCTCCACACCGAGGCGACTTGTCTGAGGAGCTGACAAGTTCTAGTCTACGTGACCATGCTGTCGCGCAGCCTGCTTCTCGGCCGCCGCGGCGGGGCCTGATCACGACCGGCACCCCGCCGCGGGGTCCGGTGCTGCCGGTCGTCCGACGAACGGCGAGGAACAGGCCAGCATGAACTTCCCGACCCTGACCACCCCGGCCGGCCCGGCGGGCCCCGACGCGTGGAACCCGCAGCGCGCGAGCTCGATGCCGTACCACCGCTACAGGCCCGCCCACGAGCGGGTCCTGATCCCCGAGATCGACCGCGCCTGGCCGTCCCGGCGCGTCGAGCGCGCCCCGCTGTGGGTGCCCGTCGACCTGCGCGACGGTAACCAGGCGCTGGCCGAGCCGATGGACCCGGCCCGCAAGCGCCGCATGTTCGACCTGCTGGTGGCGATGGGCTTCAAGGAGATCGAGGTCGGCTACCCGTCGGCCAGCCGCGCCGACTTCGACTTCGTCCGCGAGCTGGCCGGGCCGGCCGGGGTGCCCGGCGACGTGACGATCGTGGTGTTCACCCCGGCCCGCCGGGAGCTGATCGACCGGACGTTCGCCGCGATCGAGGGCGTCCCGCGCGCGGTCGTCCACCTGTACGCCGCGACCGCCCCGACCTGGCGCGACATCGTGCTGGGCCACGACCGCGACCGGCTGTACGAGCTGATCCGGGACGCCGCCGGGCATGTCGCGCGGCTGGCCGGCGACCGTCCCGGGCTGCGCTTCGAGTTCTCCCCCGAGGTCTTCAACCGCACCGAACCCGACTTCGTCCTGCGCGTCTGCGACGGGCTGACGGAGCTGTGGGACGCCTCCCCCGACCGGCCGGTGATCCACAACCTGCCCGCCACGGTCGAGATCGCCACCCCCAACGTGTACGCCGACCAGATCGAGTACATGCACCGCCACCTGGCCCGCCGCGACTCGGTGATCCTGTCGGTGCACCCGCACAACGACCGCGGCACCGGCGTGGCCTGCGCGGAGCTGGCGATGCTGGCCGGGGCGCAGCGGGTGGAGGGCTGCCTGTTCGGCAACGGCGAGCGCACCGGGAACGTGGACCTGGTCACGCTGGCCCTCAACCTGCACGCGCAGGGCGTCGACCCGATGATCGACTTCTCCGACATCGACGAGATCCGCCGCACCGTCGAGCACTGCAACCGGATCCCCGTCCACGACCGCCACCCGTACGGCGGCGGCCTGGTCTACACCGCCTTCTCCGGCACCCACCAGGACGCGATCGGCAAGGGCATGGCGCACCACGCCCGGCAGGCCGCCGCGCTGGGCGTCCCGGCGGGCCAGGCCCCCTGGGACGTCCCGTACCTGCCGATCGACCCGGCCGACGTGGGCCGCGACTACGAGGCGGTCATCCGCGTCAACAGCCAGTCCGGCAAGGGCGGCATCGCCTACCTGCTGGAGACCGGATACGGCCTGGACCTGCCCCGCGGCCTGCGCGTCGAGTTCTCCAAGGTCGTCCAGGAGGCGACCGACGCCACCGGCGAGGAGATGACGGCCGCACAACTGCGGGACCTGTTCCACGCGACGTACCTCACCGAGGGCCCGATCGTCCTGGCCGGCCTGCGCGCGACCCACAGCGGCCCCGGCCGGGAGGACTTCACGGCGGTGGTCCGGGTCGATGGCCGCGGGCACGCGGGCGGCGGCGAGGGTCCGGTCCCGGCTCTCACCGCCGCCCTGTCGGCGGCGGACGTCAAGGTCGACGTCCTGGAGCAGGACGAACGCGCCGGGACGGCGTACGCCCGCTGCCGCGTGGACGGCGTCACGCGATGGGGCGCGGGCGAGGACCCCGTACGAGCCGTACTGTCGGCCGCCAACCGGGCCACGCGCCGCTAGAACTCCGTCCGCGCGGCCCCCGGCCACCGCGCGAGCGCGCTACCTGACCGGGGGAGGCGAAGCCGAAGGCGGGCCTCCCCCGGTCAGATCGCGACGCGATGTCGCGCTCGCCCGTTCGTGGTCACGGAGCGAGCCGCCAGGCGAGCGCAGTGGGCCAGGGACGCATTCGACACAGCGGCGGGCCGCCGGTGCCGCAGCCCCGGTCGGCCGGCGGCGCCGCCGCTGCTCACCGGCGCCTGCCGCGCCGGGATCCCATGGGGCGGCGCCAGGAGAGGCCGGTGCCGGGGATCCGGAACGTCATCTCCTTGCGGCCGTCGGCGGTGCGGGTGTAGCGGGCGCCGCGCCCGCCGACGCTGTGCCCGACACCCGACTTCGACAGGTTGAGGCGGAACGGCCCCAGCTTGATCGATTTCCGGTAGCTCCAGCCCATCGTCTCCTCCAGACGGTTCGCCGCGTGCCTGCCCGCACGGGGGCCGTCCACCCTTCGGCCGCCGACACAGGCGACCGTAATCCGCGTTACGGGCATCTTCCGACCAAAACCGGCCGGGTTTCCCAAGGCGCCGACCTTTACCCGCCGCGTCCGGGCGAGGAACCTGTGCCTCTGACAGTGATCAACTACACCGGAGGTGCGGGTTGACCAGGAGACCCCTGCGACGCAGCGCCACGATCGCCACGCTGGCCGCCGCCGCCCTGATCGGGGCGGCCGGTGCCGCCGAGGCGCGTGCCGCCGTGCCGAGGATCGTGGTGAAGGACGGGCTCACCCAGCCCGCCTTCTCCTACAAGGACGCCATCCGCGAGCACGTCTTCGTCGAGTCGCCCGTCGACAGCGACGGCGACGGGAGGCGCGACCGGGTGAACGTCGACATCGTGCGGCCGAAGGAGTCCGACCGCGGCCTGAAGGTGCCGGTCATCATGGACGCCAGCCCGTACTACGACAACGCCGGGCGCGGCAACGAGTCCGAGCGCAAGACCTACGACGCGAACGGGAACCCGGTGAAGTTCCCGCTCTTCTACGACAACTACTTCGTCCCGCGCGGCTACGCGTTCCTCGCGGTCGACATGATCGGGACCACGAAGTCGGACGGCTGCCCGACCTCGGGCGGCGCGCCGGACGTCCTGGGCGCCAAGGCCGTGGTGGACTGGCTGAACGGCCGCGCCAAGGCGTACCGGGCGGACGGCGGCCCGGTGAAGGCGGGCTGGAGCACCGGCCGCACCGGCATGATCGGGAAGTCGTACGACGGGACGATCGCCAACGGCGTCGC
This sequence comes from Spirillospora sp. NPDC029432, assembly GCF_040703975.1. NCBI lineage: Bacteria > Bacillati > Actinomycetota > Actinomycetes > Streptosporangiales > Thermomonosporaceae > Spirillospora > Spirillospora sp. NPDC029432. The sequence continues at coordinate 30,152 of NZ_JBEZWH010000045.1, forward strand.
CGCGACCGGGGTCCGCGGGCTGGAGACCATCGTCCCCATCTCGGCGATCAGCAGCTGGTACGACTACAGCCGGATGAACGGCGTGAAGTACTGGAACGACGAGCAGCCCTGGCTCGCCGACTACGTCGACACCGACCCGCCCGCCAAGTGCGCCGCCGTGCGCGCCGAACTGGACCGGGGCGAGGACGACGCGACCGGGAACTACAACGCCTACTGGTCGGAGTCGAACTACCGGCGCGGCACGGTCGGGAACGTCGGGAACGTGCGGGCGAGCGTCTTCGCCTTCCACGGCGCCAACGACCTGAACGTCAAGACCAACCACTTCTCGCTCTGGTGGGAGGGGCTGGCGAAGCGCGGCGTCACCCGCAAGGTGTGGCTGTCGCAGCGCGGCCACGTCGACCCGTTCGACACCCGCCGGGAGAAGTGGGTCGCGACGCTGCACCGGTGGTTCGACCACGAGCTGCACAAGATCGACAACGGTGCGCTGCGGGAGCCGCGCGCCGACATCGAGGTGGGCCCCGACCAGTGGATCACCCAGCGCGACTGGCCCGCCCCCGGCGCCCGCGCGCTGACCCTGCGCCCGGACGCCGGCGGCTCGCTCGGCGGCGGCACCGGCACGTTCACCGACTCCCCCGGCCCCGAGGGCGCGGGCTACAGCGAAGGGGAGCTGGTCAGCGACCCGACGGCCGCCAAGCCGTACCGGCTGGCGTACGTCTCGGGCCCGGCGCCCCGTTCCGCCCGCATCTCCGGCACGCCCTCCGCGCGGCTCAAGGTCAAGCTCGACAGGCCGACCGCCAACCTCACCGCCCTCCTGGTCGACTACGGCGAGGACACCCGGATCGACTACCTCGGCCGGGGCGAGGGCATCGAGACCCTGGCCACCGAGAGCTGCCACGGGGAGAGCACCGCGGCCGACGACGCCTGCTACAAGCAGACCCGCACCAAGACGGTCACCTCACCGGTGAACGTCGTCGGCCGGGGCTGGCTCGACGCCCAGAACCACGCCTCGCTCAGCGACCCGCGCCCCCTGAAGCCCGGCAGGTACTACGGCGTGCGCTGGGAGACCCTCAGCCAGGAGTACGTGCTCAAGAAGGGCCACCGCATCGCGCTGATCATCGCGGGCACCGACGCCGACTACACCACCGAGACGCCCACCGGCGCCCGGGTGACCGTGGACCTGGCGGGCAGCTCCGTCCGCGTCCCGGTCGTCCTGGACTCCGCGGACGTCTCCCCGTTCGTCGCGCCCGAGCCCCGCGACATCTGGAGGGGCCCGGCGAACGTCGTCCTCCCCGTCCAGCCGCGCGACTTCCACTGACCGACTGATCCTTCGAGCCGCCGGTCCTCCCGGGCCGGCGGCTCGCCGCGTCCCGCCGTCAGTGCCCGTCAGTGGCCGTCGCGGTCCTTGCTGGGCTGGACGCGCTTCGGCTCGCCGGGCATCTTCGGGTAGTTCGGCGGGTACGGCATGTCGCCGAGCCCGTGGTCGTTCTCGTCGCGGTCGGCCATCTCCAGGAGCGGCTCCAGCGAGAACGCCCGGTCGTCGATGGCCGCGTGCAGGTCGCCGACCTTGGCGAAGCGCTCGGGCATGGTGACGATGGTGAAGTCCTCGGGGCGGACGTCGCCCAGCTCGTCCCAGGTCACCGGCGCGGAGACGGGCGCGTGCGGGGCCGGGCGGACGCTGTAGGCGGAGGCGATCGTCCGGTCGCGGGCGTTCTGGTTGAAGTCCACGAAGATCTGCTCGCCGCGCTCCTCCTTCCACCACTTCGTCGTCACCTGGTCGGGGACGCGGCGCTCGATCTCCCGGCCGAACGCGAGGGCGGAGCGGCGGACCTCGGTGAACGTCCAGCGCGGCTCGATCCGCACGTAGATGTGGACGCCGCCCTTGCCGGAGGTCTTGACGAAGCCGGTGTAGCCCAGCTCGTCCAGCAGGTCGCGGGCGGGGCCGAGGGCGACCCGGACGGCGTCCTCGAAGCCGGTGCCGGGCTGCGGGTCGAGATCGATGCGCAGCTCGTCGGGGTGGTCGACGTCGCCGGCGCGGACCGGCCAGGGGTGGAACGTGAGGGTGCCGAGGTTGGCGGCCCAGGCGACGGCGGCGACCTCGGTGGGGCAGACCTCGTCGGCGGACCGGCCGCTCGGGAAGTCGATCCGGGCCGACTTCACCCAGTCGGGCGCGTTCTTCGGGATGCGCTTCTGGTAGAACGCGTCGGCGCCGTGCGGGTTGTCGCGGGTGGCGAGGCGGGCGCCCTCGAACACCCCCGACGGCCACCGTTCGAGCGTGGTGGGGCGGTCGCGGGTGGCGCGCAGGATCCCCTCCCCCACGGCCAGGTAGTACTCCACGAGCTGCCGCTTGGTGTAGCCGTGCTCCGGGAAGTACACCTTGTCGGGATTGGTCACCTTGACGAGCCGATCCCCTACCGGGATCTCGATGAACGGCGAGGCCATGCTGGCACGTTAACCCACGCGTCGGACAGAGTCGGGAAAGCCCGGCACGAGGTAACGTCATGAGCATGGGGAAGATCCACAAGACCGAGGAAGAGTGGCGGGCGCAGCTCAGCCCCGAGGAGTACCACGTGCTCCGCGAGGCGGGCACCGAGCGGCCGTTCACCGGGGAGTACACCGACACCAAGACGGTGGGCGTCTACCGGTGCCGGGCCTGCGGCGCGGAGCTGTTCCGCTCCGAGACGAAGTTCGACTCGCACTGCGGCTGGCCGTCGTTCTACCAGCCGTCGGAGTCGGACGCGGTGGTGCTGATCGAGGACCGGTCGCTGGGCATGGTCCGGACCGAGGTGCGGTGCGCGAACTGCGACTCGCACCTGGGCCACGTGTTCGAGGGCGAGGGGTACGACACCCCGACCGACAAGCGGTTCTGCATCAACTCGGTGTCGCTGGCCCTCGAACCGGCCGGCTGACCGGCCACACCCGGGCTCCCCGGGCCTCCCGGCCCCCGGGCTCCGGCGGTCAGCGGGTCTCGCCGACCTCGCAGTCGTCCTTGTCGCTCTGCTTGTTGGCGAGGACGACGCTGCCGTTCCCGGAGCTCTTGCCGTGCACGAAGACGCGGGGCTTCTCGTCCCCGCCGCTCTTCAGGAACTCCAGGGTCCACTCGCAGAGGGAGACGGCCGGTTCCGAGTTCTCGTCGCCCTCTTCGAGGTCGGTGTAGACCCGCAGGAAGTCGCCGGTGCGCTGCACGTCCTTGACGTACTTGGAGACCTTCTTGTCCGGGTCCTTCGTCTGGATGTAGGGGAGGACGTCGGCCGTCTCGTCCCCGGGCGCGTCCGCCGGCTCACTCGCGGCCGGAGTGGCGGCGGCGGAGGAGCGCTTCTGCTGCGCGGCCGCCGCGGCGTCGTGCCCGCCGTCCCCGTCGACCGCCGCGAACGCGACCCCGGCGACCACGGCGGCGAGCGCGACCGTGGCGGTGCCCGTGCCGGCCGCGACCAGCCGGCGTCTCCCCCGCGCCGCCCTGGCCAGCCGGTTCCACCGGACGCTGATCTGGGACGGCGGTTTGGCGTGCCGGCCGCGGCCGTGCCTGGGAGGAGCTTTGGTCACGGCCAGCACTTTACTGGCCTTTCGGCCGGGCCCGGCCCGCATCGCGCAATCCGCCTCGCGGGCCGGGCCGTGACCGCTACGGCAGGCCCGCGACCAGCTCCGCGACCGGCTTGCGGCGGCCGGTGTAGAAGGGGATCTCCAGCCGGACGTGCCGGCGCGTCTCCGAGCCGCGCAGGTGCCGCATCAGGTCCAGGATCCGGTACAGCTCGTCCGCCTCGAACGCCAGGATCCACTCGTAGTCGCCCAGCGCGAACGACGGCACCGTGTTGGCCCGCACGTCCGGGTAGTCCCGCGCCATCATGCCGTGCTCGGCGAGGAGCGCGCGGCGCTCGTCGTCGGGCAGCAGGTACCACTCGTACGAGCGCACGAACGGGTACACGCACACGTGCGCGCGGGGCTCCTCGTCGGCCAGGAAGGCCGGGATGTGCCCCTTGTTGAACTCCGCCGGCCGGTGCAGCGCCATCTGCGACCACACCGGCTCGCTCGCCCGCCCCAGCGCCGTGCGGCGGAAGCGGGAGTAGACCTCCTGCAGGTCCTCCGACGCCGGCGCGTGCCACCAGAACATGTAGTCGGCGTCCGCGCGCAGGCCCGCGACGTCGTACAGGCCGCGCGTCGTCACGTCCTTCCGCGCCGCCTGGTCGAGCAGGTCCTGCACCTCGCCCGCGTCCTTCTCCCCCACGACGCCGGTGTCCTTGACGCGGAACACCGACCACATCGTGTAGCGGATGACCTGGTTGAGGTCGCGCGCCTTGGGCTTGCCCTCTGCCATGGCTATTCCCTCCCGGCTCTCGCCCGGCTCTCCAGAAACTCCTGCACCCTGGCCGCCGCGGCGCGCGCGCTCGCGATGCAGGCCGGGATGCCCAGTCCGTCGTACGCCGCCCCCGCCACGGCCAGTCCCGGCTGCCGGAGGACGGCGGCGCGGATGCGCGCCACGCGGTCGGCGTGGCCCACGTTGTACTGCGGCAGGCCCCCGCCCCAGCGGGTCACCCTGCTCTCCACGGGCAGCTCCGAGACCCCGCAGGTCGCCGCCAGCTCGGTCATCGCGGCGGCCTTGAGGTCGTCGTCGCTCCGCTGCAGGGCCTCCTCCTCGCGGAACCGCCCGATGGAGCACCGCACGGCGATGACGCCCGGCTCCCGGTCGCGCAGGTGGGGCCACTTGACGGAGCTGAACGTGACCGCCTTGACCTCGCGCCCCTCCACGGCCGGTACGAGGTAGCCGCTGCCCGTGGGAAGGCGGCGGAACGCGCTCGCCGAGTAGGCGAGCGTGATGATGGCCATGCTCGCGTAGTCGATGCGGGCCAGCTCCCGCGCGGCGGCCGGGACGTCGGCGTCCAGGAGGCGCGCGGCGGGCACGGCCGGTACGGCGATCACGACGGCGTCGGCGTCCAGCCGCTCGGGGTCGCGGGTGGAGCCGAGGGTGAGGCGCCAGCCCTCCGGGGTGCGGCGCAGCTCGCGGACCGCGGTCCCGGTCCGGACCGTTCCGCCGGCGGCCGCGAGGTCCTCGGCGACCAGGTGCGGCAGGGTGCCGAGCCCCTCGGGGAGGGTGGCGAACACCGGCCCGGCCCGCGCCGGGTCGGGCGCCGCCTCCCGGATGCCGCGCACGGCGGCGATGAGCGAGCGGTGCGAGCGGGCGGCGGCGGCCACGGCGGGAAGGGTCGACTCGAACGAGAGCTCCTCGACGCGGCCCGCGTACACCCCGCCCAGCAGCGGCTCGACGAGCCGGTCGACGACCTCGCGGCCCATCCGGGCGCCGATGTAGTCGGCGACGGACACGTCGCTGCCGCGCGGCGTCTCGCGCAGCAGCAGGTCGAGCGGGACGCGGGCCATCCCCCCGGCGGACAGCACGTGCGAGCCCGCCAGCGCGCGCAGGTCGGACGGGACGCCCATGACCTGCCCCGACGGGATCCGGCGGAGCGCGCCGTGGCTGAGGATCGCCGACGAGGTCGTCCCCGGGTTCACCAGATCGCCGGACCGGCCGAGGTCGCGGACCAGGTCCAGGCCCTCCGGGCGGCGGGCCAGCATCGACTCCGCGCCCTCGTCCACCGGCACCCCGGCGATCTCGCTGACCTGGAGCTTGCCGCCGATCCGCGGGGAGCCCTCCAGAACGGTCACCCGCGCGCCGCCGCGGGCCAGGGTCCGGGCCGCCGCGAGGCCCGCGATGCCGGCCCCGACGACCACGACATGGGAGGTGCTCATGCCCTCAACGATCCCAGACACCCCCCGCGGACCCGGCAGCACCCCACCTCTCGCGACCGCTCGCGCCGCGAGTGGTGGACCCGTCCACCTGGGGCGTGACCTGGGCGCGGCCTCATCGTGGCCGGATCGCGATCCGGCCGCCGGAACGGTGATCTGCGTCATACCGTCAGAGCGCCATGCTGACCGTCAGAACCGTCAGACACGCCGTGTGCGTGCTCGCCGTACTGCTGCTGGCCGGCGCCCTGGCCGCCTGCGGCGGAGGCGGCGGCAGCGAATCCTCCGGGGCGGGCGCGCCCGCCCCGGCCGCCAAGGAGGGCGGGGGTGCCCAGGACACCACGACCAACCGCTACTCCGGCGGCGGTGCCACCGGTTCCGGCGGGTCCGCCGACCGGCAGGGCGCCCGGGCCCCCGAACGGCTCCAGGCCCCCGCCGGGCGCGCCGTCGTCTACTCGGCCGACCTGCGGGTGAAGGCCGAGGGCGTCGAGCGGGCCGCGGCGACGGCCAAGCAGCTGACCGGCGCGGCGGGCGGCTACGTGGCGGACGAGACCTCGGCCACCGACCCTGCGACGGCCCGGCTCACCCTGAAGATCCCCGCCGACCGGTACGCGGCGGTCCTGGACCAGCTCACCCGGCGGCTCGGCGAGAAGGTCTCGCTGCGCCAGGAGGCCGAGGACGTCACCGAGCAGGTCGCCGACGTCGACAGCCGGGTCCGGTCGGCCGAGGCCACGCTGGCCTCGTTCCGCAAGCTGCTGGACCGGGCGGACACGGTCGGCGAGGTGATCAACGTCGAGGAGCAGATCGCGACCCGGCAGGCCGATCTGGAGGCCCTCCAGGCACGGCAGAAGGCCCTCAAGGCGAGCACGGCCTACGCGACCGTGTCGCTCGTCGTCCAGTCGCCCGAGAACGCCCCCAGGGACGACGGTGACCCCAAGGGCTTCCTCGGCGGCCTGAAGAGCGGCTGGGCGGCGTTCACGGGCTTCCTGTCCGGGCTGGCGCTCGTGGCCGGCTGGCTGCTGCCGTTCCTGGCGCTCGCCGCGACCGTCGGCGTCCCCGCCTACCTCCTCCGGCGCCGGTGGCGGAGGGCGCACCCCGCGCCGCCGAAGCCGCCGGCCCCCGCGCGGGCTCCGGCCCCGGAGATCGTCCCCGGCATGGAGTCCGCCCAAGAGGAGTCCGCCGGAGAGGGCGGGGAACCGGCCCGGGAGAACGCCCCCGAGCCGCCCCGGTAGCGGCCGGCGGGCCCGTCAGCGCGCGCTCGCCTCGTGGACCAGGTCCGCGAGGCGGGCGAGCATGTCGGGGTTCGTGGTCGGCAGCACGCCGTGGCCGAGGTTGAAGACGTGGCCCTCGGCGGTACGGCCGCGCTCCAGGACGTCCCGCGCCCGCCGCTCGACGACCTCCCAGGGCGCGAACAGCAGCGCCGGGTCCAGGTTGCCCTGGAGGGCCTTGCCGGGCTCCACCCGGCGGACGGCCTCGTCCAGCGGCACCCGCCAGTCGACGCCCACCACGTCGGCCCCGGCCTCGCCCATCAGCCCGAGCAGCTCGCCCGTGCCGACGCCGAAGTGGATGCGGGGCACGCCCAGCGGCTCCATCTCCGCGAAGATGCGGCGGGTGTGCGGCAGCACCGACGCCCGGTAGTCCTCCGGCGCGACCGCGCCCACCCAGGAGTCGAACACCTGGATCGCGCTCGCGCCCGCGGCCACCTGCACCTTCAGGAACCCGATCGTGATGTCGGCGAGCCGCTCCATCAGCTCCGCCCACAGCTCGGGCTCGCCGTACATCAGGGCCTTGGTGCGGTCGTGGTTCTTGGACGGGCCGCCCTCGATCAGGTACGACGCGAGCGTGAACGGGCCGCCCGCGAACCCGATCAGCGGGGTGCCGCCCAGCTCGCCGACCAGGCCGCGCACGGCCTCGGTGACGTACGGCACGTCATCGGGCTCCAGCGGGCGCAGCCGCGCCGCGCCCGCGCGGTCCCGGATCGGGTCGGCGATCACCGGGCCGACGCCCGGCTTGATGTCCAGGTCGACCCCGATGGCGCGCAGCGGCACCATGATGTCGCTGAAGAAGATCGCGGCGTCCACGGCGTACCGCCGCACCGGCTGCATCGTGATCTCCACGATCAGGTCCGGCCGGGCGCACGCCTCCAGCATCGCCACGCCCTCGCGGGCCTTAAGGTACTCCGGGAGCGACCGGCCGGCCTGGCGCATGAACCAGACCGGGGTGTGCGGAACGGGCTCGCGGCGGCACGCCTTCAGGAAGGCGCTCTCGCGGAGCCCGGCGGAGTCCTGCGGAACATCAGCGTCGGTGACCACCCCACGATGGTCCCATGACCTCGCCGGAGCCGCGCACCAGGTCCCCCGTCGTCCCGTACGGCCGCCCCGGTCGTCCACGAAGTTCCGGACACGCCGAGCGAAGTCCCGCATTCTGTCGGTGGCTCGTGCGAACGTGATCCGTGTCATAGCCGAGGGAGGTCCCCCTTGTACTGTTCCACCTGCGGCGACGAGCGCGATTTCGAGCGTCCGCCCTGCCAGGACGGGCACGGCCCCGACTGCCCCGAGCTGGCGTGCGTCGACTGCGGCTCGGCCGTCCTGACCGGCTTCCCGGCCGGCACCCCGGGCCCCGCCTCCGGCACCGCTTCCGACGCAGCCACCGCCGCCGCCGAAGGCTCTGAAGCCCCGGCGCCCGACCCGGCCCCCGGCCCTCCGCGGCCCCGCCGGACCGCGTCCCAGCGGGCCGTGGCCTGACCGGCCCGGCCCCCGAAACGAAATCACCTGTGCTGTGCCTGTCTCTTCCACGCCCCCCGGCCTCACGGGCTGCCCTCCCGCGCACCCGAACGGCCCCCACCGGCCCCACCGCCCCGCGGCGCCACCCGCGGCCGGCGCCGCCGGCGACCTGTCCTCCGACCTACCGGCAGACCTGCCTTCCGATCTGCCCGCCGAGCTCCCCGCGGCCGGTGCGCCCGTGACCCCGGCGCCGTTCCAGAAGGCGGTCGAGACGCTGCGCGCGATCATCGACGGCCCGCCGCTGCGGCCCGAGCTCGACCTGGAGGACATGCCCGCCCCGCAGCGCCTGGCACCGTACGCCACGGCGATGTCGGGCAGCGTCTACCGCGAGGACGACACCGAGGCCGCCATGGGGCGGCTGATCGTCCTGTACGACCCCGAGGGCCGTTCCGGCTGGACCGGCGGGTTCCGCGTGGTGGCCTACATCCGGGCCGACCTGGAGCCCGAGATCGCCGCCGACGAGCTGATCGGCTCGGTGGCCTGGAGCTGGCTGCTGGAGGCGCTGGAGCCGGCCGGGTACGCGGGCGAGTCCGGCACGATCACCCGCGCGGTCTCCGAGAGCTTCGGCGACAAGCGCGGCGAGCCGTCCACCACCGAGCTGGAGCTGCGCGCCTCGTGGTCCCCGACCGGCGACGACCTGGAGGGGCACGTGCGCGCGTGGTGCGAGGTGATGTGCACCACGGCGGGCCTGCCGCCCTCCGGTGTCAGCGCGCTGCCGGACCGCCCCGGCGGCACGACCGGCTGAGCGACGTACGGTAGGGGGCGTGGGAAGCACAGCGTCCGAGACCGAGACGGCCGGCGGCGGCGCGCAAGCGTCCGGTCCCGCGGCCGTCCGGCCCGAATCAGCGTCCGAGGAGTCCGCCACGACCGGCCAGGCCACCGAGCCCGAGTCCACCGCGCCCGCCCCGGCGACCGCCGGCGCGGGGCCCGCGCCCGCCTCGGCCGCCGGCGCCGCCACGACCGCCGCCGGAGCGGCCGCCGAGCCCGCCGCCCGGGCCGCGGTCCCGCTGCTCGAACCCCGCGAGGGCGTGCCCCCCGTGATCGCCGACGCGGCGGGGTTGGAACGTGTCATCGCCGCGTTCGCCGCCGGTACCGGCCCGGTCGCGGTCGACGCCGAGCGCGCCTCCGGCTACCGCTACGGCCAGCGCGCGTACCTGATCCAGCTGCGCCGCGCCGGGGCCGGCACGGCGCTGATCGACCCGACCGCCTGCCCCGACCTGTCCGCCCTGGACGCGGCGCTCGCCGACGCCGAGATGGTGCTGCACGCGGCCAACCAGGACCTGCCGTGCCTGGCCGAGGTGGGCCTGACGCCCCGGCGGCTGTTCGACACCGAGCTGGCCGGGCGGCTGCTCGGCTACCCCCGGGTCGGGCTCGGCTCCATGGTCGACAACGTCCTCGGCTTCGCGCTGGAGAAGGGGCATTCGGCCGCCGACTGGTCGACCCGCCCGCTGCCGGAGGACTGGCTGCGCTACGCCGCGCTGGACGTCGAGCTGCTGGTGGAGCTGCGCGACGCCCTGGAGGAGCGGCTGGTCGCCGCGGGCAAGCTCGACTGGGCGCTGCAGGAGTTCGCCGCGATCCTGGCCACGCCGCCCAAGACGCCCCGGCCCGACCCGTGGCGCCGCACGTCCGGCATCCACCGGGTCCGCAACCGCCGCGCGCTGGCCGTCGTACGGGAGGTCTGGGAGGCCCGCGACCGCATCGCGCAGGAGCGCGACCTGTCCCCCGGCCGGGTCCTGCAGGACGCGGCGATCGTCGAGCTGGCGCTCAACACCCCCAAGACGCCCGCCGAGCTGCACGCCCTCCCGACGATGCGCAACCGGGGCGCGCGCCGCCACCAGACCGCCTGGCTGCGCGCGGTGAACCGGGCCAGGGGGCTGCCCGACAAGGCGCTGCCCGAGTCCAACCTGCCCGGCGACGGCCCGCCGCCCGCGCACCGCTGGGCCGAGCGCGACCCCGAGGCCGCCAAGCGCCTCACCGCGGCCCGCGCCGTGGTCGCCGCGCTCGCCGACGAGCACGCGCTTCCCACGGAGAACCTGCTCCAGCCCGACTCCGTACGGCGCCTGGCGTGGTCCCCTCCGCAGGAGACCACGCCGGAGACCATCGCGACCGCCCTGCGCACGCTGGGCGCCCGCACCTGGCAGCTGGACCTGGTGGCCAAGCCCCTGGCGAAGGCGCTGCTCCGCCTGGAATGCAAGGGCGACCTCTAGGCGCACCGCACGAACATGCGATCCGGCCGGGGAGGCGAGCCTCCCCGGCCGGATCGCGAAGTGATGCCGCGCCCGCCCGTTCCCGGGCCGGAACGGATCAGTACGCGGTCTTGCCGCCCATCGCCAGTGCCAGCTTCCGGAAGGGGGCGGCCTCGTCAGGGCGGTTCCGGCGCTCCAGCGTGCGGGCGAGGGCCTCGTGCGCCCACGCGTTGCACGGGTCGATGTCCACCAGGTGGCGGAACGTCTCCTCGGCCCGGGCCAGCTGGGCGGAGTGGAAGTAGGCGCGGCCGAGCAGCTCCACGACGTCGCGGTTGCCCGGGTGCTCGTCGGCCAGGGGCGCCAGGATCCGCGCGGCCTCGGCCGGGTCGCGCATGTCGAAGTACAGGCGGGCCCTCTCGAACGTCTCGAAGTGCTGCTGAATCGCCATGCCCGCGGAACGCGCGGCGTCCCCCGGCTATTCCGTCACAGGTCGGGCAGCGGGTCGCGGGGCAGGCTGTCGCGGGCGAAGATCTCCGCGTCGGCGGCGTTCACGACCGGCACGTACTCGTCGTCCACCTCGAAGAACGCGCCCGCGAACTCGAAGGACGCGCCGTCGCCCGTCTCCACCGGGCCGATCCGGGTGCCGCGCGGGTAGCTGCCCCACACGCTGCGCGGCTTGGAGCCGCTGAGCGACCCGGTGGAGATCACGGCGATCTGCTCGTCGGTCACGACGAAGACGAAACCGGCGCCGCCGCCGTACGTCATCGCGGGGAAGATGTAGCGGATCTCCCCCTCGATGCCGAGGAACTCGCGGCATCGGTCGCGCAGCGGGCGTGGGACCGGCATGGCGGCGGGAACCTCCAGCGAACGTGCGTCGTCGGCCGTCCCAATCATGCACCGCTTCCTCAGACCGTGGCCAGAGCCGCCGTCGGCGACAGCCGTGCCGCCCGCATCGCCGGGTAGAGGCCCGCCGCCGTCCCGATGGCCAGCGTCGCCGCCAGCGCGCCGCCGAGCGCCCAGAGCGGGACGACCGGGGGCCAGCCGCGATACAGGGCGAACCCGGCGGTCACCGCCGCGCCCAGGACGGTCCCGGCGGCTCCCCCAAGGGTCGACAGCAGCAGTGATTCGGCGAGGAACTGGATCCTCACCTGCCCGCGGGTGGCGCCGAGCGAGCGGCGCAGGCCGATCTCGCGGCGCCGCTCCAGCACGGAGATCACCATGGTGTTGGCGACCCCGACGCCGCCGACCAGCAGCGCGACCGCGCCGAGGCCGAGCAGCAGCCCGGTGAACGCCCCGGCCGCCGCGGCCTTGGCCGCCAGCGCGTCCGAGGGCCGGCTGACCTCGACCTCCTCGGGGTGCTCCGGGTTGACCGTCCGGGCGAGGACGGCCCGGACGTCCTCCACGGAAGCGTCGGTGGACCGCTCGTACAGCGTCGTCGGGTGCCCGTCGAAGCCGAGGTACCGTTCGGCGGACTCCCAGCCGACCAGGGCGGAACGGTCGATCTCGGGCGCCAGCTCCGCGGTGTCCAGGACGCCGAGGACGGTGAACCAGCGCCCGCCGATCCACACCCGCCCGCCGGGCCGGTCGGTCCCGAGCCGCCGCGCCGCCTCGGCGCCGAGCACCACGCCGGGGTAGCGGGCGGTGGCGGCGTTCAGCCAGGCCCCCTGCCGGACGGTCGTGCCGAGCGTCCCGAGCAGGTCGTGGGACGCGGCCGCGACCCCGATCCCGTGCGTGATCTCCGCGGGAATCCGGTCGGTGCGGCGGACGGTCGCGTCGACCGTCCCGACGGCGCCGACCGCGGTGACCGGCCCGATCCGCGCGACCATCGCGGCCGAGCCGCGCGGCAGCCGGGCCTCCTCGCCGAACAGCGTCCCGCCGGGCTCGGCGGTCAGCAGGTTCGTCCCCAGCCGGTCCAGCCGCCGGAGCAGGTCCTCCTTGCTGGACGAGGAGATCCCGATGACCGCGACCATCGTGGCGATCCCGATCGCGATGCCCAGCGCCGACAGCACCACCCGCGCGGGCCTGGCGCGGAGCCCGGCGAGTCCGACGCGCAGCACGTCCGGCCCGGACAGCCGCGCCGGTACGAGCCCGCTCATCGGACGACCTCCCCGTCCCGCATCCGGACCCGCCGCGGCGCCCGGGCCGCCACCTCCCCGTCGTGCGTGATGATCGCGACGGTGGTGCCGGCCGCGTGCAGGCCGTTCAGCAGCCCCAGGACCTCCTCGCCCGCGGCGGAGTCGAGGTTGCCGGTCGGCTCGTCGGCGAGGAGCAGGTCCGGCTCCCCGACGACGGCCCGCGCCACGGCCACCCGCTGCTGCTCGCCGCCCGACAGCTCGGACGGTCGGTGCGCGGCGCGGTGCCCGAGGCCGACCCGCTCCAGCGCGGCCCGGGCCCGTTCCCGGCGCTCCTTCAGGGGGACGCCGCCGTAGAGGAGCCCGTCGGCGACGTTGTCGAGCGCGCCGGCGCCCGGGGCGAGGTGGAACTGCTGGAAGACGAACCCGATGTGCCGGGCCCGCAGGGCCGACAGTTCCCGGTCGTCCAGCGCCCCGATCTCGTGCCCGGCGATCCGCACGGTGCCCGCGCTCGGCCGGTCCAGCGTCCCGATCATGTGCAGCAGGGTGGACTTCCCCGATCCCGAGGGGCCCACGATCGCGGTCAGCTCGCCGCGCTCGATGACCAGGTCGACGCCCTTGAGGGCCGCGACGCCGCCGTAGCGCTTGGCGACCCCCGCCAGCTCGACGATGCGCTCACCCATCGGACGGCACCCCGACCTTCATGCCCGCGGCCAGGCCGGCCCCGCTGACCTCGACCCGCCCGCCGCCGAACGCCCCCGTCCGCACGGGGACGACGCGCCGGCGCGCCCCGTCCACGGCCTCGACCCCGAAACCGCCCTCCCGGAGGGCCAGGAGCGCCTCGACCGGCACCGACAGCACGTCCTCGCGCCGCTCGCTCTCCAGCTCCACGGTCACCGGCGCCCGGTCCAGCCGCGTCCCGCCGCCGTCCAGCGAGATCTCCACGTCCACGGTCGTCGCGGGATCCTGCTCGGTCCCGGTCTGCTCGGCGACCGTCCCCACGCTCTCGACCCGGCCCCGCACCACCTGCCCGCCGGGCAGCTCGACCGACACCCGCGCGCCCTCGCGCGCCATGTCCTGCTTCTCCGCGTCCAGATCGACGTGGACGAGCCGCCGCGTCCCGGCGACCGTCAGCACGGGCTGCCCGGCGCCCGTCCGCTTGCCCTCGGGCGCCGCGACCTCCTTCACCCGCACGGCGTGCGGCAGGAAGACGACCTGGCGCGCGTCCACGCTCCCGGTGACGTCCAGGCCCAGGTCGTCCTGCCACTCCCGGACGGCGGCATCGGTCGCCCCCGTGAACTCCTTGTCCACGGTCAGCCCGTCCCCGTACCCGAGGGCGTCGAGGTTGCCCTCCAGCTGCCGCACGTCGGCGCCGTCGGACACGCCTTGCCGGAGCGTCCGGTACATGGGCGTTCCCCCGTACAAGAGCACCACGGGCTCCCCCTGCACCCGCACGAGCGGCTTCCCCCGCCGGATCGTCGCCCCCTGCGCCGGCGCCCAGGTGACGACACCCGAGGCACCCGTCCAGACGGACCGCTCCCCGTCATAGGTCAGCGTCCCGTCGACCTTCTCGGTGTCCACGAGATCGCCCCTGGTGACCACGGCCGTGGCCGGCTCCGGCTTCCCCGTCGCCCGCGCCTGCCCGCCGTCCCCGCTCAGCGCCCACACGGCCCCGCCGCCCGCGACGACGCTCACGGCCGCCCCTGCCGCCAGCGCCCGCTTCACCCGTTCCTCCCCGGCAGCAGGTGCCCGCACAGCTCGCGCGCCTTCTCCAGCTGCTCGCGGCTGACCTTCCCCATGATCCCCTTGAGCCCGTCCTCGCCCACCGGGTCCGGAATGTCGATCCCGTTCTCCCGCGCACACCGCGCGAACCGGACGAGCTTGTCCCGCGTCTCCGGATCGTTCAGATCGGGGACCTTCCCGGTGGCCTCCAGGAAGTGCCGGCACTTCTCCATAGCGCCCTGCAGCTTCTTCGTGTCGCCCTGCTTAGGGAGCTCCATCCGGAAGTCCTGGCCGGGCTTGGGATCGGGAACGTCCACCCCGTTGTCCCGCAGGCACCGCGCGAACCGCAACTGCGCGTCCTCAGGACTCAGCGACCGCGACGGCGAGGCCGACGCCTGCCTCTCCCCCGCTCCCCCAGCACTCGCGACCCCACTCCCCTGCTCCCCGCCCCCGCACCCCGCGCTCCCGGCCAGCACCGGACCCGCGACCACCACGAGAACCCATCCACGAAGCCTCACCACGTCCTCTCCGCCAAAGGCACCCTGCCTCCAGCGGAGCCAATGAGACCGCCCCCGGGATTAAACCCGCGTCAGCCGACCCGGCGGCTTCGAGAGAGGACATCGGAGTGCCTCGCGGGAGATTTTCAGGGGGCTCTCGGGGTCCTTGCAGGTGGGGGCCCTACAACGGAGAGTCATGGGGCTGACACGACGAGGATTCATGGCGGGTGCCGGCCTGGTGGGGGCGGCCGCGGTGGCGGGCGGGGTGGCGGCGGTGCGGCAGGAGCCCGCGCGGAGCGCGCCGGTGAGCGGGCCCGAGCGGTACGTGACGCGGCCGGACATCGAGCTGCCCGAGATCACGGTGCGGCGGACGGGGGCCACGGCCGGCGGGCCGCTGTTCCTGACCCCGCACCGGGGCACCGGGCAGAGCGACGCGCTGATCGTGGACGGGGAGGGGCGGCCGGTCTGGTTCCAGCGGTCCGAGCGGCTGATCACCGACCTGCGGGTGCAGACCTACCGGGGCGAGCCGGTGCTGACGTACTGGGAGGGCGAGCGGCTGGAGGGCGGGCACGGCCGGGGTACGGGGATCATCCTCGACGGGAGCTACCGGAAGATCGCGACCGTACGGACGGGGAACGGGGTGGAGGCGGACTTCCACGAGTTCCGGCTCACCGACCGGGGCACGGCGCTGCTGATCGCGTACCCGAAGGTGAAGGCCGATCTGCGGGTGCTGGGCGGGGCCCGGGACGGGGAGATGGTCGACAACCGGATCCAGGAGGTCGACGTCCGGACCGGGCGGGTGCTGCTGGACTGGAGCGCGCGCCGGCATCTCGCGCTGGACGAGAGCTTCGTCGAGGCCGGGGAGGGCACGCTCGACCCGTTCCACGTGAACTCGGTCGAGGCGGACGGCGAGACGCTGCTGGTGTCGGCCCGCAACACGCACGCCGTCTACTCGCTCGACCGGCGGACGGGCGCGGTGCGGTGGCGGCTCGGCGGCAAGAGGAGCGATTTCGAGATGGGGGCGGCGGCCTCGTTCGCCTGGCAGCACGACGCGCGGCGGGTGGGCGGCGGGCGCGTCTCGCTCTTCGACAACCACATCGAGAACGCCGGGGACGGGCCGTCGCGCGGCATCGTCCTCGACGTGGACGAGGAGCGCCGGCGGGCGTCGCTGGCGAGCACGTTCGCGGTCGGCCCGCGCTTCGGCCAGTACATGGGGAACCTGCAGAGCCTGCCCGGCGGGAACCTGCTGGTCGGCTGGGGGTCCACGTCCGGGGCGACGGAGTTCGCCGCGGACGGCACGGTCGTGATGGAGATCGGGCTGGGCGGGAGCGCCTCGTACCGGGCGTACCGGATGGAGTGGGAGGGCAGGCCCGCGACCAGGCCCGATGTGGCGGTGGGGCCGAAGGACGGGAACCGGATCGAGGTCCACGCCAGCTGGAACGGCGCGACGGGCGTGGCGGGCTGGCGGATCCTGTCCGGGGCGGCGGAGGGCTCGCTGGCCACGGCGGCGACGGTGAAGCGGGCCGGGTTCGAGACGTCCGCCGTGATCGGGCGGCGGGGGTACGTCGCCGTGGAGGCGCTGGACGCGGAGGGGGCGGTGCTGGCGCGCTCGGCGGTGCGGTCGGTGGCCTGATCCAGCCAGATTCCGATCACGCTGGGCCTGTCGGGCCGGGCCGGATCGCGCGATGTTGGAAGGCATGAGATCACGAATTCTGAGTGTGGCGATGACCGTGGGCCTGCTGGTCCCCCTGGGCGGGACGGCGCAGGCCGCCGAGATGGGGCGGGCGTTCCCCGACCGCCTGCCGCTGCCGGACGGGTTCCAGCCGGAGGGCATCGCGACCGGTCCGGGCCCGGTGGCGTACTTCGGGTCGCGGGTCGACGGGCGGATCTGGCGCGCCGATCTGCGCACCGGCAAGGGCCGCGTCTTCAGCCCCGGCCCGGGCACCCCGTCACTGGGGCTGAAGACCGGGAACGGGCTGCTGTACGTCGCGGGCGGCACCGGCGGCGACGCCCGGCTGGTCGATCTGAAGAGCGGCCGGGTGCTGAAGCGGCACGTCCTGGCCACCGGGACCGCGTTCGTGAACGATCTCGTGCTGACCCGGGACGCCGCGTGGGTGACCGACTCGGCCAACCCCGTCCTGTACCGGCTCCCGCTCGGCACGAAGGGCGCGGCGAAGACGGTGCCCCTCAAGGGCGACATCGAGTACCAGACCGGGACCAACGCCAACGGGATCGTGCAGTCGCCCGACCGCCGGTCGCTGCTCGTCGTGCAGTCCAACACCGGCCGGCTGTTCAAGGTGAACCCCCGGACGGGGTACGCGAGGGCCGTCGATCTCGGCGGCGAGTCCCTCCAGTTCGGCGACGGGATGCTGCTCGAAGGGAGCACGCTCTACGTCGTCCAGAACCGGCTCAACGCGGTGGCCGTCCTGAAGGTCGCCCGGGACGGGTCCAGCGCGCGGGTGGTGGAGCGGATCACCGACCCCCGGTTCGACGTGCCGGCGACGGTCGCGCGCTACGGGCACCGGCTGTATCTGCCGAACGCCCGCTTCACCACTCCCCCGACGCCCACCACCCCGTACGACGCGGTCGCCGTCCGCCCCTGAGGCTTACCGCCGTTTAACGCCCGCCACGGCATGCTTCCGGCATGCGCGTACTGATCGTTGAGGACGAGCGGGTGCTCGCCGACGCCATCGCCGAGGGCCTCCGGGAGGAGGCGATGGCGGTGGACGTCGCGTACGACGGCGGCTCCGCCCTGGAGCGCGCCGCGTACACCGCCTACGACGTCGTCGTGCTCGACCGGGACCTGCCGGGCGTGCACGGCGACGACGTGTGCCGGGATCTGGCCGGGGGGCATCCGGGCCGGATCCTGATGCTGACCGCGGCCGGGGACGTCGGGCAGCGGGTGGACGGGCTGGCGCTGGGCGCCGACGACTACCTGCCCAAGCCGTTCGTGTTCGCCGAGCTGGTGGCGCGGGTGCGGGCGCTGGGCCGGCGGTCGGCGCCCGCGGTCCCGCCGGTGCTGGAGCGGGCCGGGGTACGGCTCGATCCGCACCGGCGGACGGTCCTGCGGGACGGCCGGCCCGTCCGGCTCACCCGGAAGGAGTTCACCGTCCTGGAGGAGCTGCTGCGCGCCGACGGCGGGGTGGTGAGCGCCGAGACGCTGCTGGACCGGGCGTGGGACGAGCACATCGACCCGTTCAGCAACATCGTGCGGGTCACGATGGCGACGCTGCGCAAGAAGCTCGGCGAGCCGCGGCTGATCGAGACCGTCACCGGGGCCGGCTACCGGCTGGAGGCGTGATGGCGCGGCCGAGCGTGCGGGCCCGGCTGACGCTGGTGTACGGCGGGCTGTTCCTGGCGTCGATCGCCGTGCTGGTCGCGGTCAGCTACGCGCTGACGGCGCGGGCGATCGACCAGCGGGTCGGGGCGGTGCCGGGCGCCGGGTCGGTCAGCGCGGAGCGGATCCTCACCGCGACCGACCGGGTGCGGGCGATCACCGAGGCCAAGGCGGCGTACGACCGGCAGATCGAGGCGCAGAAGCGGGAGGTCCTGGCGCAGCTGCTGCAGACCTCGCTGCTCATGCTGGTGGTCTTCGGGGTGCTCGCGGTGGTGATCGGGTACCTGGTGGCGGGCCGGATGCTGCGGCCGCTGCACCGGGTGACCGCGACCGCGCGCCGGCTGTCGGAGAGCACCCTGCACGAGCGGATCGCGCTGGACGGCCCGCAGGACGAGATCAAGGACCTGGCCGACACGTTCGACCGGATGCTGGACCGGCTCGGCCGGGCGTTCGACGCGCAGCGGCGGTTCGTCGCGAACGCCTCGCACGAGCTGCGCACCCCGCTGACGATCAACCGGACGGTGCTGGAGGTGGCGCTGGCGAGCCGGAAGAACCCGCCGGAGACCAAGGCGCTGGCGGACGTGCTGCTCGGCAACACCGCCCGGCACGAGCGGCTGGTGGACGGGCTGCTGCTGCTCGCCCGGTCCGAGCGCGAGCCGCAGAACCCGGCGCCGACCCCGCTGCCGGACGTGGTGCGCAGCGCGCTCGACCAGGCCGAGGCCCACGGGGACGCCGAGGTGGAGGTCCGGCTCGGGGACGCGGTCGTCGAGGGCGATCCGGTGCTGCTCGAACGGTGCGCGGCCAACCTGCTGGAGAACGCGCTCAAGTACAACGTCGAGGGCGGCCGGGTCTGGGTCCGCACCGGGGAGCGGGACGGGCGGGCCGTGCTGCACGTGGCGAACACCGGCAGGCCGGTCCCGTCGTACGAGATCGAGCGGATCTACGAGCCGTTCCGGCGGCTGCGGGCGGACCGGGTGGGCTCGGCGGACGGCGCCGGGCTGGGGCTGTCGATCGTCCGGGCGGTGGTGGAGGCGCACGGCGGGACAATCGAGACGGTCCCGCGCGACGGCGGCGGGCTGGCGATCACCGTGCGGTTTCCCGCGGCGGGCCGGGCCCCGGATCCTCCGGTACGGGGGCCGCTGCCAGCGGCCGCGGCGCCCAGCTGACCCGGCCCTCGGGCGCCGGTGAGGGCTGCGCGGTCAGCCAGCGGTGCACGACCTTGCCGGTGGCGTTGCGCGGCAGCTCGCCGATGAAGTGGACGTCGCGCGGCACCGCGTAGCGGGCCACCCGGTCGTGGACGTGGGCCCGGACGCCGTCGGCGTCCAGCCGAGCGCCGGGACCGGGAACGATGTAGGCGGCGAGCCGCTGCCCCCAGGACGGGTCGGGGACGCCGACGACCGCGGCCTCCTGGACGCCGGGCAGCGCGAGCAGCGCGTCCTCGACCTCGCGGGGGACGACGTTCTCGCCGCCGGAGACGATCATGCCGTCGGTGCGGCCGTCCACGAACAGCAGCCCGCGGTGGTCGATGTGGCCGAGGTCGCCGGTGCCGAGCATCCCGTCGCGGACCTCCATGGGGTCGCCGCTGGTGTAGCCCTCGAAGAGCAGCTCGTTGGCGGCGAAGATCTGGCCGCGCACGGACCGGCCGACCGGGCGGCCGTCCTCGTCCAGGACGGCCAGCGAGGTGTTGCGCGGCGGCCGCCCGGCGGTGCGGGGGTCGCGGCGCAGGTCGCGCGGGGTGGCGATGGCGACCCAGGAGACCTCGGTGGATCCGTACACGTTGTAGAGGACGTCGCCGAACGCGTCCATGAACCGGGTGGCGAGGTCGCCGGGGAGCGCGGCGCCGCTCAGGGCCGCCACGCGCAGCGAGGAGGTGTCGTACCGGCGGCGGACCTCCTCGGGCAGCTCCATGATCCGCTGGAGCATCACCGGGACGAGGAAGACGGCGGTCTCGCGGTGGGCGGCGACCGACCGCAGCGTCGCCTCGGGGTCGAACCGGCGGCGCAGCACGACCGGGGCGCGCAGGCCCCAGGCCATCTGCAGCGCCGCGTACCCCCAGGTGTGGAAGAGCGGCGCCTCGATGATCACGGTGTGCCGGGCGCGCAGCGGGATCCGGGAGGTCATCGAGGCCAGCGACCACAGGCCGGGGCGGGGCGGGCGGCGAGCGCCCTTGGGCCGGCCGGTGGTGCCGGAGCTGAGCACGATGGTGCGGCTCTGCACGCGCGGCGGGGCCAGCGGGGGCGCGGGCGCGGAGTGCACGATCTGGTCGAGGGTCGGCCCGGCGCCGTCCGGCCCGGCGAGGCCGGGCGGCCGGTCGGCCCAGACGACGGCGCGGCGCAGCGCGATCGGCACGGTGGCCAGCACGGGCGCGAACTCGGCGTCGGCGACGATGAGGTCCGGCCGCAGCTCGCCCAGCACGGCCCGGACCTGGCCGGGCCCGAACCCGGTGTTCAGCAGGACGACCTCGGCGCCGCGCTTGCTGCAGGCCACCAGCGTCTCCACCATCCCGCGGTGGTTGCGGCACAGCACGCCGACGCGGGCGCGCGGGCCGTCCAGCGGCAGCCCGACCGCGAGCCGGGTGCTGCGGTCGTCGAGCTCGGCGAAGCTCAGCCGGCCGCGCTCGTCGATCACGGCGGGCCGGTGCGGGGAGCGGGCGACGGCGGCGGCCACCGCCCCGGCGAGCGTGGTGCCCCACCGGCGCAGCGCGCCGGCCTGGGCGAAGACGCGCTGCGGCGAGCCGCCGGAGAGCAGGCCGGTGCGCAGGAAGAGGGAGGTCAGATCGCGGACGTGCCCGATCCGCCGCCGCATCCCGGGGCGGTACACGGGTCTCGCATGCACCACCGTGCCCTCCTCCGGTGATTTCCGGTCACGTTACCTACCGGCCGACAGGCCGGACAAGAGCCGCATCCGGGGCGCGCGGTGGCGCTCGTCAGTGGTTACTGACGAGTAGGATTGCTTGTTACTGACGAGTAGAGGAGGGACGACCCGTGCCCCGTACCGCACGTGACGTCGTGTTCGTCGACGGCGTACGCACGCCGTTCGGCAAGGCGGGCCCGAAGGGCCTGTACGCGGAGACCCGCGCCGATGACCTGGTGGTCCGCGCGATCCGCGAGCTGATGCGCCGCAACCCGTCCCTCCCGCCGGAGCGGGTGGACGAGGTCGCGATCGCCGCCACCACCCAGACCGGCGACCAGGGGCTGACCATCGGCCGCTCCGCCGCCGTCCTGGCCGGGCTGCCGAAGAGCGTGCCCGGGTACGCGATCGACCGGATGTGCGCGGGCGCGATGACGGCCGTGACCACTTCCGGCGCCGGGATCTCGTTCGGCTCGTACGACGTCGTCATCGCCGGCGGCGTCGAGCACATGGGCCGGCACCCGATGGGCGAGGGCGTCGACCCGAACCCGCGGTTCATGACCGACAAGCTCGTGGACCCGTCCGCGCTGGTCATGGGCTCGACCGCGGAGAACCTGCACGACCGGTTCCCGCAGATCACCAAGGAGCGCGCCGACGCCTACGCGGTGCGCAGCCAGCAGAAGGTCGCCGCCGCGTACGCCGCCGGGAGGATCCAGCCGGACCTGGTGCCGACCGCGATCCGGTCCGCCGAGAAGGGCTGGGGCCTGGCCACCGAGGACGAGCCGCCGCGCCCGGGCACCACGATGGAGAGCCTGGCCGGGCTGAAGACCCCGTTCCGGGTCGCCGGCAACGTCACCGCGGGCAACGCCGCCGGGCTGAACGACGGCGCCACCGCCTGCCTGCTGGCCGCCGAGGACGTGGCCCGCGAGCTGGGCCTGGCCCCGCGGATGCGGCTGGTCGACTTCTCCTTCGCCGGTGTCGAGCCCGAGGTCATGGGGGTCGGCCCGGTCCCCGCGACCGAGAAGCTGCTCGCCCGCAACGCGCTGACCATGGACGACATCGGCCTGATCGAGATCAACGAGGCGTTCGCCGTCCAGGTGCTGGCCTTCCTGGAGCACTTCAAGATCGCCGACGACGACGCCCGGGTGAACCCGTGGGGCGGCGCGATCGCGCTCGGCCACCCGCTGGCCTCGTCCGGCGTCCGGCTGATGAACCAGCTGGCCCGGCTCTTCGAGGAGCGCACCGACGTCCGCTACGGCCTGACCACGATGTGCGTCGGCATGGGCATGGGCGGCACCGTCCTCTGGGAGAACGTGAACTGGGAGGGCGCCAAGTGAGCGCGGACACCCCGAACATCAGCGAGATCTTCGCGGACGAGGTCGTCACGCACGCCCGCGTCCGGGACGTCGCCCTGCCGTACGGCGCCGGGACGCTGGCGCTGATCACCCTCGACAACGGGCACGACCACACCAAGCCGAACACCTTCGGCCCGAACGGCCTGACCGAGCTGAACGCCGCCCTCGACGCCGTCGCCGCCCGCGACGACATCGCGGCCGTCGGCGTCACCGGCAAGCCGTTCATCTTCGCCGTCGGCGCCGACCTCAAGGGCGTGCCGCTGATCGGGCGGCGCGAGGACGCGCAGGCCATCGGCGAGCTGGGCCACGACGTGTTCCGGCGGCTCGGCGAGCTGGACGTCCCCTCGTTCGCGTACGTCAACGGCGCGGCGATGGGCGGCGGCGTCGAGATCGCGCTGCACTGCACGTACCGGACGATCTCCGCGGGCGTCCCGGCGCTGGCGCTGCCCGAGGCGTTCCTGGGCCTGGTGCCCGGCTGGGGCGGCACGTACCTGCTCCCCCGCCTGATCGGCGCCGAGAAGGCGCTCAAGGTCATCATCGACAACCCGATGGCGCAGAACCGCACCCTCAAGGGGCGGCAGGCGTACGAGCTGGGCATCGCGGACGCGATCTTCGAGTCGGCCGACTTCCTGGAGGAGTCGCTGGCCTGGACCGCCCGCGTGCTCACCGGCGAGACCAAGGTGGAGCGGCCGGAGATCGACACCGGCAAGGCGTGGGACGACGCGGTCGCGCGGGCCCGCTGGACGGTCGAGGGCAAGCTGCACGGCGCCGCGCCGTCGTTCGTCCGCGCCCTGGACCTGGTCGCCGCGGCCAAGGACCGCACCCGCGACGAGGGCTTCGCCGCCGAGGACGAGGCGCTGGCCGACCTCATCATGAGCGACGAGCTGCGCGCCGGGCTGTACGCGTTCGACCTCACCCAGAAGCGCGCCAAGCGCCCGGCCGGCGCCCCCGGCAAGGAGCTGGCCCGCCCGGTGACCAAGGTCGGCGTGGTCGGCGCGGGCCTGATGGCCTCGCAGCTGGCGCTGCTGTTCGCGCGCCGGCTGGAGGTCCCGGTCGTGCTGACCGACCTGGACCAGGACCGCCTCGACAAGGGCGTCGGGTACGCGCACGGCGAGATCGACAAGCTGCTGGCCAAGGGCCGCGTGTCGGCCGACAAGGCCAACCGGCTCAAGTCGCTCATCGGCGGCTCGCTGACCAAGGACGCGTTCGCCGACGCCGACTTCGTCATCGAGGCGGTGTTCGAGGAGATGTCGGTCAAGCGGAAGGTGTTCGCCGAGCTGGAGGAGCACGTCTCCCCCGAGTGCGTGCTGGCGACCAACACCTCCTCGCTGTCGGTCACCGAGATGGCCGCGGAGCTGCGGCACCCCGAGCGGGTGGTGGGCTTCCACTTCTTCAACCCGGTCGCGGTGCTGCCGCTGCTGGAGATCGTCCGCGGTGAGCAGACCGACGACGCGGCGCTGGCCACCGCGTTCGCGGCGGGCAGGAAGCTGAAGAAGTCGTGCGTGCTGGTCAAGGACGCGCCCGCGTTCGTGGTCAACCGGATCCTGCTGCGGCTGATGGCGGAGATCATCCAGACCGTGGACGAGGGCACGCCGGTCGAGGTCGCCGAGCGCGCCGCCGCGCCGCTCGGGCTGCCGATGCCGCCGTTCGTGCTGATGGGGCTGGTCGGCCCGGCGATCGCGCTGCACGTCAACGAGACGCTGCACGGCGCGTTCCCCGAGCGGTTCCCGCTGTCGGAGAAGTTCGCGGCGTTCGTGAAGGCGGGCAAGACGGGCGTGTACCGGCCCGACTTCACCCTCGACCCCGAGGCGGTCGCGTTCTTCGAGGGCGGCACCGCGCCGTCCACCGAGGCCGAGGTGCTCGACCGGGCGCTGCGGGCGCTGGCCGAGGAGATCGGGATCATGCTGGACGAGGGCGTGGTCGCGGCCGCGCAGGACATCGACCTGTGCATGATCCTGGGCGCCGGGTGGCCGTTCCACCTGGGCGGCATCACGCCGTACCTCGACCGGGCCGGGATCGGCGAGGCCGTGAACGGCCGCCGCTTCCTGGAGCCGGGGGCGGCGTCGCTCGGCTAGCCCTGCGGCCGAAATACGGGCGAAAGGGGCGTTTCCGGAGGTTTTCGGGAACGCCTCTTTCGTGGATTTCCCCCAATCCCCTACGGACCGGTTTCGGCCGGGCGCATTCGGTGATCATCAACCCGTACCATCACCCCCGCCGAGGAGGACGGCGTGAGCCTGTTCCGTACCAAATCCGTCGAGGAGTCGATCCGCGACACCGAGGCGCCCGAACAGCAGCTGCGCCGCGACCTCGGCGCGCTCGACCTGGTCGTCTTCGGGGTCGGTGTGATCATCGGCACCGGCATCTTCGTGCTGACCGGCCAGGTGGCCAAGGACAAGGCCGGCCCCGCGGTGGCGATCTCGTTCATCCTGGCCGCCGTCGTCTGCGGCCTGGCCGCCCTCTGCTACGCCGAGTTCTCCTCGACCGTCCCCGTGGCGGGCTCGGCCTACACGTTCTCCTACGCCACGCTGGGCGAGCTGCCCGCCTGGATCATCGGCTGGGACCTCATCCTGGAGCTGGCGCTGGCCGCCGCCGTGGTGTCGGTCGGCTGGTCCGGATACGCGGCCTCGCTGCTGGACTCCCTCGGGCTCACGCTGCCCGAGTCCATAGTCAATCCACCGGGCGAGGGCGGCGTCGTCAACGTCCCCGCGATCCTCCTCGTGCTGGCCGTGACCGCGGTCCTCGTCCTCGGCGTCAAGGTGTCCTCGCGGGTGAACGCCGTCGTCGTCGCCATCAAGGTCTTCGTCGTCCTGCTGGTGATCGTCGCCGGGCTGTTCTTCATCAAGGGCGCCAACTACAAGCCGTTCATCCCCGAGTCCCAGCCGACCCCGTCGGTCGAGGGCGCCAAGGCGCCGCTCATGCAGGTGCTCTTCGGCATCGAGCCGGTCAGCTTCGGCTGGCTCGGCATCTTCGCCGCCATCGCGATCGTGTTCTTCGCCTACATCGGCTTCGACATCGTCGCCACCGCCGCCGAGGAGGCCCGCCACCCGCAGCGCGACATGCCGATCGGCCTGCTCGGCTCGCTGGCGATCACGGCCGTGCTGTACGCGGCGGTCTCCCTCGTCGTGGTCGGCATGCAGCACTACAGCGAGCTCAGCGAGGAGGCGCCGCTGGCCGACGCGTTCAAGGCCGCCGGGCATCCCGGGTTCGCCACGATCATCAGCATCGGCGCGGTCGCCGGCCTCACCACCGTGGTGCTGATCCTGCTGCTCGGGCAGAGCCGGGTGTTCTTCTCCATGAGCCGGGACGGGCTGCTGCCGCCCTGGCTGTCGGCCGTGCACCCGCGCTTCGGCACCCCGTACCGCTCCACGATCGTGATGGGCGTGATCGCCGCCGCGCTGGCCGGGTTCATCCCGCTGGCGGCGCTGGCCGAGCTGGTCAACATCGGCACGCTGTTCGCGTTCCTGGTGGTCTCGATCGCGGTGGTGATCCTCCGCCGGACCCGGCCCGACCTGCCCCGCGCGTTCCGCGCCCCGCTGGTCCCGCTGGTGCCCGTACTGTCGGTGCTCGGCTGCCTGTTCGTGATGCTCAACCTGCCGCTGGAGACCTGGCTGCGGTTCCTGGCCTGGATGGCGATCGGATTCCTGATCTACTTCGTGTACGGGTACCGGCACAGCCGGCTGCGCGCCGCCCACCGCCACGAGGCCTGATTCCAGGTCGTGACCTGCGGATTCACCGGGTCGTACGGGGTCCGTGTGTCGTTGCCCACATAGGATGGGCACAATGGCGCGCATGACGACCGCACCCCCGCACGTCGCAGTGATCGGCTCCGGGCCCGCCGGCCTCTACGCCGCCGAGGCCCTGGTCAAGCAGACCGACGACAACGTCCGGGTCGACGTCCTCGACCGGCTGCCCACCCCGTACGGGCTGGTCAGGTACGGCGTGGCGCCCGACCACAAGTCCATCAAGTCGATCGCCCGCTACCTGCAGCGCGTGCTGGAGAACCCGGCGGTGCGGTTCTTCGGCTGCGTGGAGCTGGGCCGCGACGTGTCCCGTACGGACCTGCTCGACTGCTACGACGCGGTGATCTACTCGACGGGCGCGATGGTCGACCGGCACCTCGGCGTCCCGGGCGAGGACCTGCCCGGGAGCGTGGCCGCCACCGACTTCGTCAACTGGTACTGCGGGCACCCCGACGCCGCCGACCACGCCTTCGACCTGACCGCCGAGGAGGTCGCGGTCATCGGCGTCGGGAACGTGGCCGTGGACGTGGTGCGCATCCTCGCCAAGACCGTCGAGGAGCTGCGCGAGACCGACATCCCCGAGCACGTGATGGAGGCGCTCGCGGCGAGCAAGGTCCGGCGCGTCCACATGGTCGGGCGGCGCGGGCCCGCGCAGGCCAAGTTCACCACCAAGGAGCTGCGCGAGCTGGGCGAGCTGCCCGGCGTGAGCGTGCACGTGCGGCCCGAGGACATGGAGCTGGACCCGGCGAGCGCGGAGCTGGCCGAGTCCGACCGGCACGTGCGCGGCAACGTCAAGGTCCTGAACGGCTGGACCGGCGACCCGGACGAGGACCGGCCGCGCCGGATCGACGTGCGGTTCTGGCGGGCGCCGGTGGAGATCCTCGGCACCGAGCGGGTCGAGGGGCTGCGGGTGGAGCGCACCCGGCTGGACGAGTCGGGCCGCGTCACCGGCACCGGCGAGTACGAGACGCTCCCGGTCGGCATGGTGCTGCGGTCGGTCGGCTACCAGAGCGTGGCGCTGGAGGGCGTGCCGTTCGACGAGCGGTCCTTCGTCGTCCCCAACGAGGGCGGCCGGATCGTCGGCCCGGACGGCGTCGTCCCGCGCGAGTACGTGGCGGGGTGGATCAAGCGCGGCCCCACCGGCGTCGTCGGCACCAACAAGTCCGACGCGGCCGAGACCGTGCGGAACCTGCTGGCGGACCTCGACCCGGACGGGCCCCGGCCCGCCCGGACGATCGAGGAACTGCTGGAGTCGCGCGGCCTGCGGGTGGTCACCTACGCCGACTGGCTCAACCTGGACGCCGCGGAGATCGAGCTGGCGCGCTCGCTCGGCCGCGGCGAGCGGGTCAAGCTGGCCCGGTGGGAGGCCATGCGGTCGGCCTGCCACCCGGGCTGAGCGCGGCCCCGGGCGCCCCGGGCCGTCCCCCGGTTTCCGGCGAACCGCCCGCTCGGCCAGAGAACCCCGTGACGAACTAGTGACGCAGACCTGACCGGGGCGCTACGGTGCGCGTGTGAGCGGCGGTCCAGAGCTGTACGGATTCCCCCCACCCGCCCGGCTGCCCGACCTCAGGTGGCTCGGCCCCGACTACGTGTCCGTGCTCGTCTACGACCTGACGCAAGGGCTCCTGCGCCAGGATCCGGGGACGCGCGTCATGGGCGTGCGGTGCGAGGGCGAGCCGGAACTGCGGCCGACGGTCGATCCGTCCGGGGTCATCCGGGCGCACGACGCGACGTTCCCGCTGCAGGTCTTCGTGCAGGACGGCGCGGGCCGGCCCTGGCGGCTTCGCGGCCGGTGGACGTACTCCGGCCGCGACCTCGGTACCGCCGCGGCCTCGATCACGCACTTCTGGCAGCTGGTGGCGGCCGAAGGCGTGTGAGGAGCGGCGGCGGGCGCTACCGGCCGCCCTTCCGCGGCCCGGCGAGGAAGCCGAGCAGGCCGCCCAGGTCGGTCAGGTTGGCGAGCGGGCCGTTCATGAGCGCAGGCAGGAAGGCCGCGGCGAACTGGCGCTCCTCCTCGTCGCTCAGCTCGCCGTCCCGGCCGTGGTCGCCGTCGGCGTACGGGTCGAAGGCGTACGGGTCCTGGGCGTACGGGTGCGGCGTGTACGGCTGGTGGCTCTGCGGCTGCTGACCCTGCTGCTGCTGGCCCTGCGGTTGCTGCGCCTGCGGCTGCTGGTTCTGCGGCTGGTCCTTGGACTGGTCCGCCTGGGGCTGGTCCGCCTGGGGCTTTCCGGCCGGTGTGCCGTCCGCGGGCGCGTTGGGAGCGGGCGCGGGCGCGTTGGCGGCGGCCTCGGGCGCGGGCGCGTTCGGCGCGGCCTCGGGCGCGGGCGCGTTGGGCGCGGGCGCGTCGGCGGCCGGAGCGACCGGCTCAGGGTCGCCGGGCACCGGGGTCTGGGCGGTGCCGGTCCGGGCGGGCGCCTGCCCCCTGGACGTGTCGGTCGCCGACCGGTCGGCCGCGGGCCTGGCCCCGGTACGGCCGTCATCGTCCCGGCCGACACCGAAGAACCGCTTCCAGAACGACGCGTCGCCGCCGTTGATGTTGGAGATCGAGGCGCTGGTGCCCGGCCGGACCCTGATGTTGGACATCGCGCGCCCGGTCCGCATCTGCACGTCCCGCATCTCGAACCGCACGCGGGGCTTGCCCGCCAGCTCGATCACCGACCGCACCCGCTCGGTGCCGCGCCAGGCGATCGTGGACTTGCGGCCCTCGACACGGGTGTCCCTGGTGACCGCGGGCAGCACGGAGTCGGTGCCGTACTTCTTCGTCAGGGAGTAGACGCAGTCGCGCTCCAGGATGATGGTGCCGCCGTTGTGGAAGGCGCGGGCCAGCGCCGCCTCGTCCCCCTTGCCGTCAGTGCACGGCACCGGTGCCGGGGGCGCCGCCACCGCCACCGCCGGCAGCGCCGCCACCACCGCGAGCGCGGCCACGGGCACCGCTCCGCGGCGCAGGGCCCTTCCGTTCTCGAACGTGTCTCGCATCATCGTCCCCCCGTCACTCCAGAGTTGATCACCTCGATTGACTACTCACAGTTACCAGAACGGTGCGGCCCGAACCAGGAACCGTGCACCACGCCCCGCCCACCGACACGCAAAAGCACCTTTAACCACGCCTCGTGTTCAAGATGCCACGCAGGGTAATTGAGCCGATGGAAAATCAACGATCGCTTGCCCCTCCGTCCCGGGTTCTCCGGGGGGCGCGGGGCAAGGAAGGACACGTTCATGAACACCATGCAGCGCATCACGATCGTCGGCTTCGCGACCGCGGGGATGGCACTGTTCGGGGCCGGTGCGGCGATGGCCGACACCTACCACGAGCACAACGTCCTCGGGGCCAGCCACGAAGGCGCCTTCAAGAAGAGCGTCAAGGCCGGCACGGTCTACGACGACTGCCACCACAAGTGCCACGGCAAGGGCAAGCACCACCACCACAAGCTCGCGTTCTACAAGAAGTCGATCGAGGGCGCCAGCCACGAAGGCGCGTTCCTGAAGGACGTCAAGAGCGTCGCCAAGTGACGTCGCACGCCGCCTGACCTGAAGTACGGTCCCGCCCGCGGCCGCGGGCGGGACCTTCCATCCGACCCGACCCGACCTCGGAGCTAGGAACATCCATGATCAGCACCCGCCGGCTCGCCTTGACGGGCGTCACCGCACTCGCCCTCGTCGCGGCGGCCCCGGCAGTGGCCTCCGCCGACGTCGCCCATACCCGCAAGTTCGCAACCGCGTCCCATCAAGGGGCCGTGCTCCGCGTCCACAGCGCCCACGTGGGCGCGGACGGCCGGATCTACTACCACGACACCCTCTACTGGGCCGATTCCTCCGGGGCCGGCATCCAGGAGGTCACCTCCGGCGCCCGCTGACCGGCGGGCCCGCGCGCCCGACATGGCTCAGCCCCGGCCGAGGCCGGGGCCGAGCCGTCTCTGCCGGAGGCCCGTCAGTCGGACGGGGCGGTCTCGCGGGCCTCCACGGAGGTCGCCCGGGACACCGCCTCGATGATGTCGCGGGCCAGGTCCTGCGGGGTCAGGCCGATGTCGGCCAGGATCATCGCGCGCTTGGCGTGGTCGAGGAACTCCTGCGGGATCCCGAACGTGCGGACCGGGGTGTCGATCCCGGAGTCGCGCAGCAGCCGGGCCACGGCGTCGCCGACGGCGCCGACGCGGCCGTTGTCCTCCACGACCGCGACCATGCTGTGCCGGGCCGCGGCCTCGACCAGGGCGGGGTCGAGGGGCTTGACCCAGCGCGGGTCGACCACGGTCGCGCCGATGCCCTGCGCGGCCAGCCGCTCGCCGACCTCCACCGCGGGCGTCGCCATCGCGCCCGCCGCCACCACCAGGACGCGGGTGCCGTTGGCGCCGTCGTGGCGGGCCAGCACGTCCATCCCGCCGAGAGTGTCGATCGCGTCGATGTCCGCGGCGACCGGGCCCTTGGGGAAGCGCAGCGCAGTCGGCCCGTCGTCCACGGCCACCGCCTCGCGCAGCAGCTCGCGGACGCGGGCGCCGTCGCGCGGCACGGCGATCCGCATGCCCGGCACCAGCTGCAGGATCGACAGGTCCCACATGCCGTTGTGGCTGGGCCCGTCGTCGCCGGTGACGCCGGCGCGGTCCAGCACGAACGTGACCGGCTGCCGGTGCAGCGCCACGTCCATCAGCACCTGGTCGAACGCGCGGTTGAGGAACGTGGCGTAGATCGCCACCACCGGGTGCATGCCGCCCATCGCCAGCCCGGCGGCCGAGGTGACCGCGTGCTGCTCGGCGATGCCGACGTCGTAGCACCGGTCGGGGTAGGCGGCGGCGAAGTCGGCCAGCCCCACCGGGTGCAGCATCGCCGCGGTGATCCCGACGATGTCGGAGCGCTCCGCGCCGAGCGCGACCATCTCCTCGCTGAAGACGTTGGTCCAGATCCGGCCCTTGGGCTTCTGCACGCCGGTCTCCCGGTCGTACGGCCCCGGCGAGTGGAACTGCTCCTCCTCGTCGTTCTCCGCGGGCGCGTAGCCGTGGCCCTTGCTGGTGATGCAGTGCACGATCACCGGGCCGCCGAAGTCGTGCGCCTTGCGCAGGGCGTGCTCGACGGCCTGCTCGTCGTGGCCGTCGATGGGGCCGATGTACTTGAGGCCGAGGTCCTCGAACATGGCCTGCGGCTGCAGCATGTCCTTGAGGCCCTTCTTGATGCCGTGCAGCGCCTCGTAGGCGACGTTGCCGACGACCGGGGCCCGCGGGACGGTCTTCTTGACCAGTTCCAGCGCGTGCTCGTAGGTGGGGGTGACCCGCAGGTCGGCCAGGTGGCTGGCCAGCCCGCCGATGGTCGGGGAGTACGAGCGGCCGTTGTCGTTCACCACGATGATCACGCGGCGGTCGCGGCCCTCGGCGATGTTGTTGAGGGCCTCCCAGCACATGCCGCCGGTGAGCGCCCCGTCGCCGACCACGGGCACCACCACGCGGTCGCTCTCGCCGTTCAGCTCGAACGCCTTGGCCAGCCCGTCGGCGTACGACAGGGCGGTGGAG
This sequence comes from Spirillospora sp. NPDC029432, assembly GCF_040703975.1. Taxonomy (NCBI): domain Bacteria; kingdom Bacillati; phylum Actinomycetota; class Actinomycetes; order Streptosporangiales; family Thermomonosporaceae; genus Spirillospora; species Spirillospora sp. NPDC029432. The sequence continues at coordinate 61,919 of NZ_JBEZWH010000045.1, forward strand.
GCGTGCGAGTTCTCGATGATGTCGTGGGCGGACTCGGCCTGGCTCGGGTAGCCGGAGATGCCGCCGCGCTGCTTGAGCAGGCCGAAGTCATGCCGGCCGGTCAGCAGCTTGTGCACGTAGGCCTGGTGGCCGGTATCGAAAAGGATCTTGTCGCGCGGCGAGTCGAAGACCCGGTGCAGCGCGATCGTGAGCTCGACGACCCCCAGGTTTGGGCCCAGATGACCGCCGGTCTTGGCCACGGCGTCCACCAGGAACTCCCGGATCTCCCCGGCGAGCCGCGGCATCTGCGTGGCGTCCAGTCGCTTGAGGTCCCCCGGACCCTTGATCGACTCCAGCAGAGTCACGCGCGTCAACTCCTCCATCAGGGGCTCCTCTGCCCCTGGTCGTCGGGCCGTTCCGAGTTTAGTCCCGGTTGACCCGCCGCGCGCCAGGGGCCGTTCCTTCCTCACATCCTCGCCACAAAACCCACACGCGAGGGCCACGGGGCGGTGGGGTAGTAAAGGGAGCATGGTGATCGAAGAGATCGTGCTGCTCAACGCGGCGGACGAGGCCATCGGCACGGCGCCCAAGGCTCCCAGCCACCACCGTGACACGCCGTACCACCTCGCCTTCTCCTGCTTCCTCGCGGACGCCGCCGGCCGGGTGCTGATCACCCGCCGGGCGCTCGGCAAGCGCACGTTCCCCGGCGTGTGGACCGGCAGCTGCTGCGGCCATCCCGGCCCCGGCGAGGGGCTGCGGGACGCGGTGGCGCGGCGGCTCCGCGACGAGCTGGGTGTGACGGGAAGCACGATCACCTCGGTCCTGCCCCGGTTCCGCTACCAGGCGACCGCCGAGGACGGGACGCTGGAGAACGAGCGCTGCCCGGTCGTCCGCGCCGTCGTCCCGTCCGGCGCCCCCATGCGGCTCGACCCCGAGGAGGTCGAGGACGCCGAGTGGTGGTCCTGGGACCGCTGCGTCGATCTCGCCGGCCGGCCCGAGTCGTCCCCCTGGTACCGCCTCCAGATCGCCGAGCTGGCCCCGCTGGGTGACCCGCTGAGCTGGCCGGACGCCGGTACGGACGAGCTGCCGCCGTCGCTGGCGTGGTGACCCCGCCGTGCCCGGCGGGTAACCACGAGATCTCGTTTCGTCTCCGCCTGTTGACCCTCCGCTGATCCGAACGGACGCTTGCTTTCCCGGGTGACGAAGGGACTGGCGATGCGTGGTAGGTGGAAGGCGCTCGCCGCAGCGACCCTGGCCGGCGTGCTGGCCGTGTCCGGCTGCGGTGGCGGCGACGACGGCGGCGGGGACGCCTCCCAGGTGGAGGTCTTCTCGTGGTGGACGGGCCCCGGCGAGGCCGACGGGCTGGCGGCGATGCAGGCGCACTTCGAGAAGGCGAACCCGGGCACCAAGTTCGTGAACGCGGCCGTCGCCGGCGGATCGGGCACGCAGGCCAAGGCGGTGCTCGCCAGCCGCCTGCAGAACCGCAAGCCGCCGGACTCGTTCCAGGGCCACGCGGGCGCCGAGCTCCTCGACTACATCAAGGCCGGCCAGATCGAGCCGCTGGACTCGTTCTACGAGGACAACAACCTCAAGCAGGCGTACCCGCAGCAGCTGCTGGAGCAGATCTCGTACCAGGGCAAGATCTACTCGGTGCCGGTGAACATCCACCGGTCCAACATGCTCTGGTACAACCCGAAGATCCTTGAGGACGCCGGGATCGACGGCCCGCCGAAGACGATCGCCGAGTTCATCACCGCGCTCAAGGCCGTCGACGACAAGACCGACAAGGTCCCGCTGTCGCTCGGCATCCAGTGGACCGCCGACCACCTGCTGGAGAACGTGCTGCTCGGCGACCTCGGCACCGACGCGTACAACGCGCTGTGGAAGCCGGGCGCCGACTGGAGCAGCCCCGCGGTCACCAAGGCGCTGACCGACTTCGCCGAGATCATGAAGTACACCACCCAGGAGTCGGCCTCCAGCGAGTGGCAGGACGCCGCCAAGGCGGTCGTGGACGGCAAGGCCGCGTTCAACATCATGGGCGACTGGGTCTACGGCTACTACGTCAACCCCGGCCCCAACGGGCTCGGCAAGAAGCTCGACACCGACTTCAAGTACGCGGCCGCCCCCGGCACGGACGGCACGTACATGTGGCTGTCGGACAGCTTCACCCTCCCCCGGAACGCGCCGCACCGCGGCGGGGCGCTGGCCTGGCTCAAGGTCGCCGGCAGCAAGGAGGGCCAGGACCTCTTCAACCCGAAGAAGGGCTCCATCCCGGCCCGCAAGGACGCCGACAAGAGCCTCTACAAGGGCTACCTGGAGTACGCGCTGAACGAGTGGACCAGCCCCGACACCAAGCTCGCGGGCTCGTTCTGGCACGGCGTGTACGCCAGCAACAAGTGGCACACCGACATCGACACCGCGGTGGGCCTCTTCCTCCAGAACAAGGACGTGGCCAAGCTCCAGCAGAGCCTGGTCGCCGCCGCCAAGAACAGCGCCCAGTAGTGGCACCGCCCGTACCCGACGGAGGGAGCGCGCCCGAGTGAGCCGCCGCTGGACGCCGCGCCGCGCCCGGCGGTGGCTCCCGGGACTGCTGCTGGTCTCGCCGTCGATCGTGGCGATCGGCCTGTTCGTGTACGGGCTGATCTTCTGGAACACCCGGGTCGCGGTGAGCGGCCGGCACGACGAGATCACGCCGTACGGGTTCGACAAGGGGAAGAACTTCGTCGACCTGTGGGACGAGCCGAGCTGGCCGCCCGCCGTCCGGCACGCCCTGCTGTTCACCGCCGTGTTCGTCGGGGGCGCGCTGCTGCTGGGCGCGTTCCTGGCGTTCCTGATGGAGAAGGGCGTCAAGGCCGAGGCGGGGTTCCGGGCGATCTACCTGTTCCCGATGGCGATCTCGTTCATCGCCAGCGGCGTCGTGTGGCGCTGGCTGATGAACCCCGCTCCGCCCGAGCGCGCCGTCGGCCTCAACCAGCTCTTCGGCCGGGTCGGGCTGGACGCGCTCGCCAACGACTGGTGGCAGCACCAGCGGTGGGGCATGGCGGCCATGGCGCTGCCCGCGATCTGGCAGATGTCGGGGTACGTGATGGCCCTCTACCTCGCCGGGTTCCGCGCCGTGCCGGAGGACCTGCGGGAGGCGGCCCGGGTGGACGGCGCCTCCGAGTGGAAGGTGTACCGCCACGTCGTCATCCCGCAGCTGCGGCCGGTGACGCTGTCGGCGCTGATCATTCTCGGCCATATCTCGCTGAAGGTGTTCGACCTGATCATGGCGATCGCGGGCAAGCAGATCATCACGTACGTGCCGGCCATCGCCACGTACGTCGAGGTGTTCGACTCCCATGACCCGGCCAACGGCGCCACCATCGCCACCTACCTGCTGCTGGCGGTGGCCCTGCTGGTGATCCCGTACCTCGTCTGGTCGGTCCGCTCCGACCGGAGGGACCGGGCATGAGCGCCCTGCGCGAGCCCCGCACGCTCCGGACGGTGCGGTTCGCCCTGCTGCTGGCCTTCGCGCTGGTCTTCCTGATGCCGGTGTACGTGCTGGTCGTCACCAGCTTCAAGTCGTTCCAGGAGGCCGATCCGAGCAGCGCCTGGAACCTGCCGGCCCAGTGGAGCGCCGAGGGCTGGCGGGCGGCCTGGGAGACGCTGCGGCCGGGCCTGGAGAACAGCCTCAAGATCGCCGTATCGGGCTCGCTGATCGCGGCCGTCCTGGGTTCGCTGAACGGCTACGTACTGTCCAAATGGCGTTTCCCCGGCTCCGACGCCGTGTTCACCCTGTTCCTTTTCGGGATGTTCATCCCTTATCAAGCGGTAATGATCCCGCTGGCGGGTCTGCTGACCGAGATGGAACTGGTCGGCACCATTCGCGGCCTGGTCCTGGCCCATGTGGTGTACGGCATCCCGATCTGCACGCTGATCTTCAGGAACTACTACGTCACGATCCCGACCGAGCTGATCGAGGCGGCCCGCGTGGACGGCGCCGGAATGCTCCGCACGTACGCCTCCATCGTCCTGCCGGTCTCCGGCCCGGCCTTCGCCGTGACGCTCATCTGGCAGTTCACGTCGCTCTGGAACGACTTCCTGTTCGCCGTCTTCCTGGGCACTCCCGACAGCTGGCCCGTCACCGTGGCGCTGAACAACATCGCCGGTTCCGGCGCGGTGGCCGTCCAGTACAACCAGCAGATGGCGTCCGCTCTCCTGGCCTCGCTGCCCACCCTGCTCGTCTATCTGCTACTGGGCCGCTTCTTCATGCGCGGTTTGATGGCCGGAGCGCTCAAGGGATGACAAGAACACGGAACACGGCAACCGGCGGCGGCACATAAGCGTCACATAAAGGCCAGAAACCGCACCCCGCCTCATCACAGGGAATGTCAATGACCCTCAGACGACTGGCCGCCGTGGGCGCCGCGACCGGCATGGGCCTCGCGACCCTCGCCCTCACCGCCGGCCCCGCGTTCGCGGATCCGGGCATCTCGGCGACGCCGAACCCGTTCGTGCCTGGCACCACCCTCACCCTCACCGCCACCGAATGCGATGAGAAGCCCCTCAACGTCTCCGACGACGGCCTCTTCGCCGCGCCGCCGGCGTGGGCCGCGGCCACCCCCGAAGGCACCTGGAAGGCCACCGCCAAGACGAACAAGGTCGCCGCCGGCAAGACCTACGTCGCCAAGTTCACCTGCAAGGTCGAGAACGGCGTCGCCAACCTCAGCCTCACGGTGAACCCGAAGAAGGACGAGGAGCCCGAGCCGCCGAAGTTCGACTTCGGGTACGACGACGTGAAGCTGTCGACGACCAGGGTCGTCCCCAACGGCACGACCACGTTCGCGATCCGCTGCCCCACCTCCGTGACCATCACGAGCAACGGCTACACCAAGAACCCGCTGCCCGTGAAGAAGGACGGCGAGAACGCCTGGACGGCGAAGGGGACGTTCAAGTCCTCGCTCCCCGACCCCACGGTCGCCACCGTGACCTGCAAGGGCCACGGGTCGGTCAAGTAGGGCGATGCCGCCGCGGTGGTGTGGTGTGGTGGCCGGTCACCTGGAGGGCATCTCGCGACGTACGGGGGTCACCCGTTGTCCGATTGTGCCACAG
>NZ_JBEZWH010000046.1:0-64061 GCF_040703975.1 Spirillospora sp. NPDC029432
TCGGTGAACCAGCCGAGAGGCAGCCGGCGCATCTTGCGCAGCAGCTCCCGCCGTACCTGGTCATCCACCCGGGAGGCCGCCGCTTTTCGCGTCCGGCTACGGCCGCCGGGCCGGAACGGTCGTCTCGATGGCCGTGCAGCGCCACCGGCCGTGGTGCCGTTCCAGGCGGAGGGCGAGCGCGTGCACCCGCCCGTCCAGGACGGCGACGGCGCCGGTCTCCATCGCGCCGGGCACGGGTGCCTGCACCCACGTCCGCAGTACGCGCGGCGGCGCGATCCGGGTGCGGGCGGCGGTGCCGGCGCGGTGGACGGCGAGCCCCTGCCACACCTCCGGGTCGGCCGTGCCCGACAGGTGCCGCGGCGGGCGCGTACCGGCGAGGATCTCGATGACGATCCGCAGGGCGGCCTCGGCGTGCCCTCGTGGCGGTCCGCCGGCCACGGAGAGGTGGGCTCTTCGCCGCGCCGGCGGGGGTACCGGGGCGGGGCGCAGGGCGAGCGTCCCGTTCACCCGGTGGGCCGTGGTCTTGGGAACGATGCGGACGACGGCGTGGCTGCTGGTCATCGCGGCGGCCTCCTGGCGCTCCTGGCGGGGGATCTGCGTCGTTCTCCAGAGGCGGGGGAGGGGGCCGCGATACGGGATGGCCGGATGCGGCGGATCCGTATCAGGATCGGCGGTCGCGCTTCGTGGGCGCGCACAAGAAAAGCCGAACGGCGGCGGACGTCGTGTTCCGGCGTCCGCCGCCGTTCGGCGAGTCCTCCTGGGAGGTGTGGGAGGAGAGGAGGACTCTCGGGGGTGGTCTCGCGGCCGGTCAGGCCTTGTCGGCCGGCGGCGCGTCCGCCGCGGGCTTCCTGTCCGCCTTCCCGCCGGACTTGCCCGCCGCCGCCAGCTCGGGATCGGCGCCCGGGTCGGCGGCCACCGACTCCGTGCCCTCCGGCTCCCGGCCCGGGGTGGCGAAGTTGAACTTCTCGATCAGGAATTTGAAGATCACGTAGTAGAGGACGAAGTAGAGCACGCCCATCCCCACGATCAGTCCGAGTCCCTTGGTGTTGTCCTTGGTCATGTTGAGCAGGAAGTCGATCCCGCCCGCGGAGAACCCGAACCCGAGCTGGGCCCCGGCGGCCTCCAGCACCGCCATCGAGATGCCGGTGAGGACGACGTGCACCGCGTACAGGATGGGCGCGACGAACATGAACGCGAACTCGATCGGCTCGGTGACGCCGGTGACGAACGCGGTCAGCGCGGCGGAGATCATGATGCCGCCGACCGCGGGCCGCCGGTGCGCGGGCGCCGCCCGCCAGATGGCCAGCGCGGCGCCGGGCAGGCCGAACATCAGCACCGGGAAGAAGCCGGCCAGGTAGCCGCCCGCGTTCGGGTCGCCGGCCAGGTAGCGGTTGATCTCGCCGTGCACCACGCCGCCGTCGGCCTGGTAGTCGCCGAACACGAACCAGATCAGCGAGTTCGGGATGTGGTGCAGGCCGAAGGGCAGCAGCAGCCGGTTGACGACGCCGTACACGCCCGCGCCCAGCGCCCCCGCGCCGGTGACCCAGTCGCCGAAGCTGTCCAGCCAGCCGCCGAGGATCGGCCAGACGAAGCCGATGACCACGCCGAGGACCAGCGCGGCGAACGCGGTGACGATCGGCACGAACCGGCGGCCGCCGAAGAAGGCCAGCCAGGTGGGCAGCTTGATCCGGTAGTACCGCTGGTAGAGGAGGGCGGCGATGACGCCGATGAGGATGCCGCCGAGGACGTCGGTGGGGTTCTTGGCGCCCCAGTCGATCACCTGGCTCTGCGCCCCGTCGACCACCTTGGTGATCATGACGCGGCCCTTGAGCTCGTCGCTCTCCGCGAACATCACCTTGGACACCCGGTCGTAGACCAGGTAGCCGACCACGGCGGCCAGCGCGGTGGAGCCGTCGGCCTTGCGCGCGAAGCCGATCGCCACACCGACGGCGAACAGCAGCGGCAGCGCCGCGAACAGCGCGTCACCGGCCTGGCCGACGACGTTGGCGACCTCGATCCAGCCCAGCCCGTCCTCGCCGAGCATGTCGGCCTGGCCGAGGCGCAGCAGCAGCGCGGCGGCGGGCAGGACGGCGATCGGCAGCATCAGGCTGCGGCCGATCCGCTGGAGCACGGCCAGGGACTTCGACCACGGTCGTGGTGCAGCGGTCCCGTCCACTGCGGTTGTCGAACTCATCAGGGGGTTCCTCCTCTGAACGGAAGGGTTCTACGCGGGGGTCGGGGGGTTTCCGAGGGCTGTGTGAACCTGGTAGCGGTCGGCCCGGTAGGTCGACACGCCCAGTTCCGCGCAGACGCCACCGGAGTAGGAGCGGCGTTGCAGGAGCAGCACGGCGCTGCCCCGGGAGATCTGCAGGTGCCTGGCCTCGGCGGCGTCGGCCAGCCCGGCGTCGATGGTCTGGTCGCCGGCGTCGAAGACGATCCCGTAGACCGCCTCCAGCACGCCGTACAGGGAGCGGTCCGCGAGCCGCCGGTCGAGCAGGTCGGGGGCCAGCGAGGCGAGGATGTGCGAGCGTTCCAGCGCCATCGGCTCGCCGTCGGCGGTGCGCAGCCGCTCGATCACGTGGATGCCGGTCCCGGCGGGCACCTCGAACATCCGGGCCAGCCGGGCGTCGGCGGGCACGGTGCGGCGGTCGAGGTCGATCGCGCCCGGCCGCATCCCGCGGGCCAGCATGTCCTCGGTGAACGAGACCAGCCGGAGCGGCATCTCGATCTTCGGCCGGGCGACGAACGTGCCCTTGCCCGGGACGCGGTAGAGCCGCCCCTCCGTGACCAGCTGGTCGACGCCCTGCCGGACGGTCATCCGGGACAGCCCGTACCGGCCGCACAGCTCCCGCTCGGACGGGATCGGAGCGTCCACGGGCAGCTCCGAGCCCTCGATGAGGTCGAGGAGGATGGCCCGGAGCTGGAAGTACTTGGGTACCGGGCTGTGCGGGTCGATCGTGGTCACGGGCGTCCTCGGAGCCGGGAGTGGCCTGGTCATGGCGAGTGGCCGATTCGCCATGATTTCTACTGGTCTAGGCCGGACTAGACCACAGCATTGGAACGCCTGTCAATGCACGAAGCGATAACGGCCGGATCACGCCGAGAGCACTCCAAGATCGTTTAAAACCGCAGGTCACAGTGTTGCCGGGAGCCCCTCCGGGCCGCCTCATGGCGGCGCCTTCCCTCCTCGCTCGTACCTCGCTCGTCAGTCCAGGCACCGCCGCGGCCCTGCGGGGCTCCCTTGATCGCTGTGTTTTCCGGGAGCCCCTCCGGGCCGCCTCATGGCGGCGCCTTCCCTCCTCGCTCGTGCCTCGCTCGTCAGTCCAGGCGCCGCCGCGGCCCTGCGGGGCTCCCTCGATCAATCGGCCTTGGTCTCGGGCGGGGCGTCCTCGGCCGGCTCGCGTCCGGGAGTGGGCAGGTTGAAGCGCCGGATGACGAAACTGAAGATCGCGTAATAGAGGAAGAAGTAGACGACGCCCAGCCCGATGATCAGGAAGAGGTGCCGGGTGTTGCTCTTGGTCGCGTTCAGCACCATGTCGATCAGCCCGGCCGAGAAGCTGAAGCCGAGCTGGGCGTCGATCGCGGCCAGCGCGTACATCGAGACGCCCGTCAGCACGACGTGGATCCCGTACAGCACCGGCGCGACGAACATGAACGAGAACTCGATCGGCTCGGTCACCCCGCACACGAACGCGGTCAGCGCCGCGGAGATCATGATGCCGCCGACCGCGGCGCGCCGGTCCGGCGGCGCCGCCCGCCAGATGGCCAGCGCGGCGCCGGGCAGGCCGAACATCAGCACCGGGAAGAACCCGGCCAGGAACGTCCCGGCGTGCGGGTCCCCGGCCAGGTAGCGGTTGATCTCGCCGTGCACGGCCCCGGCGGGCCCGTCGTAGGTGCCGAACACGAACCAGATCAGCGAGTTGAGGATGTGGTGCAGGCCGAACGGCAGCAGCAGCCGGTTGGCGATCCCGTACACGCCGGCGCCGACCGCGCCGAGGCCGGTGATCCAGTCGCCGAACGAGTCGATCCAGCCGCCCAGCGCCGGCCAGACCAGGCCGAACAGCACGCCCAGCACCAGCGCGGCGGCCGAGCTGATGATCGGCACGAACCGGCGGCCGCCGAAGAAGGCCAGCCAGGACGGCAGCTTGATCCGGTAGAAGCGCTGGTAGAGCAGCGCCACCATGAGGCCGACCACGATCCCGCCGAGGACCTGGGTGGGGTTCTTGGCGCCGAAGTCGATCACTTCGGTGAGGGCGCCGTCCTCCTGCTGCACCTTGGCGACCACGCCGCCCTTGAGCTGCTCGGTGTGGGAGAACATCACCTTGGTGACCCGGTCGAACACCAGGTACGCGGCCACGGCGGCGAGCGCGGTGGAGCCGTCGGCCTTGCGCGCGAAGCCGATCGCCACGCCGACCGCGAAGAGGATCGCGAGGTTGTCCAGCAGCGCGCCGCCCGCGGCGGCGAAGACCTCGGCGATCCGGTCCCAGCCGAGGCCGTCCGCGCCGAGGAGGTCGGCCTGACCGAGGCGGAGCAGGATCCCGGCGGCGGGCAGGACGGCGATCGGCAGCATCAGGCTGCGGCCGATCCGCTGGAGCACGGCGAACGCGGCGGACCAGGCGCCGTTGCGTTCGGCGCCCCCCGGCCCGCCGCCAGCGGCGGTCAACGAACTCATGCGTGCCCTCCCCCGAGGCCCGGCCCTGTCGCTTTGCCTGTTTGGTGGGATATGGTGCCTACTGGTCTAGGCCGGACTAGACCAGTACTACGGACGGCACCGTCCCGTGATGGACCCATCGCAGAAAGTGCGCACGGATGGCATCGCTACTGATCACCGCCAGCAGCTTGATCACTTCCCCCGAGCCCGGTCCTACCCGCGTCCTCTCCCCGGGATACGTCCGGATCGAGGACGGAGTGATCGCTGAGGTCGGCGAGGGCCGCCCGGCGGGCGCGCCCGGCGTCGACCTGGACGGCGGTGTCCTGGCGCCGGGGCTGGTCGACCTCCAGGTCAACGGGTTCTTCGGGTACGACATGGTGGACGCGGAGGAGGCCGGCTGGCACACCGTCGTCCGGCGGCTGCCCGAGACCGGCGTGACCTCGTTCCTGCCGACGTTCATCACCGCGCCCGTCGCGGTCCAGGCCGAGGCGCTGCGCCGGGCCCGCGACCTGCTGCCCGGCCTGCCCGCCGGCACCCGCGTGCTCGGCGTCCACCTGGAGGGGCCGTTCCTCTCCGAGAAGCGCAAGGGCGCCCACAACGCCGCGCACCTCACCGACCCCACGCCCGAGGCGATCGCCGCGCTGCTGGAGACGGGCCTGGTCAAGCTGGTGACGCTGGCCCCCGAGCGGAACGGCGCGCTGGACGCGATCCGCACCCTCACCGCGAACGGCGTGCTCGTCAGCGTCGGCCACAGCGACGCGACCGCCGAGCAGGTCGCGGCCGCCGCCGAGGCCGGGGCCCGCAAGGTCACCCACATCTTCAACGCCCAGACCGGCGTCCACCACCGCGAGCCGGGCGTCGCCGCGCAGGCGCTGATCGACCCCCGGCTCAGCCCCGGCCTCATCCTCGACCTGCACCATGTCGCCGGGCCGGTCGCCGAGCTGGTGTTCCGGTCCGCGCCCGGACGGGTCGTGCTGGTCACCGACGCCGCCTCGTCCGCCGGGATGCCGCCCGGCACCTACGACCTCGGCGGCGAGCCGATCGAGATGCCCGAGCAGGGCCCGCCGCTGCGCGCCGACGGCACCATCGCCGGCTCCGGCCTGCGGCTGGACGAGGCGATCGCCAACGCGATCTCGATCGGGATCGACCCGGTCACCGCGATCGACGCCGCCACCCGCGTACCGGCCGACCTGATCGGCCGTCCCGACCTGGGCCGCATCGCTCCCGGCGCGGCGGCCGACCTGGTCTGGCTGGGCCCGGACCACCGGGCGCATGCGACCTGGATCGCCGGGGAGAACGTCTTCGGAGGGGATCATGTCTGACAGCGGGACCAGCACGAGCCGGATGCGCGCCGAGATCGGGGAGCAGCCCGCGGCGCTGCGCCGCACGATCGACGCCCTGCTGCCGCGGATCCCCGAGCTGGAGGGCCTGGCGCGGGAGACGCGCCAGGTGCTGTTCATCGCGCGCGGCTCGTCCGACAACGCCGCCGTGTACGGGCGCTACCTGGTCGAGTCGCACGCCGGGCGGCTCGCCACCCTGGCCGCGCCGTCGATCGCCACGACCTACCGCCGGCGGATCGACCTGGACGGCGTGCTCGCCGTGGCGATCAGCCAGTCCGGCAAGACCGAGGAGATCGTCGAGACCATGGAGTGGGCGGCCGGCTGCGGCGCCCGCACCGTCGCGATCACCAACGGGGCCGGCTCGCCGCTGGCCGAGGCCGCCGAGGTCGCGCTGCTCACCGAGGCCGGCGACGAGATCGCCGTACCGGCCACCAAGACCTACACCACCCAGCTCGCCGCCCTGTCGGTGCTCGGCCTCGGGCTGGGCGCCGGCGCCGACGCGGGCGACCTGAGCCGCGTCCCGGACGAGGTGGCGCGGGTGATCGAGCTGACCGAGGCGTCCGAGCAGCTGCCCGGGATCGTCGAGGAGCTGGCGGCGGTGCCCGGCGCGGTCGTGTCCGGCCGCGGCATCGCGTTCGGGACGGCGCTGGAGCTCGCCCTCAAGATCAAGGAGGCGTGCTACCTGCACGCCATGGGCCTGTCGTACGCCGACCTGCTGCACGGGCCGATCGCGGTGGTCGACGGCCAGACCCCGGCGCTGCTGGTGGCGGCCGAATCCGGCCCCACGCTGTCCGGGACGATCGCGCTCGCCGAGCGGGTCCGCGGCGCGGGCGCCCGCGCGTACGGTATCGGTGGCGGCTCCGGCCTGGCGGCGGCGTGCTCGCGCGCGCTGCCCGGCCCGTCGCTGCCCGAGTGGGTCGCCCCGCTGGGCCTCATCGTGCCCGGCCAGCTCCTCGTCGAGGCGCTGGCCCGCCGGCTCGGCGTGGACCCCGACGTCCCGCGCGGGCTCAACAAGGTCACCCAGACCGGCTGACCGGCCGGACCGGGACGGAAAACAGGAGTGAGCATGGACAAGGCCGAGGCCATCGTCGCCGCGCTGGGCGGCGCCGGCAACATCGTGGAGATCGAGCCCTGCGCGACCCGGCTGCGCACCGAGGTCTCGGACGCGGCCAAGGTGGACGAGGCGGCGCTGAAGGCGGCCGGCGCGTTCGGCGTGATGCGCAGCGGCAGCGTCGTCCAGGTGGTCGTGGGCCCGGAGGCCGACACCATCGCCAGCGACATCGAGGACATCCTCGACTAGACCCCCTCGGAGGGCGAAGCAATGACGCGAGTAGTGGCACCGGTCGCCGGCCGGGCGGTCGGGCTCGCCGGCGTGCCCGATCCCGTGTTCGCCCAGGCCATGGTGGGCCCGGGCACCGCGATCGACCCCGCGCGGGCGCCCGGCCAGGCGGTCGCGCCGGTCGACGGGAAGATCGTCAAACTGCATCCGCACGCGTTCGTCGTGGTGGACGCCGAGGGGCACGGCGTGCTCGTCCACCTGGGCGTGGACACCGTCCAGCTCAAGGGCGCGGGCTTCGAGCTGCTGGCCGCCGAGGGCGACCAGGTCGTCCGGGGGCAGCCGCTGGTCGGCTGGAACCCCGCCGACATCGAGGCCGGCGGCCGTTCACCGGTCACCGCGGTGGTGGCGCTGGACGCCGGCGCCGACGCGCTGGCCGGCGTGGTCGAGTCGGGCGAGGTCGAGAGGGGGGCCGAGCTTTTCGTCTGGAGCTGAGTGCCGCGGTCTTCGACCTGGACGGCACCCTGATCGACAGCGAGCCGCGCAACCAGGTGATGTGGGCGTGGCTGTTCGAGCGGCACGGGGCGGCGCACGACCCGGCGCTGATCGCCTCGTTCGCCGGGCGGCGCGGCCGCGAGGTGCTCGCCGAGCTGATCCACCTGTTCCCCGGCCGGACGGTCGAGGAGCTGTTCGCGGAGGCGATCTCGTACGAGCACGGCCCGGAGGCGCCGCCCGTCGGCGTCGTCCCCGGCGCGGTGGAGCTGGTGCGGGCGCTGCACGAGGCGGGCCTGCCGCTGGGCGTGGCCACGTCCGGGCAGCGCTCGTACGCCGAGGGCCTGCTGGACGGCCTGGGCGTGCGGGACTGCTTCGGCGCCGTGGTGACCGCCGACGACGTGGCGACCGGCAAGCCCGACCCGGAGGGGTTCCTGGCCGCGTGCCGCGGTCTCGGGATCCCGCCGGAGCGGGCGGTGGGCTTCGAGGACGCGCCCGCCGGCGTGGCCGCGATCAAGGCGGCGGGTATGACCTGCGTCGGGGTGACCACGACCGTGCCGGCCGGGGCCCTGGCCGCCGCCGACCACGTGGTGGCGAACCTGAAGGAAGTCGACGTGCTGCCGGGTCCCGCGCTGCGGGTGCCCGGCGGCGGCTGAACGTATGCGGGACACGAGTGTGCGGGACACGAGAGTGCGGGACACGAGAGTGCGGGAAACGAGGGAGTGGCTGTGACCGAGCGTAACGTCAAGATCGAGTCCAAGGTGGGGCTGCACGCGCGGCCGGCCGCGCTGTTCGTGCAGACCGCCGCCAAGGCCCCGATGGACGTCACCGTGGCCAAGCGCGGGGGCGCTCCCGTCAACGCCAAGAGCATCCTGGCCGTGCTGGGCCTGGACGCCCGCCACGGCGAGGACATCGTCATCTCGGCCGACGGGGAGGGCGCGGACGAGCTGCTCGACAGCCTGGAGGCGCTGCTCAACAAGCCGGAGCCCGAGGGTGCCTGAGCGGCTCGCGGGGGCCGGGGTCAGCCCCGGCGTCGGGGCGGGCCCCGTGCGCACCATCGCCGGCGCGGTCCCCGAGCCGGCCGCGGACGCGCGGCACGGCGGGGACGCGGCGGCGGAGAAGGCGGCCGCGCTGGCCGCGCTGGAGGCCGTGGCCGCCGATCTGGAGGACCGCGGCGCCCAGGCCGGCGAGCGCGGCAACACCAGCGGCATGGAGGTCCTGAACGCGCAGGCGCTGATGGCGCGCGACCCGGGCCTCGCCGACGGCGTGTCCGCCAAGGTGGACGAGGGCGTGGCCGCGGCGCGGGCCGTGTACGAGGCGTTCGGCGTCTACCGCGAGATGCTCGCGAGCGCGGGGGAGTACCTCGCCGCCCGGGTCAGCGACCTCGACGACATCCGGGACCGGGCGATCGCCCGGCTGCTGGACCTGCCGGTGCCCGGCGTCCCCGAGTCGGACGAGCCGTTCGTGCTGGTCGCGCGGGATCTGGCGCCCGCCGACACCGCGCTGCTCGACCCGGCCATGGTGGTCGCGTTCGTGACCGAGGAGGGCGGCCCGACCAGCCACACCGCGATCATCGCGCGGACGCTGGGCGTCCCGGCCGTCGTGGCGCTGCCCGGCGCGACCGCGCTGGCCGACGGCACGCGGGTGCTGGTGGACGGCGCCGCGGGCACCGTCCGGGTCGAGCCGACCGAGGCGGAGGTCGCGGCGGCGCGCGGCGCGGCCGCGGCCCGCGCGGAGCTGCTGACCGGGTCCACCGGTCCCGGCGCCACCAAGGACGGGCACGCCGTCCCGCTGCTGGCCAACATCGGCGGCCCCCGCGACGTCGAGCAGGCGCTGGCCAACGGCGCCGAGGGCGTCGGCCTGTACCGGACCGAGTTCCTGTTCCTCGACCGTTCCGACCCGCCGTCGGAGGCCGAGCAGGAGGAGGCGTACCGGGCCGTCCTCGACGCGTTCCCCGGCGGCAAGGTCGTCGTGCGGACCCTGGACGCCGGCGCCGACAAGCCGCTGGCCTTCCTCCCGCCCCCCGGCGACGAGCCCAACCCGGCGCTGGGCGAGCGCGGGCTGCGCATGGCGCGCTCCCACCCGGACGTCCTGCGGACCCAGCTCGCGGCGCTGTCGCGGGCCGCCGCGGGCACGGCGGCGCGGCTGGAGGTCATGGCGCCGATGGTGACCGACGCCGAGGAGGCCGCCGCGTTCGCGGCCGAGTGCCGTGCGGCCGGGATCGACCGGCCGGGCGTCATGGTCGAGGTGCCCGCCGCCGCGCTGCGCGCCGGGGACCTGGTGACCGAGGTGGAGTTCTTCAGCATCGGCACCAACGACCTGACGCAGTACGCGTGCGCGGCCGACCGGCAGATCGGCGCGCTGGCCGCGTTCCAGGACCCGTGGCGCCCGGCGGTGCTCGACCTGGTGGCGATGACCGCCGCCCCCGCGGAGGGGGCCGGCAAGGGCTGCGGCGTCTGCGGCGAGGCCGCCGGCGACCCGGTCCTGGCGTGCGTCCTGGTCGGCCTGGGCGTGACGACCCTGTCGATGAGCGCCCCGTCGCTGCCCCTGGTCCGCGCCGCACTGGCCCGCCACACCCTGGACGAGTGCCGCGCGGCCGCGGCGGCGTCCCGCGCCGCCAAGACGGCCGCGGCCGCCAAGGACGCGGCGCGCGAACTCCTCCCAGGGCTGGCCGAACTCGGCCTTTAGAACCTGCCCTGACCCCCGAGCGGGTTCGAACAGGCACCGGACCGCTGGCTCATCCTGTGATGAGCCAGCGGTCTCCTGATTGAGCGAGGGTGTAGCGGGCGGCGAGGACGCCGCCGGGACGGGCGGGTTCGGCCTTCCACCTCAGGTCCTCGAAGGCGATGGTGATCTCGCCCTCGTCCGGGCCGGCCTCGGCGGCGGGGACGGTCACGCTCTTCAGGGCGGTCACGTCCTGCGGGCGCAGCCTGGCCTTCGCCGCCGCGAGGCCCTTCTCGCAGCCGCCCGGGTCCGGGTACGTGGCGCTCTCGTAGCCGGGCGCGAGGTGGGCGCACACCTTCGCGTCGCCGGCCGCGATCCCGCGCAGGTACTTGTAGAGCACCATCCGCGCGGCGCGGCTCTGCGCGGGCGGCGGCGCGCTGGACCGCGCGGCCGGGAGCGCGTCGCCGGGCTCGGGGGTGAGCGGCGGCATCTCGGGCTCGTCCTCGCCGCACGCGGCGGGCACCGTCACGAGCAGCGGTACGAGGGCCAGGGCGGCCAGCCGGGACGCGATGTGCACGGGACCTCCTGGGGGTGCGACCGTCGCGTGATCTTCCCAGGCCGCGGGCGGCGCGTCCACACCGCGGGGAGTCACCCGTACGACAGTCCGTGACCGACGGGCTTCCCGGCGGCGCGTACCGGGAGCCTCCCGGTGGGGTTCACCGACCCCGCGAGCACCCGGGCCAGCGCGGTGACCGCGGCCGACCCGGAGGAGTACGTCGCCAGCGCCGCCTTGGCGCCGCCGGCCTGGTCCAGGTCGTACGGGCGGCCCAGCGCCGCGACCACGACCGGCTTCGAGCCGAGCGCCCGGATCCGGGACGCGGTCGCCGCGCCCGCGTTCTGCGTGGTCAGCACGGTGACGTCGGCCGCGGCAGGGGAGCCGGCGACGGTGACGCCCTCGCGCCGCAGCGCCGCGATCAGCGTGTCGCTCCTGGGCCCGGTGACGTGCACGGTCCTTCCCTTGAGGGGCAGCGTGCGGTCGTCGTTGCGGACGAGCGTGACGGCGTGCTCGGCCACCTGCCGCGCGGCCGCCTTGTGCGCGGCGGCTCCGGCGACGGCGTCCGCCTTGGCCGGGTCCGCGGTGGTGCCGGCGAACAGCCCGCGCAGCTCCTTGAGGCGCAGGATCCGGCCGACGGCCTCGTCGAGCCGCTGGCGAGAGACGGTGCCGTCCTTGACTGCGCGCAGCACGGCCCGGTGGGCGGTGGGCAGGCTGGGCGGCATGAGCAGCTGGTCGGCGCCGGCGTTGAGGGCCCGTACCGGGGTCTTCGCGTCGCCGTACTTGCGCCGCGCGCCCTCCATCCGCAGCGAGTCGGTGACGATCACGCCGCGGTAGCCGAGCCGGTCGCGCAGCAGCCCGGTCAGCACGCTCTTCGACAGCGTGGACGGGTCGCCCGAGCGGTCCAGGCCGGGCACCACGATGTGCGCCGACATGATCGCGTCGACGCCGGCGGCGACCGCGGCCCGGAACGGGGGCGCGTCCAGCCGCTCCCATTCGGCCTGGGAATGCGTGATCACCGGCAGCCCGGTGTGGCTGTCGGTGTCGGTGTCGCCGTGCCCGGGGAAGTGCTTGGCGGTGGCCGCGACCCCGGCCGACTGGTAGCCGCCGATGGCGCCGGTGAGCATCCGCGAGACCAGCGCCGGATCCGAGCCGAACGACCGCAGCCCGATGACCGGGTTGGCCGGGTTGACGTTGACGTCGGCGACCGGGGCGTAGTTCTGATTGATGCCGACGGCGCGCAGCTCGGCGCCGGTGGCGCGGGCGGCGGCCTGCGCGTCGGCGGGCCGCCGGGTCGCGCCGAGCGCCATGTTGCCCGGGAACCGGGTCAGGAACGGGGTGCGCGTGACCAGCCCCTGCTCCTCGTCCACGCCCATCAGCAGCGGCAGCTTGGACGCCTTCTGCAGCGAGTTCGACAGCCGGGCGGTGCCCTCGGGGCCGTCCGCCATGTTGTTCGGGAAGTAGATGAAGCCGCCGACGTGGTACCTCTTGATCATCGAGCGGGCGTCGGCGGCGCTGGAGAAGGTGGGCACGAACAGCTGCCCGACCTTCTCCTCCAGGCTCATGTCGGCCACGTACCCGGGGATCCAGGCGCCGTCCGGGGTGGGCGGGGCGGCGGGGGCGCCCGACCGCGGCGCCGCCTCCCCGGAGGGGCGGCCGCCGGTGGAGGAGCCGCCGCCGCAGCCGGCCAGCGGTACCGCGACCGCCGCCACCGCGGCGAGCGCGATCGTAGGTGAGGCACGCACGGGTCCTGGCTCCTGGTGATGGGTTGGTGATGGGCGCTGCGCTGCTCGCCGTTACGCGTTCGTGATCCGACCTGGCGACGTTAACGGGTCCGCCGTCCGCCTGTCGACTCGCGCCGCGCCCATGCCGAAGACCCGCGGGTGGACCCGCGGGGCGGACCTGCGGTCAGGCGAGCGGGTGGCCGAGGCGGCGCAGCGCCAGCGAGGCGGCGCCGACCGCGCCGTCGCCGGCCCGGCGGGGGTCGGCGGCGAAGCGGTCGCGCAGCCCGTTCCGCACGGCCTCGGCGACGGGGCCGTCGCGCAGCACCGAGCCGTGCATGACCACCGGCGCGTACGGGTCGTTCAGCGCCGGCCGCACGGCGTCGACGTCGCGCAGCAGCCACTCGGCCGCCTCCGCGGTGATGCGCCGGGCCACCGGGTCGCCCGCCTCGGCGGCCGCAGCGACCACCGGGCCGAGCCTGCCCAGGGCCGCGGGAGGGCGGCCGTACACCTCCTTGATGACCGCCTGCGCGAGCTGGGGGTCGGGGGCGTGCCCGGGGCGGGGGCAGGACAGGGCCTGGGACGCCGCCGGCGGCCGCGGATCGGGCGGCCGGGCGGGCGACGGCACGTGCGGCACGTCGCGCGGCTCGCCGTTCGGCGGTCCCGAGCCGCCGGCGAGCAGCACCGCCGTCGCCTTGCCCTGCGCGAGCGCCGCCGGGGCGACCGGATGGGGGCGGCCACCGGAGTGCGGGGACGTGCCATGCCCGAGCGAGGCGGTCGACTGGCCGGGGGGAGACCCGGCCAGCGCCGCCGCCCGATGGTGCCGGGCGCGCCTCCGGGCGGACTCCGGTTCCTTCACCGCGGGGGCCGCCGAGCCGAGCAGCGCGCGCGGCACCGCGTCGGTCAGCACCGTGGGGGAGCCGCGGCCGTCGTAGGCCGCCAGGGCGGCGCGGACCGCCTCCCGGCCCAGCCAGACCGCCGAACCCTCGTCCCCGACGAGCCAGCCGTAGCCGTCGGCGCGCTGCACGATCGCCCCGTCGCTGATCACCGCGGCGCCGGCGCCCGTACCGGAGAAGACCACGATGCCCTTGGGGGCGGTGGTCCCGGCGGCGAAGGCGATCGCGATGTCGGTCACGACGGCGGGCGAGCCGCGCAGGCCGGCGGCGCTCCACGCGCGCCGCGCGGCGGCCACGGCGGCGGGTCGTCCCGCCGCCCCGGCTCCGGCGATCCCGAAGACACCGCCGATCACGAGGGAACGGTCGAGGTCGGCGAGCGCCTCCCGGAGGGCCGTGGTGAGCGCCCCCGCGGTGTCGCCCCCGGAATTGGGGTTGGCGCCGGGACCGGTCCCGTGACCGGCCTCGGCGCCCCCGAGCGTTAGTACGACACAGCGGGTCTTCGTGCCACCCGCGTCTATGCCGATCACGTACGGACCGGCCAAATGGGTCAACACATGGCGACCGTAGCCCTTTCTACCGTTGACGTGACATCCTTCAAGTAAGAAAATTTCCTCCATGAGGAAACCCACCGGCTCCGAGCCGGGGAGCGCCGGGGAGGCCGGCTCGCTCAGGACGACGGCGCCGCCCGAGGTCGTGACCAGAGAGGCGACGCCGCTGAGCACCGTGGTCAGGGTCCGGTCCCTGCTGCCTTCACTGCCCCCCGCTGAGCGACGTGTCGCTCAACGCGTCATCGACGATCCCGAAGGGGTCGCCAACAGCACCATCACCGAACTCGCCCAGACCTGTGGCACCTCCGAGACCACCGTCATCAGGTTCTGCCGCGCGATCGGGTTTCATGGTTATCCAGAGCTGCGGCTGACCCTGGCCACCGAGGCGGGCCGGGCGCAGAGCGCGACCGGCGGCCGGGTCATCGGCAGCGACATCAGTCCGGACGACTCGCTCGAACAGATCGTGGAGAAGGTGACGTTCGCCGATGCCAGGGCCGTCGAGGAGACCGCGGCCCAGCTCGACATCAAGACGCTCGAACAGGTCGTGGACGCGCTGGTGGCCGCCGACCGGGTCGACGTCTACGGGGTCGGCGCCAGCGCCTTCGTCGCGGCCGACTTCCAGCAGAAACTGCACCGCATCGGCAGGGTCTGCTCCGCCTGGTCGGACGCGCACATCATGCTCACCAGCGCCGCGGTGCTGGGGAGCGGCGACGTCGCGATCGGGATCTCGCACACGGGCTCGACGGTGGAGACCATCGACGCGCTCGAGGTGGCCAAGAGCAAGGGGGTGACGACCGTAGCCCTGACCAACTTCCCCAAGTCGCCCATCGCCGAGGTGGCCGACCACATCCTCACCACGGCGGCCCGGGAGACGACGTTCCGCTCGGGCGCGACCGCCAGCCGGCTGGCGCAGCTGACGGTGGTCGACTGCGTGTTCGTCGGCGTGGCCCAGCGCACCTACGGATCCACACGGAAGGCACTGGAAGCGACCTTCGAGGCGGTCCGCGGCCGGACCGTACGACCCGACCGGAGGCGTCGGTGATCGACTGCGAACTGCCCACCGAGGGGCGCAACCCGCGCACCCTCGACGTCGACACGCTGCCCACCCTGGAGGTGCTGCGCCGGATCAACGCCGAGGACGCGACGGTGCCGCTGGTGGTGGCGTCCGTGCTGCCGGAGATCGCGGAGCTGGTCGACCTGGCGGTCGTCTCGCTGCGCGGCGGCGGCCGGGTGCACTACTTCGGCGCCGGCACCTCGGGCCGGCTCGCGGTGCTGGACGCGGCCGAGCTCCCGCCGACGTTCGGCATCTGGGGCCGGGTCGTGGCGCACAACGCCGGCGGCTTCGGCGCGCTGTCCCAGGCGGTCTCGGAGGTCGAGGACGACCACGAGCTCGGCGCCCGGGACGCGGCCGAGGTGCGCGCCGGCGACGTCGCGATCGGCATCGCCGCCAGCGGCCGCACCCCGTACGTGCTGGGCGCGCTGCGCGCGTCCGCGAAGGCCGGGGCGCGCACCGCGCTGATCAGCTGCAACCCGCACACCCCGCACGGCCGCGAGGTCGAGGTCCACATCCCGCTGGCCACCGGGCCCGAGGTGATCAGCGGGTCCACCCGGATGAAGGCCGGCACCGCGACGAAGCTGGTGCTCAACTCCTTCTCCACCACCCTGATGATCAAGATGGGCCGCACGTACTCCAACCTGATGGTGAGCGTGAACGCGCTCAACTCCAAGCTGCGCGCCCGGCTGGTGCGCATCCTCACCGAGGCGACCGGGATGGACTCCCTGTCGTGCGAGAACGCGCTGATCGAGGCCGGGGGGGACACCCGCGTGGCCCTGGTCTCGCTGCTCGGCGAGGTCCCGGCGGCGCACGCCACCCAGGTGCTGGAGGAGACCGACGGCGGGGTCCGGGAGGCCCTCCAGCGCCTGAGAACGGCGTGACCCCCGCGTTCAGCTGAGGTACGGGCGGAGCTCCTGGCGCGCGACGGTCCGGACGTGGACCTCGTCCGGGCCGTCGAACAGGCGCATCGCCCGTACCCAGGTGTACATCTGGGCCAGCGGCGTGTCGTCGCTGACCCCGGCGCCGCCGTGCACCTGGATCGCCCGGTCGATGACCTCGTGGGTGATCCGCGGCACGATCACCTTGATCGCCGCGATCTCGCTGCGGGCGCCCTTCGCCCCGTGCCTGTCGATCAGCCAGGCCGTCTTCAGCGTCATCAGCCGGGCCTGCTCGATCGCCATCCGGGACTCGGCGATCTGCTGCTGGACGACGCCCTGCCGGGCCAGCGGCTCGCCGAACGCGACCCGGTCCACGGCCCGCCGGCACATCAGCTCCAGCGCCCGCTCGGCCATGCCCAGCGCGCGCATGCAGTGGTGGATGCGGCCGGGCCCCAGCCGGGCCTGGGCGATCATGAACCCGTCGCCCTCGCCCGCGATCAGGTTCGCCGCGGGCACCCGGACGTCCTCGAACCGCAGCTCGGAGTGCCCGTGCTGGTCCTGGTAGCCGAACACGGGCAGGTGCCGGACGATCGTCAGCCCCGGCGTGTCGCGCGGCACGAGGATCTGCGACTGCCGCCGGTGCGCGGGCCCGTCCGGGTCGGTCTTGCCCATCACGATGAAGATCTTGCAGCGCTCGTCGGCGGCGCCGGTGATCCACCACTTCCGGCCGTTGATCACGTACTCGTCGCCGTCCCGGACGATCGAGGTGGTGATGTTGGTGGCGTCCGAGGAGGCCACGTCCGGCTCGGTCATCGCGAACGCGGACCGGATCTCGCCCTCCAGCAGCGGCTCCAGCCAGCGCTTCTTCTGCTCGTCGGTGCCGAACATGTGCAGCACCTCCATGTTCCCGGTGTCCGGGGCGGCGCAGTTGACCGCCTCGGGCGCCAGGTCCGGGGAGCGTCCGGTGATCTCGGCCAGCGTCGCGTACTCCAGGTTGGACAGGCCGGAGATGTCGGGCAGGAAGAGGTTCCACAGGCCCCGCTTCCGGGCCTCGGCCTTGAGTTCCTGGACGACCGGCGGCAGCGCGTGCTCGTCGTTGGCCGCGCGCCATTCCGCGTACACCGGCTCGGCCGGGTACACGTGCTCGTCCATGAACTCCAGCAGTCTCGCCTGGTAGTCCCGCGCCTTCTGGCTGAGTTCGAAGTCCATGGAGGCAGTGTCCCAGAACGCGATTCGGTGGGATTCGCTGGGATCGCCTACCATCTGCCCGTGACTGGGGACGCTGTGACCGCGAACGCCGTGAACGCCGTGAACGCCGTGATCACCGACTGGGGCGGCGTGCTGACCTCCCCCCTCAACCAGGCGGTCGACGTCTGGCTCGCCGCCGACGGCGTCGACGTCGCCCGCTACAAGGGCGTGATGCGCGCCTGGGTGAAGCAGGCCTACGACGGCTCGGGCGTGAACCCGATCCACGGCCTGGAGGACGGCACGCTGGAGGTGGCCGAGTTCGAGCGGCTGCTGGCCGCCGAGCTGCTCACCGTGGACGGCGCCCCGGTCCCCGCCGAGGGCCTGATCGCGCGGATGTTCCGCGCGTTCGAGCCGGTCGAGCCCATGTACGACGCGCTGCGCGCCGCCCGCGCCGCCGGCGCCCGCACCGCCCTGCTGTCCAACTCCTGGGGCAACGACTACCCGCGCGACCTGTGGAACGACCTCTTCGACGCCGTGGTGATCTCGTGCGAGGTCGGCATGCGCAAGCCCGACGAGCGGATCTTCCGGCACGCCGTCGAGCTGGTCGGGCTGCCGCCGGAGGAGTGCGTGTTCATCGACGACATCGAGCACAACTGCGCCGCCGCCGAGGCCGTCGGCATGAAGGCCGTCCACCACACCTCGGTCGACACGACGCTCGCCGAGCTGCGCGCTCTGGGCCTCGCGGTCTGAACGCCGCCCGGAGCGCCGGCGGAGGGAGGCGTCCGGACCGCGCCGGGGGGCCTCGGGGGGTCGTCCCCCCGGTCAGGGCCAGGGTCTGAGACTCTTTCCGTCATGCGCGTCTACGTTCCGTCCACGATCCCCGGCCTGGCCCGCGTCCACGAGGCGCGCGAGATCGGGCCCGCGCCCGTCACCGCGTACGCGGTGACCCCGGCGCTGCGCGAGTGGTACGCCGGCGGCGACCTGGAGGAGCTGGAGTACGCGGCGATGACCGCCGCCGCCCGCGCCTCGCTGGAGCTGCTCGCCGCGGACCCCGGGGCGCCGCGCCGCCGGGTCGTCCTGGCCGCCGAGGTCCCGGACGGCGCCGTCGAGTGGGCCCCCGGGCACGCCGGGCTGGAGAACGGCGAGCGGGCGCTCGTCCGGGTGACGGCGCCCATCGGATGGCGGAAGATCGCGTCCGGGCATGTCGACGACCCCGCTGCGGCCGGCGACGTGCGGGCCGCCGCGGAGGCGCTGCCCGCCGCCCGGGACGGCGACGACGACGCCCTGTTCACCGTGGACGGCGCCGAAGGCCACGAGCTCATGTGGTACGCCACGCAGGAGCTCCGCGACCTGCTCCCCTGAGCCCGCTTCCCGGGCGCCCGCTTCCCCGCCTCGCGGCTGGGTAGATCTGCTGGCATCGACGACGATGTCGGACTTCCAGGGAGCAGGCAGATGGACGCCGTCACGAACGTCCCCGTACCGGCGAACGAGCCCGTCAAGGCGTACGCGCCGGGCAGCCCCGAGCGGGCCGCGCTGGAGGCCAGGATCAAGGAGCTGGCCGGCGAGCGGACCGAGTTCACGATGACGATCGGCGGCGAGCGGCGGCTCGGCGGCGGCACCCCGATCGAGGTGGTGGAGCCGCACAACCACGGGCGCGTGCTCGGCACGATGGGCAACGCGACCGTCGCCGACGTGCAGGCCGCGATCGGCGCGGCGAAGGCGGCGGCGCCGGCCTGGCGGGCGATGCCGTTCGACGAGCGGGCCGCGATCCTGCTGCGCGCCGCCGACCTGCTGGCCGGCCCGTGGCGTGCCACGATCAACGCCGCGACGATCCTCGGCCAGTCGAAGTCGGTCCAGCAGGCCGAGATCGACGCCGCCTGCGAGCTGATCGACTTCTGGCGGTTCAACGTCGACTACGCCCGCCGGCTGTACGCCCAGCAGCCCCTCTCCTCGCCCGGCGTGTGGAACCGGATGGACTACCGGCCCCTGGAGGGCTTCGTGGTCGCGATCACCCCGTTCAACTTCACCGCCATCGCCGGGAACCTGCCGACCGCGCCCGCGCTGATGGGCAACGTGGTGGTCTGGAAGCCGTCGCCGACCCAGCAGCCGGCCGCCCACCACACGATGCGGCTGCTGGAGGCGGCCGGGCTGCCGCCCGGCGTGATCAACCTGGTCACCGGGGACGGCCGGGCGCTGTCGGAGGCCGCGATCCCGCACCCGGACCTGGCCGGGATCCACTTCACCGGCAGCACCGGCACGTTCCAGCACCTCTGGCGGACGGTCGGCGAGCACATCTCCACCTACCGCGGCTACCCGCGCGTGGTCGGCGAGACCGGCGGCAAGGACTTCGTCGTCGCGCACCCCTCCGCCGACCCCGCGGTGCTGAAGACGGCGCTGATCCGCGGCGCGTTCGAGTACCAGGGGCAGAAGTGCTCGGCCGCGTCCCGCGCGTACGTCCCGCGCTCGATCTGGAACCGGATGCGGGACGACTTCTGCGACGAGGTCGAGGCGCTGACCATGGGGAACGTGGCCGAGGACCTGTCGCTGTTCATGGGCGCCGTGATCGACGAGCGGGCGTTCGCGAAGCACCGGGCGGCCCTCGACCGGGCCCGCGGGATCGACTCGATGAAGGTCCTCGCGGGCGGCGGGCTGGACGACTCGGAGGGCTACTTCGTCCGGCCGACCGTGCTGGAGTCGTCCGACCCCGACGACGAGATCTTCGTCAAGGAGTACTTCGGCCCGATCGTCGGCGTGCACGTGTACGACGACGGCGACTGGGACTCGATGCTCACCCAGATGGAGGGCGTCGCCGAGTACGCGCTGACCGGCGCCGTCATCGCCCGCGACCGCGCCGCGATCGAGGCGGCGTCCGAGCGGCTGCGGTTCGCGGCCGGCAACTTCTACGTCAACGACAAGCCGACCGGGTCGATCGTGGGCCAGCAGCCGTTCGGCGGCGCCCGCGCCAGCGGCACCAACGACAAGGCCGGTTCGATCTTCAACCTGACCCGCTGGGCCAGCATGCGGGTGATCAAGGAGACGTTCGTCGCGCCGACCGACCACCGCTATCCCCACATGGGCCCCTGACCCCTGTCCTTGCCGCCAGAACGGTGCCGCGTCACACCCGCTTGCGGTATGCGCCGCCAGGCCCGACGATGAGTCCGCCCGTACGGACGCGTGCGGGCGCTTGCCCCGCGACCACGCAGGAAGAGGATGACGACGCTGAACCGCCTGGTGCTGTGGAACATCGATCACACGCTCGTGGACGTCGGACGGGTCACCCGGGAGGCCTACGCCGAGGCGTTCCAGCGGGTCATCGGGCGCCCGCTGGTGCGGCTGGCGCCGACGCCCGGCCGGACCGAGTCCGAGATCATCTTTGAGACGCTGGCGTTCAACGACGTCGTCACCACCGACGACCACCTGCCCGCGTTCACGGCGGCGCTGGCCGAGTCGTTCGCCGCGCGCCGCGCCGACCTGAAGGCGCACGGCAGGGTGCTGGCGGGCGCGCTGGAGGCGGTGTCGGCGATCGCCCGGCTGCCCGACACCGCGCAGTCGGTGCTCACCGGCTCGATCGAGCCGAACGCCGTGCTCAAGGTCACCGAGCTGGGCCTGGCCGGACGGCTCGACCTGGACGTCGGCGGCTACGAGAACGGCGTCTACAGCAAGGCGGCGCTGCTGGAGCTGGCGCGCACCCGGGCCGGCGAGAAGCACGCCGTCCGCTACCCCGAGAAGGCGACGGTGTACGTGGCCGACTCGCCGCGCGACGTGCAGGCCGCGCACATCGCCGGGTCGCCGATCATCGCGGTGGCGTCCGGCAGCGCGACCGAGGCCGAGCTGCGCTCCGCCGGGGCGGACGTGGTGCTGTCCACGCTCGCCGACACCGACGCCGTGGTGCGCGCGGTGCTGGAGCTCACTCAAGATCGCTGAGCTTGCGCAGGTCACCGGGTACGCCCGATGCTGGACGGGTACGGCCGGCGCGAGGGGAGAGACATGTCCAGTGATCATGGGGTGGCCGAGGGCGCGCTGCTGTGGGAGCCGTCGGAGGAGGTCGTCGCGAACGCGCGGGCGACCCACTTCATGCACTGGCTCTGGGACCGCGGCGTGCTGGCCGAGTCCTACGACGACCTCTGGCGCTGGTCGGTCACCGAGGTCGACGCCTTCTGGGACGCGATCTGGTCGTACTTCAAGGTGGCCGGCGAGCGCGGCGACGGGCCCGTCCGCACCGGCGGGCCGATGCCGGTGGACGGGCTGGAGTGGTTCCCCGGCGCGACCCTCAACTACGCGGAAAACGCGCTGCGGCGGGCTGCCGAGGCGCCCGGCGAGCCCGCGCTGATCTTCCGTTCGGAGGCCGGCGGGCACCGGGTGATCAACGGCCGGGAGCTGTGCATGCAGGTCGCCGAGGTCCGCGCCGGGCTGGCCCGGCGCGGCGTCGGCCGCGGCGACCGGGTCGCGGCGTACGTGCCGAACATCCCCGAGGCCGTGATCTGCTTCCTGGCGACCGCCTCGCTCGGCGCGATCTGGTCGTCCTGCTCGCCCGACTTCGGCTCCGCGTCGGTGATCGACAGGTTCGCGCAGATCGAGCCCAAGGTCCTGATCGCGGTGGACGGCTACGCCTACAACGGCAAGCGGTTCGACCGGCGCGGGATCGTCGCCGAGATCGAGGCCGCGCTGCCCACGCTGAACGCGACCGTCCTGATTCCGTACCTCGACCCGGCCGCCGTGCCGGACGGCCTGCGCGCCGGCGTCCCGTACGCGGAGCTGCCGGCCGGCGACCACGACGAGCTGGAGTTCGAGGCGGTCCCGTTCGACCACCCGCTGTGGGTGGTCTACTCGTCCGGCACGACCGGGCTGCCCAAGCCGATCGTGCACGGCCACGGCGGCGTGGTCCTCGAACACCTCAAGGCGCTGTCGTTCCACCAGGACCTCGGCCCCGGCGACGTGTTCTTCTGGTACACCACGACCGGCTGGATGATGTGGAACTACCTCGTCGGCGGCCTGCTGGTGGGCTCGACGGTCGTGCTGTACGACGGCGCCCCCGGCGACCTGTGGAAGATGGCCGCCGACACCGGCATCACGTACCTGGGCGTCGGCGCCCCGTACATCACCGCCTGCGCCAAGCAGGGCGAGCGGCCGGGCGAGCGGTACGACCTGTCCCGGCTGCGCGGCATCGGCTCCACCGGCTCGCCGCTGCCGCCCGAGGGCTTCGCCTGGGTGTACGAGGCCGTCGGCCGCGACCTGCTCCTCGGCTCCCTGTCGGGCGGCACGGACCTGTGCACCGGGTTCGTGGGGCCGTCCGTGCTGCTGCCCCTGCGCGCGGGCGTCCTCCAGGGCCGCGGCCTCGGCGCCAAGGTCGAGGCGTACGACGAGGCGGGCAAGCCCATGACCGACGAGGTCGGCGAGCTGGTGATCACCGAGCCGATGCCGTCCATGCCGGTCTTCTTCTGGAACGACCCGGACGGCGCCCGCTACCGCGAGTCGTACTTCGAGATGTATCCGGGCGTCTGGCGGCACGGCGACTGGATCAAGGTCCGGCCGGACGGCGGCTGCGTGATCTACGGCCGGTCCGACTCGACGCTCAACCGCGGCGGGATCCGGATGGGCACGTCCGACTTCTACCGGGTCGTGGAGGCGTTCCCGGAGATCGCCGACAGCCTGGTGATCGACACCGGCCGGCTGGGGCAGGAGGGCCGGCTGATCCTGTACGTCCAGCCGGCCGAGGGCGCCGAGCTGTCGGACGACCTGGTCGCCCGGCTCGGCCGCGAGCTGCGCTCGGCGCTGTCGCCGCGGCACGTGCCGGACGAGATCCACGCCGTGCCGGGCATCCCGCGGACGCTGTCGGGCAAGAAGCTGGAGGTCCCGGTCCGCAAGATCCTCCAGGGCACGCCGGTCGACCGCGCCGCCAACCGCGACTCCATGGCCAACCCGGAGGTCCTGGAGCACTTCCTGCCCAAGCAGTAAAGGCACGAAGGAGGGCCGCCTCAGGGCTTCTTGAGGCGGCCGTAGGCCAGGATGTCGCCGCGGCGGTACAGGCGCCGGACCCTGCCGCCGCCCAGCGGCTCCGTGCGGGCCGGCTCCGGCCACCCGGCCGGGGGACGCTTCGGATAGACGGTCACGCTCGTCTGCGCCAGGCCGAGCAGGCGCGCGGCGTCCGCGAGCGTGATCAGCTCGTCGGGATCGGCGGCCCCGCCGCCGCCGACGTCCTGCCGCCGCTCGTACGCGGCGTACCAGGCGCCCCACTCCGCCCGGTCCCAGTACAGCGCCTTCCCCGCCTGGTGGGCCGCCTCCGGATGCCCGTTGGCCTCCTTCTCGGCCCACAGCCGCTTCATGGCGTGCCTGCTCAGCCCGTGCTCGGCGGCCAGCTCGTCGCGGGTGGCGAGACCGGGCGGGGCCTTGGGCGCGGTACCGCGCGCCGCGTACCAGCGGTCCCACTCCTCGGCGTCCCAGGCGAGCTGCGCGCCGGCCGTCCCGGCGGGCTCGGGATGGCCGTTCGCGGACCGCTCCCGGAACCACTTCTCCAGCGTGCTGCGGCCGAGGCCGTACTCGGCCATGAGATCGGCCCGGGTGTACGCGCGGCGGCCGTCGACGGTGGTCATGGACCCATTTTCGCGGGAGGGCCGCGACACCCGCGAATGTTCCGGCCCGGCGGGGCGTGAGCTGGCATAATGTCGCCCGTTACCGGGTCTGGGCGGATCCGGCGTGCCGCCGCCCGAGATCTCAAGATCACCTCAAAGTGCCCGTAGGGGCGGCGCAGAGTCACAGCGCGACGTAAGGTTCCAGGCCCGGGTGAACTTCCCCCAGGTATGGGGCGTCACACAATCAAGGGACCGGTCTGCGCCAATCCGGGCATACGGTCCGCCGGGTCGAGCAGAGAGGGCGGTTCAGCGCATGGAGGTTGGGGCGCTGCGTTCCGGCGACCCGGAGCGGCTGGGGCCGTACGCCCTGATCGGCCGCGTCGGTGAGGGCGGCCAGGGGACCGTGTTCCTCGCCGCCGACGAGGACGGCGCGCAGGTGGCCCTCAAGCTCCTGCACAGCGAGCTGACCGCCGACGACAAGGCCCGCGCCCGCTTCCTGCGCGAGCTGGACGTCGCCAAGCGGGTGGCGCCGTTCTGCACCGCCCAGGTGATCGACGCCGACGCGACCGGCGACCGGCCGTACATCGTCAGCGAGTACGTGCCCGGGCCGTCGCTCAACCAGCTGGTCACCGAGCAGGGGCCGCTGGGCGGCGCGGCGCTGGAGCGGCTGGCCGTCGGGACCGCGACCGCGCTGGCCGCGATCCACCAGGCCGAGATCATCCACCGCGACTTCAAGCCGCACAACGTGCTGATCGGCGCCGACGGGCCGCGCGTGATCGACTTCGGGGTGGCCCGCGCGATCAGCGGCTCCACCACGCTGACCAGCAAGGTGATCGGGACGCCCTCGTACATGGCGCCCGAGCAGCTCCAGGGCGACGAGATCGGCACCCCCGCCGACGTGTTCTGCTGGGCCGCCACGCTGGCGTTCGCCGCGACCGGCGAGCCCCCGTTCGGCCAGGACACCATCCCCGCGGTGATCAACCGGATCCTGCACCAGGAGCCCGAGCTGGGCGACCTGGACGGCACCCTGCGCGAGCTGGTCCTCGACTGCCTGAGCAAGGACCCGGCCGACCGGCCCGATGCCCGCCGGCTGCTGATGCGGCTGCTGGGCCACGAGGAGCCCGGACCCGCCCGCGCTGCCGCGGCCGTCCCCGCCGCCCGCGCCGGCGACGCCCCCCTCGACGACGCCGACGCCACCTCGATCCTCGCCCAGGGCAGCGAGCTGGCGGCCGAGCTGGACGAGGAGGAGGCCCGCGCCGCCGCGACCGCCGTCCCGTCCCGGGCCGCGCGAGCCGCCGCACTCGCCGGGCCCGCCGCGGCCACCCAGGCCGTCGAGATCGCCCCCGGCGGCGACGACGGCTACGGCGACCACGACGACCCGTACGACCCGTACGGCGCGTACGAGCCGTCCCACGCGTCCCCTGAGCCCCAGGAGTACGGGGAGCCCCGCCCGGCCGGCGACCGGCCGCCGACCCCCGCGGAGTGGGCCGCGCACAACACCCTGCCCCCCGAGATGATCCGCCGGCGCGGCCCCGCCCGGCTGGCGGAGCTGTCCGGCCGCAACCGGATGGCCGCGCTGGCCGGCGCCGCCGCCCTGGTGGCGGCGATCGCGGTGGTCTCGGTGTTCCTCGCGCTCGGCGGCGACGAGACCGGCAAGCGCACCCAGCCGATCAGCAACTCGCAGGAGCCGATGCCGCCCGCGAGCTCGGACCCGAGCGTCCAGCCCACGGAGCCGGAGGTCGAGGCGCCGCGGCCGTCCGACACCGGGTACGGCTCGGCCACGCCCTCGCCGAGCGACTCGCTGTCGCCCTCGCCGTCCGTGTCGGTGACGCCCAGCGACCGGCCGACCACCCCGAAGCCGGGCACCACCAAGCCCACCGACCCCGCGGACCCGCCGACCGACCCGGAGGACCCGCCCACCGACCCCGAGGAGCCCCCGACCGACCCGGACCCGGGCACGGGCGGCGCCGGCGGCGGCAGCGGCTGAGCCGATGCCGCTCAGGCCGGCCGGAACGGCCCGCCCAGGGCCGCCACCACCGGTTTTCGTGAGCCTGACCATAAGAAAGGCACGCCGCCGAGGTACCCCCGCCGGTCGGCTTTGGGGGAATTCCTGGCTACGCTGGCGCAGTGAGCGGCGCCACAACGGAGTGGCGCAGGGTCATTAGGGGAGTTGTTGTTTGATGAGCGGCAAGCTCGACCAGGCCAAGGACGACCTGCTCCGGCGGGCGGCGGAGACGTGCGCGCAGCGGCCGGGGGCCCGCGGCGGCGGGGACGTTGAGGAGGCGGTCGAGTACCTCCGGCTCTACTACCGCAACGTCGCCCCCGAGGACCTGCTGGCGCGCGACCCGGCCGACGTCTGCGGGCCCGCGATGGCCCACCGGCTGCTGGGCGACGAGCGGCCGCAGGGGCGGGCCAAGGTGCGGGTCTTCACGCCCACGCTGGAGGAGAACGGCTGGGACCCCGGCCACACGGTCGTCCAGGTCGTGACCGACGACATGCCGTTCCTGGTCGACTCGGTGACGATGGAACTGGACCGGCACCAGTTCGCCATCCACCTGATCGTGCACCCGCTGCTGGGGGTGGACCGCGACGTGGCGGGCCAGCTCAAGGCGTTCCGGCCGAAACTGGCCAGCGGTGAGGACATCGACGAGTCCTGGATCCACATCGAGATCGACCGCACCGGCGAGCGCTCCCGGCTCGACGCCCTGGAGCGCGATCTGCTGCGGGTCCTCCAGGACGTCCGGGTGGCGGTCGAGGACGAGCCCAAGATGCGCTCGCGGGCCGGTGAGATCGCGCTGACCATCCGGGACGAGCCGCCGCCGCTGGCGGAGAAGGAGCTCGCCGAGGGCGTCGAGCTGCTCGACTGGCTGGCCGACGGGCACTTCACGTTCCTGGGGTACCGCGACTACACCCTGACCGACGACAAGACCGCGCTGCGGCCCGTCCCCGGGACCGGGCTCGGCGTGCTGCGCAACGACAAGCCCGAGTCCGACAGCTTCGCCGCGCTGCCGCCCGAGGTCCGCGACAAGGCCACCGAGAAGCACCTGCTCGTGCTGACCAAGGCCAACTCGCGCGCGACCGTCCACCGGCCCGCCTACCTCGACTACATCGGGGTCAAGAAGTTCGACGCGGCCGGCGAGGTCGTCGGCGAGCGCCGCTTCCTGGGCCTGTTCACGCACGTCGCGTACAGCGAGTCGATCTCCAACGTCCCGGTGCTCAAGCGCAAGCTGGCCGAGGTGCTGGAGCGCGCCGAGTTCACCGCCGACAGCTACGACGGCCAGGACCTGATCGAGATACTGGAGACCTACCCGCGCGACGAGCTGTTCCAGATCTCGGTCGACGACCTGCTGCCGATCGCGCTCGGCGTGCTGCGGCTGCGCGAGCGCCGCCAGCTCAAGCTGTTCCTGCGCAAGGACCTGTACGGCCGGTTCATGTCGTGCATGGTCTACCTGCCCCGGGACCGCTACACCACCAAGGTCCGGCTGAAGATCCAGGACATACTGCGCCAGGCGTTCGACGGCGTCACCGTGGACTACAGCGCCAACGTGACCGAGTCGGTGCTGGCCCGGCTGCACGTCGTCGTCCGCGGCGAGCGGGGCCGCCCGCTGCCCGACGTGGACGTGGAGGAGCTGGAGGCCCGGCTGGCCGCCGCCACCCGGTCCTGGGCCGACGACCTGTCCGACGCGATCGTCGAGCAGTGCGGCGAGGAGCGCTCGGGCGTGCTGGCCCGCCGCTACGGCGACGCGTTCCCCGAGGGGTACAAGGCCGACTTCCCGGCCCGTACCGCCGTGGCCGACCTCAAGCGGCTGGACGAGCTGGCCGAGGACGGCGACACCTCGATCAACCTGTACGAGCCGTACGGCGCCGGCCCCGGCGAGCGGCGGCTCAAGATCTACCGGCTGGGCGAGCCGATCTCGCTGTCCCGGGTGCTGCCGCTGCTGCAGAACATGGGCGTCGAGGTGATCGACGAGCGGCCGTACGAGATCTGCCCCAGAGCGGTTGCCGGGGGGTCTGGGGGATCGTCCCCCCAGAATGACGCGGCGGACGTCGGGCGGCGCTGGATCTACGACCTCGGGCTGCGCTACACGCCCCCGGCGGGCACCCCGGAGGAGGCCACCAAGGACCTCTTCCAGGACGCCTTCACCGCGCTGTGGCGCGGCGAGATCGAGAACGACGGCTTCAACGCCCTCGTCCTGCACGTCGGCCTCACCTGGCGGCAGGCGATGATCATGCGCGCGTACGCGCTGTACCTGCGGCAGACCGGCATCCGCTTCTCCAAGCGGTACGTCGAGCAGGTGCTGCTGCGCAACCCGTCGATCACCCGGCTGCTGATCCGGCTCTGGGAGAGCCGCCTCGACCCCGGCCTGGCCGGCGGCGAGGACGAGCGCAGCGCCGGGATCGCCGAGGAGCTGAACGGCGAGCTCGACGAGGTCGCCAGCCTCGACGAGGACCGCATCCTGCGCGCCTACCTGGACCTGATCAACGCGACGCTGCGCACCAACCACTACCAGCGCAAGCCGTACCTGTCGCTGAAGTTCGACCCGTCCCGGATCCCCGAGCTGCCCGAACCGCGGCCCACGTTCGAGATCTTCGTCTACTCGCCGCATGTCGAGGGCGTCCACCTGCGGTTCGGCTCGGTGGCGCGCGGCGGGCTGCGCTGGTCCGACCGGCGCGAGGACTTCCGCACCGAGATCCTCGGCCTGGTCAAGGCGCAGGCGGTCAAGAACACCGTGATCGTCCCGGCCGGCGCCAAGGGCGGCTTCGTCGGCAAGCAGCTCCCCGACCCGTCCGACCGGGAAGCCTTCATGAAGGCCGGGATCGCCTGCTACAAGGACTTCATCTCCGGCCTGCTGGACGTCACCGACAACCTCGTCGACGGCAAGGTCGTCCCGCCGCCCGACGTCGTCCGCCACGACGGCGACGACACCTACCTCGTCGTCGCCGCCGACAAGGGCACCGCCACGTTCTCCGACATCGCCAACGAGGTCGCCGCCTCCTACGGCTTCTGGCTCGGCGACGCGTTCGCCTCCGGCGGCTCCGTCGGCTACGACCACAAGGCCATGGGGATCACCGCCCGCGGCGCGTGGGAATCGGTCAAGTACCTGTTCCGCTCGCTCGGCAAGGACGTCCAGAACGAGGACTTCACCGCCGTCGGCATCGGCGACATGTCCGGCGACGTCTTCGGCAACGGGATGCTCCTGTCGCGGCACACCAAGCTGGTCGCCGCGTTCGACCACCGGCACGTCTTCATCGACCCCGACCCGGACCCCGCGCGCTCGTTCGCCGAACGCGAGCGGATGTTCGCCCTGCCCCGCTCGACCTGGGCCGACTACGACCCGTCGCTGATCTCCAAGGGCGGCGGCGTCTTCCCCCGCACGGCCAAGTCCATCCGGCTCACCCCCGAGATGCGGGCCGTGCTCGGCATCGCGCCCGACGTCAAGGCCATGACCCCGTACGAGCTGATCCACGCAGCCCTGTGCGCCCCCGTGGACCTGCTCTGGAACGGCGGCATCGGCACCTACGTCAAGGCGTCCACCGAGAACAACGCCGACGTCGGCGACAAGGCCAACGACCCCGTCCGCGCCGACGCGTCCGAGCTGCGCTGCCGCGTCATCGGCGAAGGCGGCAACCTCGGCCTCACCCAGCTCGGCCGCATCGAGTACGCCCGCGGCGGCGGCCTCGTCAACACCGACTTCATCGACAACTCGGCCGGAGTCGACACCTCCGACCACGAGGTCAACATCAAGATCCTGCTCGACCAGGTCGTCCGGGACGGCGAGCTGACCCGCAAGCAGCGCGACCACCTCCTCACCGAGATGACCGACGAGGTCGCCGGCCTCGTCCTGCGCGACAACTACGCGCAGAACGTCGTGCTCGCCGCCACCCGCGCGCAGGCCCCGTCCATGCTGCACGTGCACGCCCGCTACCTGCGCAAGATGGAGCGCGACGGCGAGATCAACCGCGCCCTGGAGGCGCTGCCCGACGACAAGGCCCTCGCCGAACGCCGCCAGGCCGGCCACGGCCTCACCGGCCCCGAGTTCTCCGTCCTCCTCGCGTACACGAAGCTGATCCTGGACGCCGAACTCGTGGAATCCGACCTGCCCGACGACCCCTACCTGGAGTCCTGGCTCGTCGACTACTTCCCCAGCCCGCTGCGCGAACGCTTCCGCTCCTACATGGACCGGCACCCGCTGCGCCGCGAGATCATCACCACCGCCGTGGTGAACGACGTCGTCAACAACAGCGGCATCACGTTCCGCTTCCGCGTGAACGAAGAGACCGGCGCCTCCTCGCCCGACATCGCCCGCGCCTACCTCGTCGCCCGCGAGGTCTTCGACATGCCCCGCTTCTGGCGGTCCGTCGAGAACCTCTCCCACCAGGTCGACGAATCCACCCAGATCAGGATGCTCCTGGAAGCCCGCAAGCTCACCGAACGCGGCGCCCGCTGGCTCCTCCACAACCGGCGGCCCCCGTTCGACATCCGGGAGAACATCGACTTCTTCTCCGGCGGCGCCGTCACCCTCGGCACCCGGCTGCCCAAACTCCTCGTCGGCCTCGACCTCGCCTCCTTCGAGGCCCGCCGCGACGAGTTCGCCGAACGCGGCGTCCCCGACGAACTCGCCGAACAGTGCGCCATGCTCGTCCCCGCGTACTCCACGTTCGACCTCGTCGGCATCGCCCACGACACCGGCCGCCCCGTCGAAGAGGTCGCCGAGGTCTACTTCGACCTCGCCGACCGCCTCCAGCTCTCCCGCCTCCGCGAACGCATCATCGCCCTCCCGCGCGACGACCGCTGGCGCTCCATGGCCCGCTCCGCCCTCCGCGACGACCTCTACGCCGCCCACGCCGCCCTCACCCGCGACGTCCTCGTCACCAGCGAACCCGGCACCCAGCCGGAACACCGCATGCTCCACTGGTCCGACAAGAACCGCACCGCCGTCAGCCGAGCCCAGCAGACCCTCTCCGAGATCTGGGAAAGCGACAGCTTCGACCTGGCGACCCTGTCAGTCGCCCTGGGTGCGATCCGCACCCTGGTAACCGCAAGCGCCCTGCCGAATTAGCCTGGGGTCCCAACCCCAGACCCCGGGCGCGGACGGGCGTGCCCCCTGCGCTCGCTGGCGCTCGCTTCGGGGGCGCGCCCGTCCGGGTGGGGGGCTGCCGCCCCCCACTCCCCCTGCCTGGGGGCTTCGCCCCCTTGCCCCCATCTCTGGGGGCTCCGCCCCTTGCCCCTGGGCCGGGGTTTGGGTCGTTGGTCATGGTGCGGGGGTGCGACTGGGGGAGTTGGGGGTCCGCCCCTTGCCCCGGGTGCGGGGCTGGGGTGGGTGGTTATGTGGCGGGGACATGGCCGACATTCGCCAGATAAAGATGTTCGTAGCGTGACCCGGTGGTCACGGTGCGAGGATGGATTGCGGTTCGGCCGGGTGCCGGGATCCACTTAAGTTGACCGCTGCGGTGGGGCACCGGCACCCGGCAGAGCCGACCAAACGACGACCGTCAGCCCGCCGACCTGCTCAAACACCACCGGCCGCCCCGGAACCGTGGGGGGGACGAGGGGGCGGAGCCCCCAGCCAGGGGGAGTGGGGGGCGGGAGCCCCCCACCGGAACGGGCGCCCCCGGAGCGAGCGCCAGCGAGCGCAGGGGGCGCGAACGGTCCGCCTGGGGGTATGGGGGGTGGCCCCCCAATAAACTACTGCTCCTGTTGGCGCATCCAGCGGATTTCTGCCTCGATGAATTCGTCGAGGTCGCCGTCCAGGACGGCGGTGGGGTTGCCGGCCTCTACGCCGGTGCGGAGGTCCTTCACGATCTGGTACGGGTGGAGGACGTAGTTGCGGATCTGGGTGCCCCAGCTGGTGGTGCCCTTGCCGCGCAGCTGCGCCATCTTCTCGGCTTCTTCCTGGCGCTTGCGTTCCAGGAGTTTGGCCTGCAGGACGTTCATCGCGGTGGCGCGGTTCTGGAGCTGGCTGCGCTCGTTCTGGCAGGAGACGACGATGCCGGTGGGGAGGTGGGTGATCCGGACGGCGGAGTCGGTGGTGTTGACGCCCTGGCCGCCGGGGCCGGAGGAGCGGTAGACGTCGACGCGGAGGTCGTTCTCGTCGATCTCGACGTGGTCGCTCTGCTCGACGACGGGGACGACGTCCAGGCCGGCGAACGAGGTCTGGCGGCGGCTGGCGTTGTCGAACGGCGAGATGCGGACGAGGCGGTGGGTGCCGTGCTCGCCGCGGAGGGTGCCGTAGGCGTAGGGGGCCTTCACCGTAAACGTGGTGGACTTGATCCCGGCCTCTTCGGCGTAGGACGTCTCGTAGATCTCGGTGGGGTAGCCGTGCCGTTCGGCCCAGCGCAGGTACATCCGCTGGAGCTGGAGGGCCCAGTCGGCCGCGTCGACGCCGCCGGCCTGGGCGTTGATGGTGACGAGCGCCTCGCGTTCGTCGTACTCGCCGGACATCAGCGTGCGGACTTCGAGCTGCTGGACGGCCTTGCCCAGCGCCTCCAGCTCGTCGTCGGCCTCCTTGCGGGTGTCCTCGTCGTCCATTTCGGCGGCCATCTCGTAGAGCGTGGCCGCGTCGTCGAGGCGCTGGCGGAGGCCTTCGACCTTGCCGAGTTCGCTTTCGAGGTAGGACAGGCGGCGCCCCACGGTCTGGGCGCGGTCCTGGTCGTTCCACAGGTCTGGGTCGGCGGACTGCTCGCGCAGCTCGGCGATGTCGCGCCGCATGCCGTCGAGGTCCAGCACCTGCTCGATGCCGGACAGTGTCGTGCCGAGCTCCTTGAGACGCTCTTCGGGATCGATGCCTGCCACACTCCGAGCTTATCGCCGTCCCGGTACTGCCCATGCGCGTGACCAATACGCTGTGGATGGCAGAATCTCGGGTCACCGTGGCGGAACGGATCCATATCGGGGGATCCGTGGCTCAGGTCCGGGGGAGAGGCGGGTTCGGGCGGCGTCATGAATACTGCGCGGAAATCCCTGTCGCTGGTGGTGGCGGCGCTGCTGGTGTTCGCGGCGGGGTGCGCCGGCGACGAGCCGGAGGCGCGGCCGACGACCGTGGTCACCGCCGCGGAGGAGAAGCCGGAGCCGGAGCCGCTGACGCTGGAGGTCGCCGAGCGCGAGTTCCGGACGTTCGTGACCAACGACGATGTGGCGCGGGCGGCGGGCGATGAGCGGCTCGCGCTGAACTGGGTGTCGGACGGCGAGTCGCCGCTGGTCGCCGCGGAGTACCGCAAGGCGGCCTTCGACGGCGATCCGGTGCGCCGCTACACCTATGGGAAGCCGAAGCTGTACGTGCCCAAGCTGGAGCCGGACGTGTTCCCGCAGTGGTTCGTGGCGTCGGTGCCGCGCAGCGTCCAGGGGGAGAAGAAGAGCGAGGAGACCGCCGTCATGGCGTTCATCCTGCGCTCGCCCGCGGACCACTGGACGCTGAGCCTGCAGGCCGAGCTGGACCCGAAGGCGAAGCTGCCGAAGATCCCGCTGGACGCGGCGGGGTACGCGACGGCGCTGACCACGGCGGACTCGTCGGTGCTGATCCGGCCGCGGGAGATGCCGGGGATCCACGCGACGCTGGTGTACGAGGGGCCCGACAGCGTGGCCGCGAAGGTGATGAGGTCGGGGCCGGTCACCACCGGTTACTACGAGCAGTTCCGCAAGGCCCGGCGGAAGGCGCGGCAGAAGGACCTGACGCTGACGCGGGTGCCGACCGCGACCCCGTACCCGATCTTCCAGTTGCGCACGGAGCACGGCGGCGGGCTGGTGCTGTACTCGCTGTACCGCAACAGCGTCACCGGGGTGAAGGACAAGGAGGACAGGACCGCCAAGCCGCCGATCCCGCCGGAGATCGCCCACCTGCTGGACGGGACGGTCGAGGGCAATGAGATCCATGCCTCGGAGGTCCTGCAGTTCGTGGCGTACGACCCGGCCCGTCCCGAAGAGGGCGACGGGGAGAAGGAGAAGGACGGCGCCGCGCATCCGGCCAAGGCCGAGGTGATCGCCGACGCGGGCGGGTACTACAAAGGTGTGACGCCGCCGGCGAAGAATCCCTGACCGGCGGCGCCGGGAGCGGCGGGGATCAGTAGGCGCGCTGCAGGATCATCGCGAGGAGGAACAGCGCGACGAGGCCCGCGAGCACCAGCGCCGGCGGGACGGACGGGCCGTGCCGGTGCATCTCGTCCCGGGCGTTCCGGCAGGTCGGGCAGCGGCCCTCGACCACCGGCCCCGAGCACCGGGCGCAGATCAGATGTTCGCAGCTCATGGGGCCGTCTCTCTCGATCGGGAACGGGCTGTCACACAGAACTTTAGGCGCGATTCCACAGCATTCCGCATGACCTGGCGGTAAAGTCCTGGACCAGCCCGGGCCCCGGGCGGGTCGAGGCGGTCACCTGACACCTCTACACTGCACCGGGACCGACTCGTACCGACGGGTTACCGGGGTCGGGACCGGAGCCCTTAGAGTCGACCGTCCGAGGCCGACGGGCCCGGACGTGTAGTCTCGCACCCGCCAGTGGAGGTGACCTATCAGCCGGAAGGGCGGCTGTATGATGCCGCCCCAGGCAGGTTGACGGACCTGGGCGCGGGCCCGCAGGAACCAGCCCCCGCCGGCCTTGCCCCCGCCCTTATCGGGCCGATGGGCAAGGGCTCACGAACCGCTACAGGAAAATTACAGTCCGCATCTCCGGGACGACAAGAGATATAGACGCGATTCCTCCCGTACGTGACCGCGCGGGTCCTTCGCAAGAATGGTGCTGAACCGCCGTGATGCAGCCGTGATCCACTTCGACAATGTCACCAAGGTCTACAAGACCCAGAACCGGCCGGCCCTCCAGCATGTGAACGTCGCCATCGAAAAGGGCGAGTTCCTGTTCCTGGTCGGCCCCTCCGGTTCCGGCAAGTCGACCTTCCTCCGCCTCATCCTCAAGGAGGAGCGGCCCTCCCAGGGGCACGTCCATGTGGCGGGCAAGGACCTGAGCAGGCTGAGCAACTGGAAGGTCCCGCACCTGCGGCGCAGGATCGGGTGCGTGTTCCAGGACTTCCGGCTGCTGCCCAACAAGAACGTGTTCGAGAACGTCGCGTTCGCCCTTGAGGTGATCGGCAAGCCGCGGCGCTTCATCGCCAAGGTCGTCCCCGAGGTGATCGACCTCGTCGGGCTGGAGGGCAAGGCCCACCGGATGCCGGACGAGCTCTCCGGTGGTGAGCAGCAGCGGGTGGCGATCGCGCGCGCGTTCGTCAACCGCCCGATGATCCTGCTGGCCGACGAGCCGACCGGGAACATCGACCCGGCCACCTCGATCGGCATCATGAAGGTGCTGGACCGGATCAACCGGACCGGCACCACCGTGGTCATGGCCACCCACGACGCCGCGATCGTCGACGCGTTCCGCAAGCGCGTCGTCGAGCTGGAGGACGGCCGGATCGTCCGCGACCAGTCCCGCGGTGTCTACGGCCAGGCCTACTGAACCGGCACCCGGCCGGCACCGGCATCTGAACCGACGGTCCGCCGCTGGGCGTATGTGACCGGGACGACCAGGACACGACCCCCGACCGGACCCCCGCTCCCCGTGGGCTAGGCGATCAAGGACAGCGAGGCATGCGCGTACAGTTCGTTCTCCAGGAGATCTGGATCGGTCTCCGCAGGAACCTGACGATGACGATCTCACTCGTCATCACCGTCGCCATCGCCATGGCGCTCTTCGGCACCGGTCTGCTCATCAGGGAGCAGGTCGACTCCTCCAAGACGTACTGGTACGACAAGGTCGAGGTCTCGATCTTCCTGTGCGCCAAGACCAGCTCCAACCCCAACTGCCAGAAGGCCGACGCCACGCCGCAGCAGCGGGACGAGCTGAAGGCCGAGCTGGAGAAGCTGCCCCAGGTCGCCAACGTCGAGTACGAGAGCAAGCAGCAGGCGTGGGCCCGGTTCAAGGACCGCTTCGCCAGCACGCCGGGCTTCGTGCAGAGCGCCCAGGAGGGGGACATCCCCGACTCGTTCCGGATCCGCCTGAAGAACCCCGAGGAGTACAAGGCCGTCGCGCAGGCGGCGCTCGGCCGGCCCGGGGTCGACCAGGTGATCAACGAGCAGGAGATCCTGAAGAAGTTCTTCAACATCCTGAACGGCCTGCAGTGGGCGGCGATGTTCATCGCGCTGGTCCAGGTCATCGCGTCGGTGCTGCTGGTCGGCAACACCGTCCGGCTGTCGGCGTTCAACCGCCGCCGGGAGACCGGGATCATGAGACTGGTCGGCGCGTCCAACACCTATATCCAGCTGCCGTTCATCCTGGAGGGCGCGATCGCCGGGCTGATCGGCGGGATCTTCGCCTCGATCCTGCTGGTACCCAGCAAGATCCTGCTGATCGACAGACTCGCGGGGAACGTCGGGTTCGCCAGCCAGCTCGGCTGGGGGACGGTGATCGCGGTCATCATCCTGTCGATCTGCTTCGGCGTGCTGCTGTGCGCCGTGGCGTCGTTCCTCACGCTGCGCCGCTATCTGAAGATCTGACCCGTCCCTGGTCCGTACCGCCGCACCCGGATGCCCGTACCGTCGGGTATCCGGGTGCGCCCGTCGGCGGCCCTAGACTGGCGGCCTAGCGTTTTCCGCCGGACAAGGATCTACCAGTGCCACGTGAGACAGGGCGCAAGCTCATCGCCCAGAACAAGCGGGCCCGCTACGACTACCACATCGACGACGAGTGGGAGGCGGGCCTGGTGCTGATGGGCACGGAGGTGAAGGCGCTGCGCGCCGGCCGCGCCTCGCTCGCCGACGGCTACGCCCACGTCATGGACGGCGAGGTGTGGCTGGAGAACGTGCACATCCCCGAGTACACCCAGGGCACCTGGACCAACCACGCCCCCCGCCGGCGGCGCAAGCTGCTGCTGCACCGGCGCGAGATCCAGAAGATCATCGCCAAGTCGTCCGAACCCGGCTGGACGCTGATCCCGCTCTCGCTCTACTTCAAGGACGGGAAGGCCAAGATCGAGATCGGCCTGGCCCGTGGTAAGAAGTCGTACGACAAGCGCCAGGCCATCGCCAAGCGCGAGGCCGACCGGGAGATGCAGCGCGCCGCGGCGGCCCGGTTCAGGAGACGGTGAAGGGTACCGATGAGGAACCGAGCCCGGAGGGTGATCGCGTCCACTTCCTGCGCCGCCCTGGTCGCGGGCGGCGCGGGCGCGTGCTTCGCCGAGCCGTCCGCCCTGCCCACCATGCGGGACTTCCTGATCGCGTGGCAGGTCGGCAACACCGAGGCCGCCGCCCGGCTGACCACCGGCGCGGAACGTGCCGCGGTCGCCTCCGCGCTCGGTGCCGTCGAGCGGCAGCTGGACGCCGCCGCGATGCGGCTGTCGATCGGCGTGCCCGTGCCGACCGGCAAGCGGGACCAGAAGGCCATCGACAAGCAGGGCGACCGGGCCGAGGCGCGCTTCTCGGTCAAGGTCGACCTCGGTGAGAACGGCGAGCCCTGGACCTACACCGGGCTGATGAACCTCAAGCGCATCGGCGGCAAGTGGCGGGTCGTCTGGGATCCGTCGATCATCCACCCGAGCCTCAAGCCCGGCCAGCGGCTGGCCGTGGTCACCGAGGTCGCGCCGCGCGCCTCCATCCAGGACTCGGCCGCCCGGCCGCTGCTGCGCCGGGTGCCCGCCCAGATCGTCGGCGTCTACCCCGGCCAGCTCCGCGACCCGGCCAAGACCCTCGACCAGCTCGCCAAGGCCACCAAGACCGCCGGCGGCGACCCGCTCGACACCGAACGGCTCCTGGGCCGCGTCCAGTCGGCCCCGCCGAACGCGTTCCTGCCGCTGATGACGCTCCAGCGGCCCGGCGACAACGCGCTGATCGCCCGGCTCGGGCAGGTCCAGGGGCTGCACTCGCAGGCCGTCCAGGCCCCGATCGCCCCCGAGCACGCCGCCGAGGTCGTCGGCAGCCTCGGCCCGGCGACCGCCAACCGGCTCCAGCAGGTCGGCGCCCCGTACCAGCCGGGCGACACCATCGGCGTCAGCGGCCTCCAGCTGCTCCAGCAGCGCCGGCTCGCCGGCACCCCGACCGTGCGGGTCGTCGCCCAGGACCCGAACGGCCAGAACCGCCAGGAGCTGCGGTCGTGGCCCGGCACCGAGCCGCAGCCCGTCCGCACCACCCTCGACCGCCAGTACCAGCCGCGCGCCGAGCTGGCGCTGAAGGGGCTGCGCCACCCGGCGTCCATCGCCGTCGTCCGCGCCAGCACCGGCGAGGTCATGGCCGCCGCGAACCACCTGACCCAGGGCAGGAACCTGGCGATGGAGGGCCGCTACACGCCCGGCCTGACGTTCGGGTACGTCTCCGCGCGGGCGCTGATCAACGGCGGCATGTCGCAGAACACCGAGACCCAGTGCCCGGCCACCGCGAACGTGGGCGGCCGCACGTTCACCAACCCCGGCGGCAAGGGCCGCCCGGCGGCCACCCTCCAGCGGCACTTCGCGTTCTCCTGCGCGACCACCATGGCCAACCTGAGCAGCCGGCTGGACGCCAAGACGCTGGTCGCCGAGGCGCAGCGGCTCGGCCTCGGCAAGGGCTGGAACATCTCCGTCCCCGCGTTCACCGGTACGGTCCCCACCCCCAAGAACGCCGCCGAGAAGGCCGCGCTCATGGTCGGCCAGAGCGAGAAGCTCCAGGTGAGCCCGCTGTCGATGGCGCTGGTCGCCGGCGCCTCCGAGACCGGCACCTGGTTCCCGCCGTACCTGCTGAACGAGCCCCGCGACCTCCAGCAGGGCGTCGCGGCCCAGCCGCTCAACCCGATGTCGACGTCCCAGATGAAACTGCTGATGCGGCGCTCGGTCCACAGCGGCACCGCCAACGCCGCGAACGTCAACGTCAACGGCACCGTCTCGGGCGTCACCGACATCGTCGAGCAGGGCGGCAAGACCGTCTCCTGGTTCGTCGGCTCCCGCGGCGACCTGGCCTTCGCGATCGCCGTCGAGGGCAGGGTCAACGCCGCCGAGGTCGCCGCAGGCTTCCTCACCGGCACCCCCGCCGGCGCCGCCGCGGCCGACCGCTAGCGACTTTGTGATCTCTTTAGGACGGCCCGGCAACCTCCCCGTACCCGCCCGGCGTCTTTACAGGTGACTGAGACACCGCTTGGGGGGTTGCGGACTCAGTCGTCGTGATGAGACCAGAGCCTCGTCTCGGGGGAGGCTCTGC
Organism: Spirillospora sp. NPDC029432; assembly: GCF_040703975.1. Taxonomy (NCBI): domain Bacteria; kingdom Bacillati; phylum Actinomycetota; class Actinomycetes; order Streptosporangiales; family Thermomonosporaceae; genus Spirillospora; species Spirillospora sp. NPDC029432. The sequence goes on from NZ_JBEZWH010000046.1 coordinate 38,977, forward strand.
CGTCCGGACCGGCCCGACCCTGCCGGTCGGCCCCGGTGAGCGGAATTTGCTCCGCTCACCGGGGCGTCACTCTTGTTTATGGCGCCGCCTCCGGCGTCGCGGCTCGCGGGCGCTCTACGCGCGGTCTTCCCTCGTCGCTCTGGTCGCAGGCTCCCTGCGCTCCTCAGTCCAGACCGCGCGCGCCCGCTTGCGTGCGGGCGGGGGTTCAAACTCGCAGGCTGGGGTTCAAACTCGCAGGCTGGGGTTCAAACTCGCGGGCTGGGGTTCAACGTGCGCGAAGTGGGGCTCGAACGCGCGGGCTGGGGCTTGAACGCGCGGGGCCGGGCCGGACGGGTGAGGCGGGGGGACGAACCTCGCGCGGGGGCGGGGAAGCAAGATCTTCGCGGCTGGGGAATCTCGTTGGCGCGGGGGGCGTTATCCTTGTAGCGTCTGATGCGGACGTCCTCGGATGTCCGGCTTTGACAACTCAACATGGGGGTGACCGGCTTCGACTTCGGTAGGTCGAGCCAGGGGAAGCGGGTCGAGGGTTGCTGTTGTGACCTCGTTAATCCTGTGACAGCAAACCTATAACTGCCAACAAGAAGCAGTCCGAGTTCGCCCTCGCCGCCTGAGGCGAGGAGCGACTCTGTCAGCCCGGGTGAGTCTCCGCCCCGGGGTCTGGCATCATCAGGAGACTTCACCCACTCACCCGGTCGCGGGGTGAGCGGGAACATCTAACAGCGACTGAGCCCGCCGGCGACACGCCTGCGTGAGTGCCGGGGCTGAGAAAGCGTTAAGCAGGCTGCACCCGGAGAAGCCCTGACTCATCATCGAAGGACGCGGGTTCGATTCCCGCCACCTCCACTCGGTACGGAAGAGCCCGGCCGGAACATCAGATGTTCCGGCCGGGCTCTTCCGCTTTGTCGCGTCCGTACGCGGCCTGCTACCCGCTCGCGAGGTGGGATGCGGCGAGGGCGCGGATCTCGCCCTTGGCGAGCTTGCCGCCGGAGGACTGGGGGAGCTCGTCCACGACCAGGAGGTGCTCGGGGAGCAGTTCCTTGGACATGCCGTTCGCGACGAGGTGGTCGACCAGTTCGGGGAGCGTCAGGGGGCGCTTCTCGCGGGTGGTGACGACGGCGCAGACGCGCTCGCCGAACAGCTCGTCCGGGACGGCGACGACGGCGGCCAGCTCGACGGCGGGATGGGCGGCGACGGCCTCCTCCACCTGGACGGCGCTGATGTTCTTGCCGCCGCGGATGATGATGTCGGACGTGCGGCCCACCAGGTGCAGGTAGCCGTCGGCGTCGATGGTGACCAGGTCGCCCATCAGGAGGTGCCCGTCCGGCGTGTAGAGCTGCTCGTTGGCCGCGTCGTCGTCGTAGTAGCCGGCCGAGAGCAGCGGGCCGAGGCCGCCGGGACGGCCGGGGCCGCCGGTCGCGGTGACGTCGTTCCCCTCGTCGTCGTACAGGCGCACGTCCATCTCGGGGATGACGCGGCCGCCGGTGCGCAGGCGCCGCTCGCGGGTGTCGTCGTGGCGGGTGTGGCTGAACGCGCCGCTCTCGTTGGAGCCGAAGAAGTTGAGGACGACGGCGCCGGTCCGCTCCTCGAACTCGGCGGCGCTGTCGTAGCCGATGGCCTCGCCGCCGGTGAACATCGCGCGGAGGCTGGAGAGGTCCGCGCAGCGGGCGGCCGTCGAACGCAGCAGCATGCGGAACTGGGTGCTGACGGCGCACAGCACGGTCGCGCGCTCGCGTTCGATCATCCTGGCCATCGTGTTCGCGTCGAACCGGGGCAGCACGACGGTCGGGACGCCGAGGAGCGTGGGGGCGACGTGCGCCGTCCACAGCCCGAAGCCGAACGGGGCGGGCACGGCGCCGAAGAAGACGTCGTCCGGGCCCAGGTCGCCGGCCTGGACGGCGAGCCGGCTGAAGTGGACCCAGCGGTTCTGGAACTGGGTGACGCACTTCGGGAGGCCGGTGGTGCCGGACGTGGAGTTCAGCAGCCACAGGTCGTTGGGGCCGAGCGCGCGTCCGGCCGGGTCCTCGGGGGTGATCGGCCGCTCGGCCGGAGCGGTGCCGGAGACGTCGAGGAGGCGGAGGTCGTCGCCCAGCAGGAGGTGCCGGGACGGCTCGGCGCCGTGCGCGCGCAGGGCGGCGGCCAGGCCGGTCATGTCGCGGTCGCGGTGCTCGGGGAGGGTGACGATCGTCCGGGCGCCGGTACGGGCCACCAGATGCGCGATCTCGGCGTCCCCGGCGCGGGAGCCGATGCCGACGGCGACGAGCCCGGCGCGCTCGGTGGCCAGCAGGGCGATGTGGAAGTCGGCGGTGTCGGGGAGCAGCAGCGCCACCCGCTCGCCGGGCGCCGCGAGCCCGGCGAGGGCGGCGGCGACGGTGTCGGCGCGGGCGTCGTACTCCGCCCAGGTGGTGACGCGGCCGGGCTCGATGTAGGCGGGCGTGTCCGGCCGCCGCCGGGCGTGGTCGCGGACGCGGTCGCCCAGCGTCCGGTCGGACCACCAGCCGGCGGCGGTGTAGCGGGCGGTGGTGCGCGGGTCGACGATCACTCGTCGCCCCAGGCCTTCTTCTGGCGGCCGAACACCTCGCGCAGCATCGGCATGAAGAACTCCAGGTCCTCGCTGTCGTAGTCGGGGTCGAACGAGGCCTGATCGTACGCCGCGCAGAAGTGGGCGCACGCGTCGAAGTAGGGGGAGTCGCGGTAGATGTCGCGGCCGTCGCGGGGGATCCCCATCTGCGCGCCGTAGTGGTAGGTCTGGAAGAGGCCGTGGTGCTTGACGATCCACCACGCCTCCTCGTCCAGCACGGGCCTGAGGATGGCGGCGGCGACCTCGCTGTGGTTGTCGGGGCACAGGTCGTCCCCGATGTCGTGCAGGAGCGCCGCGACGACGATGTCCGTCCGGGCGCCGTCGCGGTGGGCGCGGGTCGCCGACTGGAGCGAGTGCTCGTACCGGTCGACCCGGTAGCCGAACGTGTAGCCCTTCATGGCCTTGAGCAGGCCCACGACGTTGTTCATCCAGTGCTCGGCCTTGTGCGCGGCGGCCTCGTCGCGGATCAGTTCCATCTCGGCGGGGGTGGCGTCGTCCATGCGGGTGAAGCTCACGGTTCGCGTTGCGCCGTCCATGGTCGCTCCTGTTCGTCCGGCTTCCCGTGAGCGTAGGCCGGACGCCGATTCCTAATCAAGTGGCTGATTGGTTCCCAATCAAGCGGTTGACATTTCGGGGTGGCGTGGATCACCCTCGTGGCGAACCCCCTGGCACGAGGAGGGCCGGATGACGGCTTCCACCGCACCCCCGCCGAGACGCCCCGCCTCCAAGGCGAAGATGGTCTTCTCCGTCAACCTGGGCAACGCCCTGGAGTGGTACGACTGGACGGTCTTCGCGATCTTCGCGGGCTACTTCGCCGGCGACTTCTTCCATACCGGCAACGAGGTCTCCAACCTGCTGTCGGCGCTGGCCGTCTTCGCCGTCGGCTTCGTCATGCGGCCGATCGGCGGGATCGTCTTCGGCCGGCTCGCCGACCGCCGCGGCCGCGGCCTGGTGCTGCTGGTGACGATGTCGCTGGTGGCGCTGTCCAGCCTGATGATCGCCGTGGGCCCGACGTACGGCTCGGTCGGCGTCCTCGCCTCCGCCTGGCTCGTCCTGGCGCGCTGCCTCCAGGGCTTCGCGCACGGCGGCGAGATGGGCGGCTCGTACACCTACATCGCCGAGCTGGCGAAGCCGCGCAACCGCGGCCTGTGGGGCAGCACGCTCATCATGTCCAACGTCCTCGGCACGGTCCTGGCGACCCTGCTCGGCGCGCTGCTGCGGCTCGGCCTCGGCGAGCGGGCGCTGAACGACTGGGCCTGGCGGATCCCGTTCCTGCTCGGCGGCCTTCTCGGCCTCGTCGCCCTCTACCTGCGGCGCACCCTCCAGGAGCCGGAGGTGTTCAGCGAGAGCAGGAAGACGGCCGCGCCGCCCAGCAGCGGCGACCTCGTCCGGAACATGTGGGCGGAGCGCGCGTCGGTCGTACGGGTCGTCGTGTTCGTCGCCGGCACCGGAGTCTTCTCCTACGCCTGGTCGGTGAGCGCCCCCGCGTACGCCACCAGCTTCTACGGCGTCGACGGCGGCGCGGCCATGTGGGCGGGAGTCGGCGCCAACCTCGTCTTCATCGCGGCGCTCCCGCTGGCGGCGATGCTGTCCGACCGCATCGGCCGCCGCGCCAACTTCATGATCTGGGGCGCCGGCGTCGCCGTGCTGGCCTTCCCGCTGTCGTGGCTGCTCGGGCCGAGCGGCTGGTCGCTGCTGCTGGCGATGTCGCTGGCCCTGGTCGTGCAGGCGTTCGGCGGCGGCATCCAGGTCGCCTGGTTCGCCGAGCTGTTCAGCACCCGGGCGCGGGCCACCGGCGTGGGCCTCGCCGCCTCCGTCTCCGCGGCGGTCTTCGGCGGTACGGCGCCGTACCTGAACGCCTGGCTGACCGACAAGGGGCTCGCCCACGTCTTCACCTGGTACGTGATCGTCCTCGCCGTCCTGAGCGCCGTCGTCGCGTACCGGACGCCCGAGACGCGGCACGCCGAGCTCGGCGGCCCGGCGGGCGGCCCGGCCGTCCCGTCCGCGGACGCCGGCCCGGCCGGGTCGCCTAGACTCCGTACCGAGTGAGCGCTTGATGGAACCGGTCTCGCCGGTCCGGCCTCGCTCGGCATCCGGAACCGGCTCAGGAGACGAACACAGTGGCCCGTGGGCAGCGCGCGAAGATCCTCGAGCACTCCGCCCGGCTGTTCTCGCGGCAGGGGGTCGCGGCCACCACGATCCGCGAGATCGCCGAGAGCGTGGGGCTGAACTCCGGGACGCTCTACCACTACTTCGCCTCCAAGGACGAGATCGCCTCGGAGATCCTGCTCGGCTTCCTGGAGGAGCTGAGCGGCGAGTACCAGGGCGTGTCGCCGCACGGCGGCACCGCGCGGGACAACCTGCGGGAGCTGATCCGGATCTCGTTCCAGGTGGCCGTACGCCACCCGTACGCCACGGAGATCTACCAGAACGAGTACGGCGGCGGCCTGCCGTCGCTGCCCCGCTACGACGAGATCATGGAGCTGGTCGAGCGCTGCCACGAGGCGTGGAACCGGGTGATCGAGCACGGGGTGGCGCGCGAGGAGCTGCGCCGCGACATCGACTCCCACAACTTCCAGCGGATCCTCCGCGAGGTCGTCTTCATGGCCGTCCGCTGGAACCGGGAGACCCTCGCCGGCGAGGTCGACTCGCTGGCCGGGACGCTCACCTCCGCGTTCATCGACGGGTTCGGGGCCCGCCCGGGCGAGCGCGGGACGGCGCCGTCCGCCCCCGTTCCGGTGCCCGCGCCGCCCGAGGCCGCGCCGGCGCCCGGCAACGCGGAGCTGGCCCGCCTGAACACCGAGCTGAACGAGCTCAAGCGGACGGTCGAGATGATCCGCCGCGGCGGACGCTAGGCACCCCTTCCTCACCTGACCGGCGGCCTTCAGGGCCGTCCGGGTGCCGGCGCCTGCCCTCCTGCCCGCAGTGCCGACCGCCGGCCGCGCCATGGCCGAGAAAGGAAGGGCCGTCATGACGGCCACCGACACGAGAACGACGCCTCCCGCCCCCGTCGCGGGCGGCGCCGCCGAATGGTCGCCCCGGGTGATGCCGCCCGTCGGCGCCGACCTGACCGAACGGCAGAAGCTCGCCTGCGCGTTCGGGATCCTGGCCAGGTCGGGGTTCACCGAGAACATCGCCGGCCACATCACCGTCCGCGCCGGAGACTCCGGTGCCCCTGGCGGCCCCGGTGATCCCGAGAGCCTGTGGATCAACCCGTGGGGCCTGTGGTGGGAGGAGATCACCGCCTCCGACCTCTGCCGGGTGTCGCCCGCCGGCGACGTCCTCGAAGGCCGGTGGGACGTGACGCCCGCGTACCACATCCACACCGAGCTGCACCGCCGCCGCCCGGACGCACGCGTCGTCGTGCACAACCACCCGTACCACGCCACCGTGCTGGCCGCGCTCGGCGTCCTGCCGGAGTTCGTGCACCAGACCGGGTCGATGTTCGACGGCGACCTGGTCTTCGTCGACGAGTACACCGGCGAGGTCGCCAGCTCCGAACTGGGCGCCGACCTCGCCGATCGCATCGGGGACGCCTCGGTGGTCCTGCTCGCCAACCACGGCGTCATCGTCACCGGCGCCACCGTCGAGGAGGCCGTCTACCGTTCCGCGACGCTCGAACGGCAGTGCCGGCTGACGTACGACGTGCTCGGCCGCGACCGCACGCTCGTCCCGCCGCCTCTTCGCCGCGCCATGAAGGCGTCCCTGCTGGAGCGCGGCACCGAGTTCTTCTGGAACGGCGCCGTACGCGCGCTGCTCCGCGACCGTCCGGAGGTACTGGACTGATGACGATCAACATCGACGACCTGGCCGGGAACACGTCGTTCACGACCGGCGGCAAGGGCGAGTCCGGCCCCACCTGGCTGCCCGAGCCCGAGCGCCGCGAGCGCCGCTACACCGTCATCTCCGTCGACGACCACATCGTGGAGCCGCCGGACACGTTCGCCGGGCGCCTCCCCGCCCGGCTCGCCGACCGCGCGCCGCGCGTCGTGGAGCGGGAGGACGGCGCCGAGGTCTGGGTGTACGACGGGCAGGAGTTCCCGAACGTCGGCTTCAACGCCGTCGTCGGCCGCCCCGTCAGCGAGTACAGCTTCGAGCCGAGCCGCTTCGACGAGATGCGCCGCGGCGCGTGGGACATCCACCACCGGATCAAGGACATGGACCTGGCCGGGATCTACGCGTCGCTGAACTTCCCCTCGTTCCTCCCGGGTTTCGCCGGCCAGCGCCTCCAGCTGACCACCAAGGACACCGACCTGTCGCTGGCGTCCGTGCGCGCCTGGAACGACTGGCACCTCGAGGAGTGGGCCGGCGCGTACCCCGACCGGATCATCCCGTGCCAGATTCCCTGGCTGCTGGACCCCGAGCTGGGCGCCGAGGAGATCCGCCGCAACGCCGAGCGCGGCTTCAAGGCCGTCACGTTCTCCGAGGCCCCGCAGAAGCTCGGCCTGCCGTCCCTGCACACCGGCCACTGGGACCCCATCATGCGGGCCTGCGCCGAGACCGGCACCGTCGTCAACCTGCACATCGGCTCGTCCGGAACGTCCCCGGCCACCGCCGACGACGCCCCGCCGGACACCGTCGGCGTCCTGTTCTTCGGGTACGCGATGTTCGCCGCCGTCGACTGGCTCTACTCGATGCTCCCGGTCCGCTACCCGGACCTCAGGATCTGCCTCAGCGAGGGCGGCATCGGCTGGGTCGCCGGGCTGATGGACCGGCTCGACCACATGCTGAGCTACCACGAGATGTACGGGACCTGGACGTCCGACATCGGCCTCACCCCGGCCGAGGTCCTCAAGCGCAACTTCTGGTTCTGCGCGGTCGAGGACCAGTCCTCGTTCGCCCTCCGCGACCGCATCGGCGTCGAGAACATCCTGCTGGAGAGCGACTACCCGCACTGCGACTCCACCTGGCCGGACACCCAGTCGGTCATCCATTCCGAGATCGGCGGCCTCCCACCGGCCGACATAGCCCGCTTCACCTGGCGGAACGCCGCCGACCTCTACCGCCACCCCGTACCGGAGGAGATCCAGCGGGACCCCAACGCCTTCTGACGGGACCCGGGGCGCCCGCACCCGGGCGCCCCGCGCCGTCCGGCCGGATGGCGGCCGAGGGGCGGAACGGTCGATAGCTTTGGGGGTGTGAAGCAGGCGTTCAGCGATTTCTTCGATGGTGTCGGATATCTGTTCCGGGGGCTGGGGTGGGTCGCGCGGCATCCGCTGCAGTGGCTGTTCGGGCTGATCCCCGCGGTGATCGTGCTCGTCGCGTACGCGGCGGCGCTCGGGACCCTGGCGTGGAACCTGGACGACGTGGCCGGATGGCTGACGCCGTTCGCCGACGGCTGGTCGGAGTGGCTGCGGAAGGCGACCCGCGTCGTGGCGGGGATCGCGGTGTTCGGGGCGTCGCTGTTCCTGGCGATCCTGACGTTCACGACGCTGACGCTGCTGGTGGGCGACCCGTTCTACGAGAACATCTCGGAGAAGGTCGAGGAGTCGCAGGGCGGTGCGCCGCCGGAGCCGGACGTGCCGCTGATGACCCAGATCGGGCGGGCGATCAAGGACGCGGTGCTGCTGGGGCTGGTCGCGCTGGGGTTCGCGGTCGTCTTCTTCGCGTGCGGTTTCCTGCCCGTGGTCGGGCAGACGGTGGTGCCGGTCGTCGCGGCGTTCGTGTCGGGGTACTTCCTGACGGGCGAGCTCACGTCGGTGGCGATGGACCGGCGCGGGGTGCTGCGCAAGGAGCGGTTCGCGCTCATGAGGCGGCGGCGGCCGCTGGTGCTCGGGTTCGGTGTCGCGACCGTCGTGATGTTCCTCATCCCGCTCGGCGCGGTGCTGGCGATGCCCGGCGCGGTGGCCGGCGGTACGCTGCTGGCGCGCGAGCGCCTGGCGGCCGATCCGCAGGTCATGAGCGCGCGGCAGGACCCGCCGCAGGGGTATTGAGCCGTTGGGAAGATGTGTCCTGAGTGTGATGGCCCGGCACATCGGGGGCACCGATCTTGCCGTACGGTGTTCCGCATGTCCGATGAGGGGGAGCGCGGGGGGCGCTGGGCCGACATGAGTGATGACTCCGCCGACCGCGAGGAGAGCGCCCGGGTGACCGTTCCCGATGTCGATGGTTCCGAGCCGGATGGGCGCGCGCCGTCGCCGATGGAGCAGGCCCGCGAGGCCGAGGATGTGAAGGTCGCGCCGGTGGCCGAGGGGCCTGCCGCGCAGGACGACGACGAGCTGTTCGCCGGGGAGGGCGACCCGCAGTACGCGGGGGTGGCCCCGATGGCGCCGTCGGGTCCGGTACGTCCCGGCAAGCCGAGCAGCGGCAACTGGCAGATGCCCGACTGGATGGCCGACGAGGACGCGGCCGACTCCAAGCTGGGCCGCCAGGGCGACCTCGACGAGGGCGGCCGGTCGAAGCTGGCGCTGTACGGCGGCGTCGGGCTGCTGGTGGTGGCGCTGCTCGCGGCGGGCGGCGTCTACCTGTTCAAGCAGCGCGGCGGCGAGGCCGAGGCGGAGACGAAGAAGTCCTCGACCGACCAGGAGGCCGCGCCCGAGGTGAAGATGCCGGCGGAGAAGCCGCTGCGGCAGTTCGCCGGGCGGCCGAGCCGGGTCCTGGGCGCGGTGAAGGACCCGCAGGCCGGGCTCGTCTACCCGCGGCTGGCGCGCCCCTGGCAGGTGCCGACGAAGAAGAACAAGCTGGGCACGCCCGGCTGGTCCGGGCAGCAGGTGCTCGTCACCGAGCGCACCGGCGGGCAGACGTGGTACGGCCAGCTGATGACCGGCGTGCTCAACCCGAGCCTGCAGAGCGAGTACAAGGGCCCGGAGAGCGTGCCCGCGGTCGCGGTGCAGGCGGCCAAGGGGATCGAGGCGCAGTACTACGCGTTCCCCCACAAGTCGACGCCGCTGGCCTCGCAGGCGCTGAACGTGGACGGCCGCAAGGGCTGGCTCGTCGCCTCGTACGTCACCTACAAGCGGGCGGGCGTGAAGGCGACCGGTGAGGTCGTCGCCACCGCGGTGATCGACAACGGCCGGCCGGCGCCGGCGGTGGCGTTCGCGGCGGTGCCCAACACGCACAAGACGCTGTGGCCGGACATCAACCGGTTCATGACGCAGCTCAAGGTCGCCGCCTGACCATTTCGTGAAATTTCACCTACTCTGCCCCGTGTGGTGCAGAGCGAGGATCCCGCCGACGACGACGCCCCGACCGGACCCCTGCCGAGCGTTCCCGACCCGCTGCCCGAACGGCCCGACCTGATCTCCGCCGAGTCCGTGCGGCGGCAGGACCTGATCGCCGCGGCGGTGGTCGGGGCGATCCTCGTCCTGGCGCTGGGCGCCTGCGTGGCCACGGTCTGGCCCTGACCGAATGCGGTTCTAGTACGCTGTCGCCATGGCGATCGGGCTGACCGAGGAACACGAGGCGCTGGCCGCCTCGGTACGCGGGACCATCGAGCGGGACGGCGCGGCACCGGAGCAGCTGGGGCTGCACGTGCCCGAGGAGTACGGCGGCCAGGGCTTCGGCCTCCTGGAGCAGGCCGTCGTCCTGGAGGAGCTGGGCCGGGCGCTGGTGCCCGGCACGTACGCGCCGACCGCGCTGGCCGCGGCGGCCATCGCGTCCGGCGGGACGCGGGAGGCGCGCGAGGAGTTCCTGCCCCGGCTGGTGAACGGCGAGCTCAGCGCCGGTTTCGCCTTCGGGGACGGGCTCGTGCTGGGCGGCCCCGGAATCGACCTGGTGGTCGCGAACGTCGGCGGCCGCTGGGCCGTGCTCGACGGGCTCACCGTCAAGGAGGTCGAGGAGGGGGAGTCCCTGGACCTCACCCGCGCGGTCGGACAGGTCGAGCTGGACGGGGTCTCCGTACCGGACGAGCGCGTGCTGCGGGACGTGGACGCCCTCGCGGTCGTCCTCCTGGGAGCGGAGGCGTGCGGTGTCGCGGGGCGCGCGCTGGACGACGCGGTCGCCTACGCCAAGCTGCGGGAGCAGTTCGGCCGCCCCATCGGGCAGTTCCAGGGCGTCAAGCACAAGTGCTCCCGCATGCTCATCGCCACCGAACGCGCCCGCGCCGCCGTGTGGGACGCGATCCGTGCACTGGACGAGGACGACGAGAAGCAGCGCGCCTACGCGGTGAACGTCGCGGCCGTACTTGCCGCCGACGCCGCCGTGGAGTGCGCCGAGGGCAACATCCAGGTCCACGGAGGCATCGGCTACACCTACGAGCACGACGCCCACCGGATCTACCGGCGCGCGCTGACGCTGCGGGCGGCGCTGGGACGGCCCGCCGCGTACCGCGCGGAGCTGGCAGGGCTGGCGCTGGACGGCGTCCGCCGCCCGATGGAGGTCGAGCTGCCCGAAGGCGCCGACGGCCTGCGCGGCGCCATCCGGGAGCGGGTGGCCGAGATGGCCGCCATGGACGTGTTCGAGCAGCGCGCCGCGATGGCCGAGGGCGGCTGGGTCACCCCGCACCTGCCGAAGCCGTGGGGTCGCGCCGCCGGTCCGGTCGAGCAGATCGTCATCCAGCAGGAGCTGCGGGCCGCGAACGTGAAGCCCGTCCCGCTGATGATCGCGGCGTGGGTCGTCCCGTCGCTGGTCCAGTACGGCACGCCCGAGCAGCAGGAGCGGTTCCTGCCGCCGACGCTGCGCGGCGAGATCATCTGGTGCCAGCTGTTCAGCGAGCCGGGCGCCGGCTCCGACCTGGCCGGGCTGACCACCCGCGCCGAGCGGGCCGAGGGCGGCTGGACGATCACCGGCCAGAAGATCTGGACCTCGCTCGCCCGGGACGCGCAGTGGGGCGTGTGCATCGCCCGTACCGATACGGACCGCCCCAAGCACGACGGCATCACGTACTTCCTGATCGACATGGCCTCGGCCGGGATCGACGTCCGGCCGCTGCGCGAGTGCACCGGCGACGCCGTCTTCAACGAGGTCTTCCTGGACGGCGTGTTCGTCCCGGACGACATGGTCGTGGGCCCGGTCAACGAGGGCTGGCGGGTCGCCCGCAACACCCTCGCCAACGAGCGCGTCGGCCTGACCAGCACGTTCCAGCTCGGCGGCGACGTGCCGAAGCTGCTGCGCCTGGCGGACGGGCTGGGCCTGGCGGGGGACCCCCTCGTCCGGGACGAGCTGGGCCGGCTGGTGTGCGACGAGCACGCGTTCGCGCTGCTCGGCCTGCGCGCCACGCTCAAGCAGCTGTCCGGGACGGACCCGGGCGCCACCGCGAACGTCCGCAAGCTGGTCGCGATGGAGCACGGCCAGAAGGTCACCGAGTACGGATTCTCGCTGCTGGGGCCGGAGGGCGCGCTGACCGGCGGCTGGAAGGGCGACCTGCGCCGCAGGTGGACGCGGCACCTGCTGGCGTCGCGGGCGATGACGATCGGCGGCGGCACCACGGAGGTCAACCTGAACGTGATCGCCGAGCGCATCCTGGGCCTGCCGCGCGACGCCTGATCGCGCGGCTCCTGATCGCTGGGATAGCCTCATTCGCCTGATGAGGGGGCGAACGCGGCATCTGACGGCCGCTCTCACCGGGCTCGGGCTCGGCCTGGTGGTGCTCGGGCCGGGGCTCGCGCCCGGGTTCGTGCTGTCGTACGACATGGTGTTCGTCCCGGACCCCGCGTTCACCCCGATGACGTTCGGCCTGACCGGGACGGTCCCGCGGCACGTGCCGAGCGACGCGTTCGTCACCGCGCTGGCCGTGGTGGTGCCGGCGTGGCTCGTCCAGCGCCTCGTGCTGCTGTCGATCTTCGTGATGGCGTGCGCGTCGGCGGCCTCGCTCGTCCCGTCCCGGCGGCTCCTGCCAGGGCTGGTCGCGGGCGTCGCGTACGCGTGGAACCCGTTCGTCGCCGAGCGGCTCCTCCTCGGCCAGTGGGCCCTGCTGCTCGGCTACGCCGCGCTGCCCTGGGTGCTGGCCGCCGCGCTCGCGGCGGACCGGCGGGGCGGCGGGCGGCGGCTGCTGTGCGCGCTGATCCCGGCGGCGATCGGCGGGTTCGCGGCCCTGGCCGTGTCGGGGATCGCGGCGCTCGTCGTGGCCCGCCGCCGGGCGAAGGTGCTCGCCGTCCTCGCCGTGCTGAGCCTGCCCTGGCTCGTGCCCAGCCTGCTGCGCCCGGACGGCGTTCCGGGGGACGGCCTGGGGGTGGAGACCTTCGCCGCCCGCGCCGACACCCCGTTCGGGACGCTCGGCAGCCTCCTCCTGCTGGGCGGCGTCTGGAACGGGGAGACCGTCCCCCTCGGGTACGGCGCCCCGGTACCGGCCACCCTCTGGGCGTTGGTCGTGGTCGCGGCCCTCGCCATGTACGCCCGGTACTGGCGGGCCCTCGGCGGTGACGGGGAGCGGGACGACGGCGAAGGCGGCTGGGGGCGGCGGGTCGCGGTGGCGGCCGGGATCGGGTTCGCGGTGGCGGCGGTGGGGGCGTTCCTGCCGGGCCTGCTCGAAGGGGCGATCTCGGTCTGGCCGGGGTTCGCCGTGTTCCGGGACGGGCAGCAGTTCGCGGCGCCGCTCGCCGTGGTCGTCGCGGCCGGCCTCGGGATCGCGGCGGAGCGGGCCCTGCGGGCGCGGTACGCGGCGGTCGCGTACGGGGCGCTGCTCGCGCCGGTGGTGCTGCTGCCCTCGCTGGCGTGGGGCGCGGCCGGCCAGCTGCGGTCCGTGGAGTACCCGGACGGCTGGGCGCGCGCCCGGGACGTGATCGCGGCCGACCGGGCGCCGGGGGACGTGCTGGTGCTCCCGTGGGCGGCGTACCGGAGCTACGCCTGGAACCACGGGCGGCGGGTGCTCGATCCGCTGCCGCGCTACCTGCACGACCGGCGGGTGGTCGTGAACGACGCCGTGATGGTGGGCGGGGAGACGGTGGCGCCGGAGGATCCGCGGGCGGTGCGGCTGGACGGGGCGATCCGGTCGGGCGGGCCGCTGACGGAGGTGCTGGGGAGGCACGGGATCCGGTACGTGGCGGTGGACGCCGCGGATCCGGCGGCGGGTCCGGAGCGGCTTCCGGGGGCCGAGCGCGTGGTGCAGGAACCGGATTTGGTGCTCTACCGAATACCGGTAACGGTCACTCCGCCGGAGGAGAAGCCGCCGGTGGCGCCCGTAGTGCTTGCCTGGATTGTCGCAAGTGTGGCGATTTTCTGGTCTCTTTCTAGCTATCTTGTGACCCCAGCCACTACCCTGGGCGTCCCGTTACTCGGCAGTATTCCCCGTCGAAGGGCCCCCTGATGCGCATTGCCGTTGCCGCTATCGTCGGTGTGCTGCTGGCCACCGGCGCCTCGTTCACCGTGGTGCAGCTGTCCAGCGCCTCCCAGCAGGACCCGGTCATCAAGCCGCTCTACAACTACGGCTCCCGCTGACCCCGGGCCCCTGAGGTCCCCGTGAGCGCCCCGGGCGGCGGCCCCGTCCAACTGGAGATCGTGGTCCCGGCCTACAACGAGGCCGAGCGCCTCCCGGCCGGGCTCGCCCTGCTGGGGGAGAAGCTGGCCGGGATCGGCGTCAGGTCGGAGATCATCGTCGTCGACAACGCCAGCACCGACGGCACCGCCGAGGTCATCGCCGGATGGCGCGGGCCGGTGCCGGTGCGCGGGCTGCACTGCGCGCAGCGCGGCAAGGGGGCCGCGGTACGGGTGGGACTGCTGGCCACCCGCGCCCCGTACGCGGGGTTCTGCGACGCCGACATGGCGACCGACCTGGCCGCGCTCGACGACGCGCTGGAACTGCTGCGCACGGGCCATCCCGTGGTGGTCGGGTCGCGCCGCCACCCCGACTCGCTGGTCGAGGGGTACGGGCAGCTCATGCGGCGGCTGGGCGCGATCACGTTCAACCGGCTGGTGCGCGACCTGGCCGGCGACATCGCCGACACCCAGTGCGGCTTCAAGTTCTTCTTCGGCCCGCTGGCCCGCGCGGCGGCGGCCGACCTGCGGACCGCCGGGTTCGCGTTCGACGTCGAGCTGCTGATGCACTGCGTCCGCCGCGGCGCGCCGATCACCGGCATCCCGGTGGTGTGGTCCGACCGCCCGGGAACGACGTTCTCGGTACGGCGGCACACTTCGCAGTGCCTGCTCGACCTGGCCCGCATCCGCGCCCGCGCGGCGGCGGCCGGCCGTCCGGCGCCCGCGCCCCGCTCCGGGGCCGGTTCGGGGGCCGGCTCAGGGGCCGCCCAGATCCTGACCGTCCAGCCGCCGCTCGCGCTGCCGAAGGGGCACGAGGCCAAGACGGGATGAGCAGCGGGGATGCGCGACTCGCGGTCGTGAACTGGAGGGACCCCTGGCATCCGGCCGCCGGCGGTGCGGAGCGCTACGCGTGGGAGGTCGCGCGGCGCCTGGCGGCCGGGGGAGCGCGCGTCCGGTACGTCACGGCGCGCGCGAGCGGGCAGCGCCGCCGGGAGCGCGTGGACGGCGTGGAGTTCGTCCGGCTCGGCGGGCGCTTCACCGTCTATCCGCTGGTGCTGCTCTGGATGCTGCTGAAGCGGCGGTCCTTCGACGCCGTGGTCGACTGCCAGAACGGCATCCCGTTCTTCACTCCTTGGGTCCTGCCGAGGAGGGTCCCCGTCTTCTGCGTCATCCACCATGTGCACGACGCGCAGTTCGGGCTGTACTTCCCGCGCTGGATGGCCTGGTTCGGCCGCATGCTGGAGGGGCCCGTCGCCCGCTGGTCCTACCGGCGGCACGCGTACGTGTGCGTCTCGCCCTCGACGCTGAGCGCCGTACGAGAACGCCTCGGCTGGACAGGCTCGGCCTACGTCATCCCTAACGGGACGACTGTCGTGCAGGAACGGGCGGACGCCGACGCCCCCGCCGGAGACCCTGACCTGGTGTGCGTCACCCGGCTCGTTCCGCACAAGCGCGTCGGGCGCCTGCTGGACATCGCGGAGGAGCTGCGCGGCCGCCATCCCGGCCTGCGCCTGCACGTGATCGGGGACGGGCCCGAGGCGCCGCGGCTGGCCGCCGAGATCGAGCGGCGCGGCCTGGCCGGCGCCGTCGTCGCGCACGGCTACCTGCCGGAGGCGGCGAAGGCGGCCCTGGTGGCGCGCGCCGCGCTGCATCTGAGCACGTCGCAGGGGGAGGGCTGGGGGCTGAGCGTGATCGAGGCGGCGGCGCTGGGGGTGCCGACCGCCGCGTACGACGTGGACGGCCTGCGCGACGCCGTACGCGACGGGCGGACCGGCTGGCTCGCCGACCCGGGCGAGGACCTCGCCGCCGTCGCCGAGCGCGCCCTGAAGGAGCTGGCGGATCCCGGCCGCCGGAACGAGGTCGCCGCCGCCTGCCGCGAGTGGGCCGCCGCCTTCGACTGGGACCGCACCGCGGGCCGCTGGGCGGAGCTGATCGGGGCCGCGGTACGGGCCGGAACCGCCGCGACCACGGACGAACAGGCCCATATCGTCGAGCGGCGGTACGGTGACGGGCAGCCGCGCGTCGCGGAGGGGCCCGTCCGCGATCTGCTGCTCGCCGAGGGCGGCCGGCCCGTCCGGGAGGCGACCGGGATCGAGCGGCTCCTCGGCGAGGCCGCACGGACCGCCGGGACCGGCGAGCGCTGACCCGCGCCGCGGCGACACGATCGGAAGGAGCCCTGCGGAGCATGGCCGTGGGAGAGACGGAACGGCCTCGCGCCGGGAGCGCGGCGCCCGTGCCCGGACCGGGCGCGCCCGCGGCCGCCGGCGACGTCGATCCGCGGCTGCGCGACCGGCTGCGCGCGGCGGTCTGCTGCCTGGCGCTGGCCGCGCTGGCGTTCTCGACCCGGCCCGGCGCGATCCTCGCCGACACCAAGATCGACATGGCGGTGAACCCGCTGGCGTTCCTGGGCCGCGCGCTTCACCTGTGGGACCCCGAGCAGTTCGGGCAGCTGCAGAACCAGGCGGTCGGCTACCTGTTCCCGATGGGGCCGTTCTACGCGGCCGGGGATCTGATCGGCCTGCCCGCGTGGATCACCCAGCGGCTCTGGCTGGCGCTGCTGATGTGCGCGGCGTTCCTCGGCGTGCGCAGGCTGGCCGAGCGGCTCGGCATCGGCGGCCCGGCGGCGCGGCTCGCGGGCGCGATGGCGTACGCCCTGTCCCCGAACGCGCTGGCCACGATGGGCCAGCTGTCCTCGGAGTACCTCGCGGCCGCGATGCTGCCGTGGATCGTTCTCCCGCTCGTCACCGCGGCCGAGGGCGGCGGACGGATCCGGGCCGCGGCCAGGTCGGGCCTCGCGGTCGCCTTCTGCGGCGGCATCAACGCGACCGTGACGGTGGCGGTGCTAGTCGTCCCGGTCCTCTACATGATCACCCGGCCGCGGCCGCCCGAGCAGACCGGGAAACCAGGGAAACCGGGAAAGAGGACGCGGCTGCCGCGGCTGCGGCTGTTCGCCTGGTGGTCGGCGGCGGTCGCGGCGGCGACCGGCTGGTGGCTGGTCCCGCTGCTGCTCACCGGCACGTACGGCTTCTCCTGGCTGACCTACACCGAGAAGGCCGAGACCACGACCGGACCGACCGGCCTGATCAACGTGCTGCGCGGCGCCGAGCGCTGGGTGAACTACCTGATCGTGGACGGGCAGGTGTGGTGGCCGGTCGGGCACGGGCTGTCGCTGAGCCCGCTGCCGGTGATCTGCACGGGCGTCGTCGCGGCGCTGTGCCTGGCGGGGCTGCTGTCCACGCTGCTGCCCGAGCGCACGTTCCTGCTGCTCTGCCTGCTGGCCGGGCTGGCGGTCATCACGGCGGGGCACATCAGCGACCTGCCGGGGCCGTTCGCGCCGCAGATCCGCGAGCTGCTGAACGGGCCGCTCGCGCCGCTGCGCAACCTGTACAAGTTCGACGCGGTCCTGCGGCTGCCGCTCGCCTTGGGGCTGGCGCATCTCCTGACCGTGACGGCCCTCAAGAGGGTCGAGGGCCGCTCGCCATGGAGCAACGGATTCCGCGCCGTCCTGAGCGCCCCCGCCGCGGCCGTGATCGCGCTCGGCGGCATCGGGGTCACGGCGGTCTCGCACGGCCTCTCCGGGCCGGGCGAGTTCAAGGAGGTCCCCCCGTACTGGAAGCAGGCGGCCTCGTGGCTGAACGCGCGCGCGGGGCAGCAGGGCGTCCTCGCGGTGCCCGGATCGGCGTTCGGCGAGTACCTCTGGGGACGGCCGATGGACGACATCGTCCAGCCCCTCCTCACCGCCCGCTGGGGGGTGCGGCAGCTCGTGCCGGCGGGCTCGCCCGGCTACACGCGCGCGCTGGACGCGATCGACCAGCAGGTCCGCTCGGGGAGGAGCTCGCCCGGCCTCGCCGAGTTCCTGGGCCGCATGGGGATGCGCTACATCCTCGTACGGAACGACCTGCGCAGGGAGACGCTCCGGGGCGGCTGGCCCGCCCGCCTGCACCAGTCGCTCGACGCCTCTCCAGGACTGCGCAGGGTGGCGGCGTTCGGCGCCCCCACCGGCGGCGACTTCGTCGACGACGCGATGTCGGCGGTGAACCAGAAGTACCAGCCGCTCGAGGTGTACGAGGTCGAGGGCGCCGCCGCGGTCGCCGAACTCGCCCCCGCCGACGATCCCGTGCGCGTCTACGGCGGCCCCGAGTCGCTGCTGACGATGGCCGACACCGGCGCGCTGGCGCGGCGGCCCGTCCTGCTGAACGACGACGCCCGCGATCTCGGCGGCGCCCCCGTGGTGACCGACTCGCCGCGGCTGCTGCGCCGCGCGTTCGGCGAGCTGCACCAGACGTCCCCGACCCTGACCGCCGCCGAACGCGGGAAGGCCGCCGACGTCCTGGACGACGGCTGGCGCGAGTACGCGACCACGGTCGACTACAGCGGCTTCCGGAACGTCACCGCGTCCTCGTCGGCCGGGGGAGACGACGTCGTGCCGCAGGCCAGGGAGCCCGCCTCGGTCCCGTACGCGGCCGTCGACGGCGATCCGGCCAGCGCGTGGGAGACCGGCGGCTGGCACGGCCCGGTCGGCCAGTGGCTCCGCGTCGACTTCGACGCGCCCCGCGAGATCCCGCAGCTGACGGCCGCGTTCGTCCAGGACCGCAGGAAGGGGCCGCCGGTCACCAAGGTCGCCGTGGAGTCCGCCGGGGGCGTCCTCGAACAGCAGGTCTCCGCGGTCCCCGGCGACCAGCCGCTGCGGGTCCCGCCGGGCGCGACGTCCTGGCTGCGGGTGCGCATCACCGAGGTCGCCCGCGACTCCGGGGACGCCACGTTCGCCCGCGCGGGGATCACCGAGCTGCGCGTCGGCGGCGTGACGGCCGGCCGCACCTACGCGCTCCCCTCGCCGGACGGCGCCACGGGGACGCCCGAGTTCGTCATGAGCCGCGTGCCGGGCGGGCGGGCCGACTGCATGGAGGGCCCCCGGCGCTGGGTCTGCTCCGACACGCTCGGCACGCGGGACGAGGAGGGCGAGGCGTTCGACCGGACGTTCACCGTCCCGCAGGCCCGGCAGGCGCCGATCTCGGGAACGGCCGTCCTCACCAGCCGGGAGCTGATCGCCCGGTACACGTCCCTGAAGGGCGATCCGAGGGTCGCGGCGAGCAGCACGCTGACCGATCACCCGGCCGCGCAGCCGCGGTCGGCGTTCGACGGCGACCCGGCCACGTCCTGGATCGCCGATGAGAACGACATGAACCCGTCGTTCACCGTCCAGTGGGGCCGCCGGACGAAGGTCTCCCGGCTCACCATCGACCGGCCGCCGGCGATGGGCGGTCCGGCGCGGGTCCGGATCGAGGGGCGCGGCGGCCAGGCCCGCGAGGCGATGACGGACGCGCGCGGGCGGCTCTCGTTCGCGCCGCTGGACACCGACCGGCTGACGCTGACGTTCTCGCGTGCCGGACGGGTCGAGCCGATCCAGGTCAGCGAGGTGCGGGTGCCCGGCGTCCGGGCGTTCCGGGACGTCCGCGGCCTGCCGCTCGGGCTGGAGTGCGGCCTCGGCCCCCGGCTGGTCGTCGGGAAGACGACCGTGCGGACCAAGGTCAGCGGGACGATGGGAGACCTGCTGGAAGGCCGTCCCGTGAAGTACGAGGCGTGCCGCCGCACGCCCGTCGCCGCCGGCCCCAACCGGCTGTCCGCGCCGCCGTTCGACGGCTACCGCATCGAGACCGCCGTGGTGGGCGAGCGCGCCGCGCGGGACGAGCCGCGGCCCTCGCCCGTGAAGGTGCTGAGCTGGTCGCCGGGCGAGCGCAGGCTCCAGGTGGACGCCGCCGGCCGGTCGTTCCTGACCGTGAACGAGAACTACAACCCCGGCTGGGAGGCGCGCGTCGGCGGCAAGGCGCTGCGCCCCGTACGGCTGGACGGCTGGAAGCAGGGCTGGATCGTGCCCGCCGGGACGTCCGGCACCGCCGAGCTGACCTTCCGCCCGGACCGGGCGCAGCGCATCGCGGTCGTGGCCGGGCTCAACCTGCTGCTCCTGCTGCTGCTCGTGGCGGTCTGGCCGGGCGCCCGCCGGCCGGCGCCGCGGCCGCCGCGCGCGGACCTGCGGGGCTGGCCGCTGTGGGCGGCGGTGCCGCTGGCGGCGCTGCTCGGGCTGTGGGTCGCCGGGCCGGTCGGGCTCGCCGCCGCCACCGCCTCCGCCGTGCTGGCCGCCTGGTCCCGCACGCGCGGGTCCGCGCCGCTGCGGGCGCCCGCGTCGCCGTGGACGGCCGCGATCCTCATGATCGCCGGTACGGGCTGCCTGGCCTGGGGCTTCTGGGCGAAGGCGGTGGACAACCCGGCCGCGCCCGCGGGCCTGCTCGCCGACACCGTCCCCCAGGTCCTGGGGCTGCTCATCCTCGGCCGGGCGGCCGTTCAGCTGTCGCGTCCCCGCCGCGCTCCGCGGGCAGGTCGGGAAGGGTCGATCGAGTTGAGCTGGGCGGGGCCGGCGCCGCTGGTTCCGCGGTCTCCGGCTCCCGAGCCTGCTCCGGCCCCTGCCCCGGCCGCGGCTCCGGCTCCCGATCCGGCTCCGGAGCCGGAGGACGCCGATCCCGATCCCGATCCCGGCGCGGGCGGGCCAGCCGCTGAGCCGGCCGTTCCACCAGGTAGTAGCTCGCCGTCGCCGCTGCGATGGTCGCTGCCAGCAGAAGGGGAAGATCGGTCATGACGTCGCCGCGGAACGTCCGGCCGGTCCACTCGTACCAGCCGACGACGATCAGCATCTGCCACAGGAACACGCTGTAGGAGATCCGGCCCAGGAACCGCATCACCGGGTTGCCCAGCACCGTCCCGATCACCGCGTCGCGCTCGGAGGCCAGCGCCGCGGGCGCCACGAACGCCGCCGCGCACAGGCCGTTGACCAGGATCTCCAGCATCGACGTCCACACCACGTCCAGCGTGACGAGGTCGAGCGGGCCGGTCGCGGGCGTGGCGCCGATGACGTACAGCAGCGCCGCCCCCGCCCAGCAGGCCCGCCACGAGCCGGCGACCGTGCGGCACAGGCGCGGCACGGGCCCGTCCGGCTCCAGCCGCGCCCAGACGGTCACGACGGCCAGCGCCATCCCGATCGCGAACCACGCGAAGAAGCGCGGCAGCCACAGCCCCATCATCGGCTGCGGTTGCGGGATGAACATGGCGGCCGTGTAGGCGAACGACAGCACGGCGTAGACGGCCAGCCCCCGCAGCAGCCTCCGGGCCCGCGCGCCGACGTCGCCGGACGGGGCGCGCCGCGCGTACCAGGCGAGGACCGCGGCCGTCGCGGGCAGCGTGAGGTACCAGGCGGCCTCGACGGTGAGGCTCCAGATCTGGCCGAGGTGCGCCGGCCCCAGGGTGCTGCCCCACCAGGGATCCGGCACGTACGTGTGCGTCAGCGTGAGCAGCGAGACCCACGAGAACGCGTCGGTCACGTGGTCCAGGCCGGCGGTGACCATGAAGCAGATGACGACGGCCCAGTAGGCGGGCAGGATGCGGAAGGCCCGCTTGCGCAGGTACGACCTGGTGCTCGGCCGGGGGCGGTCCGGGTCCAGCACGGCCGCGGCCCACGGCCGGTAGAGGAGCAGGCCGGAGAGCGTGAAGAAGATCGGCACGCCGATCTGGCCGCCGTTGTAGAGCCAGCCGAGGCCGCCCCTGTGGAGCGCGCCGGACGAACCGGCCACGTGGTAGACGAGGACGGCCAGCGCGGCGATCGCGCGGATGCCGTCCAGCGCGTTCTGGTGGCCGGAGATGGCCGGGAGGCCCCGCGGTGCGGCGGGACGCGCGGCCGGCGCGACCCGCCTCGTGGTGCCCCACCGGCCGTTGCTCGCGGGCGCGCTCACGGCAGCCTGCGCAGCACGAGGACGAGGTTCCAGGTGGCGACCTCGCGCAGCCCCGGCACGCGCACGACGCCCTCCGCCCAGCGCGGGAGGTAGCGCGGGATCGCGTCCAGCACCTGCACCTCCTCGCAGGAGCGCGCCCACGCAAGGGCCGCCGCCACCGACACGGGGTGCAGGCTCTCGCCGAAGCGGTTCTTCGGGGGACGCCCGTGCCTGCGCTGGTAGCGGCGGGCCGCCCGGTCGCCTCCCAGGTAGTGCCAGGGGGACGTCTCGTGCCCGCCCCAGGGGGAGAGCCAGTTGGTGAACGACAGGTAGACGATCCCGCCGGGCCTCGTCACGCGGACCATCTCGCCGGCCATCCGCCAGGGATCCGGTACGTGTTCGAGCACGTTGGAGGAGAAGCAGACGTCCGCCGAGCCGGTACGGAACGGCAGCGCGAGCGCGCTGGCCACCAGGGTGCCGGCGGCCGGGGCGCGGAGCGAGACGAGTTCGGCGAGATCGTGGTCGATGCCCACGCAGCGGGCGCCCGCGGCCTGGAGCTCGCGCGTGAAGAACCCGGTGCCGGTGCCCACGTCCACCACGGTGGCCCCGTCCAGGGCGGTGTACGACGCGAGCTGGGCGACCGTGTCCCGCGCCATCAGCGCGTAGAAGGCCTCCGGGTCCGCCTGCTCCTTGCGGAACGCGCTGAGCAGCCGTACCGAACGCGCCAGCGTGGCCGCCTGCCTGCGCGTGGCGCCGGGCGCGGCGGAGGCGCCGGGGGTGGGGCGGACCGCGGTCATGGCCACCTCGCGGGGTTCGGTGAACGGTCGTCAGTACGCCGGGGCGCGTGAGGCCGGATCCTACCGGCCGGTAGACAGCAGCGGGGAGTCCTCCGGGCCGCCTTCCGGGCCGGCGGCCGCGTCCGGTCCCGTACGGGCGACCCGGCGCGGCAGCAGCGGCGACAGCAGCGCCGCGAGCGCGAACGCCACGGCGCTGAACAGCAGCGTACGGGCGCCGGCCCCCGCGAAGCCGCCGGGGCCGGAACCGGTCCCGTGCCCGCCGAAGAAGACCACCCCGGCCAGCGCCACGCCCATCGCGTTGCCGAGCTGGATCACCGAGTTGAGCACGCCGGACGCGGCCCCGGCGTCGTCCGGCGGGAGATCGCCCAGCACCAGGTTGGACAGGATCGGGATCGTCAGCCCCATCCCGATCCCGGCGCCGAACAGCCACGGCGCCACCTGCCAGGCCGTCACGTGCTCGCCGTGCCGGGCCACCGACCAGGCCAGCACGGCCGTGAACGCCGCCATCGCGGGCGTGCCCAGCGCCACCAGGAACCGCGCCCGCGGCTGCCCGTACCGGTTGGTGAGCTGCGCCGTGCAGGCGATCCCGGCCGGCCACGCCAGCCCCACCAGCGCGACCCGCAGCGGCGACCAGCCGAGCCCGAACTGGAACGTCCAGGTCAGCACGATGAAGTACGCCGAGACGCCGCTGAAGAGCACGAAGAGCAGCGCGTTCCCGGCGGCGAACGAGCGGCGCAGGAACAGCCCCATCGGGACCAGCACGGCCCGCCCGCGCCGCTCCCGGCGCCGCTGGTGGCGGACGAAGGCGTACAGGACGGGCACCGCGGCGGCCATCGACGCGAGCGTCCACCAGGGCCAGTCCAGCTCGCGGCCCTGCACGAGGGGGTAGGCCAGCAGCAGCGAGCCCGCCGAGACCAACACCATCCCCGGCAGGTCCAGGCGCGGCGGACGCTCGGCGCGCGACTCGTTCATCCAGCGCAGCGCGCCGGCCAGCGCCACCGCGCCGACCGGCAGGTTGATCAGGAAGATCCACCGCCAGCCGGGGCCGCCGCCGGTCAGCAGCCCGCCCAGCATCGGCCCGCTGACCTGCCCGGCGCCGAGCACGACCCCGTACAGGCTGATCGCCAGCGTGCGCTCCCGGCCCGGCCGGAACTCGGTCGCGATGATCGACATGACCTGCGGGACCATCACGCCGCCGAACGCGCCCTGCGCCACCCGCGCCGCCACCAGCAGCCCGGCGGTGGGCGCCGCGGCGGCCAGGGCCGACGCCGCGGTGAACCCGGCGACGCCGATCACGAACACCCGGCGCCGGCCGTGGATGTCGCCGAGCCGCCCGCCGGTGACCAGCAGCAGCGCGAACGCCAGCGTGTACCCGGCGGTGAACCACTGGCCCGCCGCGTACGAGGCGTCCAGATCGGTCTGGATCGCGCGCAGCGCCACCCCGACGATCGTGACGTCCACCAGGTCCATGAACGTGGCCAGCAGCACCGCGAGCAGCGCGAGCCAGCGGGCCCGCGGCGTCCTGTCGGTGCTGTCCTGCAAGTCGGCCTTCTTATTGGACGGGCGATTTGAGAGGTCCTGTAGGGTAACCCGCACATGCCGAGCACGGCCTCCTGGCCGGTGGATTCAGCGGCGTCCCCCGGAGGTGTTCATGCGGCGACCGGTCGGATTGATCCTGATCTGCCTGGGCGCTTTCTTCCTCACGCTCGCGCCCCTCGTCCGGTTCTACGTCGCCGGGCAGGTCGTCCTGGCACCGCTGAACCGCTACCAGGTCACCCGCCTGGAGGCCCAGAACGCCACATACTTCGACACCGCCACCCTCAAGACCAAGACCGGCGTCAAGCTCCAGGCCAGCAACACCGTGCGCGGCGACGTCCGGGCCAACGGCGGGAACGACCGGATCGCCGTCTGGGACTCCTCCACCAACATCGTCGACACCGCCGACCCGGACAAGCCCATCCAGATCCAGGGCTACCGGATCGCGTTCGACCGGCGGACGTCCCAGCTGACCAACTGCTGCGGCGCGAACGTCGACGGCGACACCAAGGTGCGGATGTCCGGGTACGGGCTGCTGTTCCCGCTGGCGAACGTGCGCAAGCAGGACTACCCGTTCTTCGACATGACCACCAAGCAGCCCGCCGCGATGCGCTACTCCGGTGAGGAGGAGGTGCTGGGGATGCGGGCGTACCGGTTCGTCCAGCAGGTCCCCAACACCAAGACCGCCGCCGTGGACACCAAGCTCCCGGCGAAGATGCTCGGGCTGAAGGCGAACGCCCCCGACCAGAAGGTGGACCGCTACTCGCAGGCCACCATCACCGTCTGGGTCGACCCGCGCACCGGGATCCCGGTCAAGCACCGCCAGCAGATCCACAGCACCGTCCAGACGGCCGACGGCAAGGGCCGGATGACGGTCGCCTCGGCCGACCTCCACACCGTCCCGGCGTCGGTCCGCGGGCTGGTCGACATGGCGAACTCGACCGCCTTCAAGATCAGCGCGGTCCGGGTGCACGTCCCGGTCGGGGCGGTCCTGGTCGGCCTCGCCCTGCTGCTGGTGGGCGCGTTCATCGGCCTGCCCGGCGGCGGCCGGCCGGCCGCCCCGCCGGC